>JBNJHL010000128.1:0-4188 GCA_051748445.1 Bacillota bacterium
CCATTCCTGTACTTTATGTTAGTGTAAGCATTCTTAAGCAGGCTGGGCAGCTACAAGCAGGATATTCAGTTTAAAATACTAGTTGGTATGCCAGCCTGTAGGAGCATACAGCTTTATACCTGACCTAGTATTTCGCTTTGAAAGGATTTCACTTACCGATTTGTCCTGGCCTGGGATAATTAAATCCGGTGCGATATCGTTTAAGGGAACCATGACAAAATCCCGTTCTTCCATCCTTGGGTGAGGCAGCTGGAGAAACTCAGTGTCAATAACTTGTTCCCCGTAAACAAGCAGGTCCAGGTCTATCAGGCGCGGTCCCCACCTTTTTTCTCTTACCCTTCCCAGCTCGTCCTCTATGGACAGCATCCTTGTTAATAGTTCTACAGGGGATAAGAATGTCTTGATTTCAGCGCAGGCGTTGAGGAAGGAGCCCTGCACCGGGCCTCCAATCGGATCAGTTTCATAGAGGGGAGATACTTTTATAACTTTTACTTCTTGATCTGCATCAAGCAACTTTACGCCCTGTTTTAAATTCTCAATGCGTTCTCCCAGGTTAGTACCGAGGCCTAGATATGCTTTATTAATAATTATTGTCCTCCCTCGCCTGATTTAATTGACCAAACTGCAGTATGTAAATCTGCTTTGCCTGTTTAAGAATACAGAAGCGAGCTCTGGGATTTAGCAGACTAAGCGCTTATGCTGTTTACTTGCTCCTGCTTACAATAATACCTATTCCCCCCTGTACTCCCGGTATAGGAGGGTTCGGTTTGCGAACTTCAACGGTAGCTTCAATAATGCCGCTAATACCCAGAAGTTTGTCTGCTATCCGTGAAGCCAGGGTTTCAAGCAGTTGGCATGGTGGTCCATACATGATTTCCTCTGTTATAGAAACTGCGGATCTGTAGTCCACTACACATTCAATCCGGTCTTCACTATGACTGGATAAATCTACTCCCAGTTCCAGGCTAACTAAAAATTCCTGGCCCAGGGTTTGTTCTTCCGGGAGAGCACCGTGATAACCGTAACAAACAATATTTTCTATAATAACCCGGTCCATTTATTAATTACCTCCTGACGATAGCATCTGTCATCATTGCTACCCGTTTCATCTCTTTAACGTCATGAACCCTGATGATATCTGCACCTGCAGCTATTCCTAATACCTGGGTTGCAGCTGTTCCCTCGACTCTCTCATCAGCAGGCAAATTGAGGGTTTTTGCAATTATTGATTTGCGGGAAGTTCCCAGCAGCAGTGGATAACCCAGTGAACATATATCTTTAAGAGAGCGCATTACCTCCAGGTTTTGTTCATATGTTTTGCCAAAGCCAATACCAGGATCAATTATAATCCGGCGATCATCAATGTCAGCCTGATGAGCCAGCTCGATAGATTCTTTTAATTCAGCTATAATATCCGGTATTAAATCATTGTAATCTGTGCTACTGCGATTATGCATCAGGCAAATTGGCACTTTATGCTCTGCAGCAAGTTTTCCAAGTTCTTTGTCTTTCTTTAAACCCCAGACATCATTTAGCATTTTCACTCCGGCTGCAAGGGCCCTGCCTGCCACTTCTGACTTGTATGTATCTATTGAAAGGGGTAATTTAAAGTTGTGATTGTTTATTAATCCTTCAATTACCGGCATTATCCTGCTTAACTCTTCTTCAGCACTAATTGGGGTATGGCCCGGCCTGGTAGATTCACCGCCGATATCAATTATATCAGCACCTTCAGCAGCCATTCGGTATGCGTGTTCAAGTGCTTTTTCAACCCGGTCAAACCGCCCGCCGTCGGAAAATGAATCAGGTGTAACATTCAAAATACCCATAATTAAAGTCCGCTCACCCAGGGGAAGTTTTATACTACCCAAATCTAAGTTCTTCATAAATCGGATCCTCCATAAATTAATAAATCAGTGTATTTCTGTTTGGCTGCTGTTCAAATTTATTGCACTGTTTTTTAGAGCTGCAGCAGAAACATTTCCTGGTTAGACTGTCTGCCCGGGCCAGGGCAGCGCTTAACGAAGATCTATTGCTGCCGCTGATATTTTTATTTCGATGCTCGCTTATTGCTTTTTGAATTAGTTGAGTTTCTGCGCTGCTGAAGCCAGCTTCAAAAAGAATATCTTCTGCCAATTCAGCGCTTGTTTTTGCATGATCTGTACCGGTCTGATATTCAGTCCAGCGGCCAATATCATGCAGCAGGCCGGCAGCGTACGCTATTTCCCGGGAAATGAATGGGTTGCCTTCTTCCAGAATAAGTATATAGGTTAAGCGGGCAGTATCCACTAAATGGTCAAAACGATGGCAGCAAAAAACCCGCTCGTTTTCTGCATTACTATTACGTTTTACATAATCGTTATATACATGGTTGGCAATTATCTTATCAATTTTTTCCATCGGGTGCTCCCCATTACAGCTTTTATTAATTAGCTTTACCCCTGATCAAACTGAACACTTCGACTCTTGAGCTGGGATTGCGCCTGAACAATCCACGAACGGCTGAAGTTACAGTAGCAGCACCGGGCTTTCCGACTCCGCGAATGCTCATACAGAGGTGCTCAGCCTCAACAACGACAACCACCCCTTTTGGTTTTAGCTCTTCGGTTATAATGTCTGCGACATTAGATGTTAAGCGTTCCTGAAGCTGGGGTCTCCTGGCTACGGTTTCAATTACCCTGACCAGCTTGCTTAGGCCAACAATTCTCCCCCCCGCAGGCAAATATGCTACATGGGCTTTGCCGTAAAAGGGAAGCAGGTGATGCTCACACATTGAATAAAAAGATATATCCTTTACAAGCACAATTTCATCGTGACCGTCTTCGACAAAACAGGTTTGCAGGTGAGAACTTGCATCCTGGTTTAAACCACCAAATAATTCCGCATACATATTAGCAACGCGCCTTGGTGTGCCAAGAAGGCCTTCACGATTTAAGTCTTCTCCTACGGCTTCTAAAATCATTTCAACTGCTTTTTCAATTTTTTCTTTATCCACATCTAATCCACCTTTCTGCTAATAGTGAATAATGCCGGGAAGCCATATTATTAAGCTATGCATCAGTGCACAGGATAAAATGTTTTCTGTTCGTAAATACAGGTAACCTAATATTATTGCTGTTCCTGGGACAAGTAAAGCTATTTCCAAATAGGCATATGGATATAAAAACATCCAGGGGTCAACCAGAGCCAGGTATCCTGAATGCACAACAGCGGCCAACAGCGCCATCATGATCAAGCCCCAGTTTACTCCAAACCTGCGACTTAGTTTGGCCTGAATGTATCCCCGCCAGATCATTTCCCGTGGTAGAGCAAGCAAGAAAAAGAGTAGAGGTAATCTTATAAGATGATCTGCGCTTTCAGTTGAAAGGCCGGCCGGGAAGCCGCGTATGGCAGCCGTCATCAAAAAGGCAGAAACAATAGCCAGCAAATAACCATTTTTCAGCCGGTCCTGGCGTAGACCAAAATCAAGACAACCAATTAAATTCATTTTGTCTGCTATAATCAATAATACAATTACCAGAATGTAACCCGGTGCCAGATAAAAATCTTTATACTCTAACAAATCAATTATCAGTTTATTAAAGGTCAGCATTGCTGCTATCACAAGAATACTTACCAGGCTAAACAAAGTTGGTTTTGTTTTGCCAAGTTGAATCCAGTATTTTGAATAACGATGATCGGGTGAAAGCATTGTTATTATCATGACAATGATGCATAAAAAAAGCGTATAAACCAGGAAAGCTCCGAACACAGTTAAGTCGGAGTAGTCGGAAGCAGGAGGCATTAACGCTTTTCCATCAGGAGAAACAAAATAGTAATATACAAGGCTATTTTCCTTATGGAATGATAGGGGAATTGTATCTTCCCAGAGAGCCGGAATTCCCATTTGTCCCTCATAAGTATCTGCAAGATAGGTTAAAAGGGATTCATTTTCCACCGGTATAAAAATATTATCTCCTCTGATTTCTTCAAATTGGTGGTTTTCGGTAACGATAAAAAGGCCACCAATGTTGCTATCTTCAAGTTGTGTCTCTTGATGATAATAAGTGCCTTCACCAAGAAGCAGGTCGCTTCTGTAGTTCGCTTTTTGATCGAGGTTTATAATAATCCCTCCATCTGGGAACACTACTTCCAGCTGTTTAATTTTAAAAGACCATGGTTCAAATTCATGAGCCGGTGTTATATCAT
>JBNJHL010000128.1:4198-6930 GCA_051748445.1 Bacillota bacterium
ATACTGGTAAGGTTCTCTGGCCAGTGAACCGGGCATAAAAGCTGTCACAATGAAGGCGGTTATAACCAGCAAGATGGTTATAATCAGCAAAAAAATCATGGCAACAAAATAATTGCTGGTTCCAAACTTTTTTAGTAACACAATAGTTCCTCCCAGGGTAATCATGATGTCAATAATAATTATTTTTACTTCGACGATCCACATGTTTTTCCTTCATGCTCTTCGTCCGGTTGGTTGCTTGCTATATTTTAAGCATTTCTTTTCAATTCATGTTCTTTCTGCTATAGTATATTTGCCTGACGCTTGTTTATACTTCTAATACCATAAATTTGGGGTGACGGTAATTGCTATTAGCTATTGATGTAGGCAATACTCATATCATGCTCGGTGTATACCGTGAAGAGAATATCATAGTTTACTGGCGCTTGGCTACCCGCAGGGAAAGTACCGAAGATGAGCTGGGCATGATTATTAAGAATCTCCTTAATAACAGCCGTATTGATTTATCTGATATCTCAGTTATTGCCATTTCATCGGTTGTCCCGCCCCTGATGTATTCGCTTGAACGCATGTCTAATAAATATTTTAACCTGGAGCCCCTGGTTGTTGGGCCCGGTATTAAGACCGGCTTAAACATTGTAACAGATAATCCTAAGGAAGTGGGAGCTGATCGAATTGTCAATGCAGTTGCTGCATATAATTTGTATGATGGACCGCTGATCATTGTTGATTTTGGGACAGCTACAACATTTTGTGCCGTTTCGAAATATGGTGAATACCTGGGTGGTGTAATAGCACCGGGTATTGGTATTTCCCTGGAGGCGCTTTTTGATAAAGCAGCAAAGTTACCGAGGGTGGAGATTATAAAACCCCCTCAGGTTATTGGTAAAGATACAATCTCCAGCATGCAATCTGGTATTGTCTTTGGTTATGTTGGTCAGGTAGACGGTATTGTCTGTCGGATGATGGATGAATTTCCAGAAGAACCAAAGGTTATAGCTACTGGTGGATTTGCTTCGATGATTGCCCGGGAATCTGAAACAATTGATGAGGTTAACACTTTATTGACTCTGGAAGGGTTAAGAATTATTAGCAAGATGAATTGAATTTTTAGGCCGGGACAGGCATGCAGATTGTTCATTAATTACATACGGAGTGATGAAAGGATATGAAAATTGGTCTGGCTTTAAGCGGTGGAGCCGTCAGGGGCATAGCCCATATTGGAGTACTGAAATATTTAGAAGAGAGTAATGTGAATCTATGTTGTATTGCCGGAACCAGCGCCGGCAGTATTGTTGGTTCACTCTATTGTTCAGGAAAAAGTGTTGATGAACTGCAGGAAGTTGCTGAGTCTGTGTCATGGAAAGATCTGATCAAGATTTCCTGGCCACGCAAGGGGATTATTGAGTCAAAGCGCCTGTTAAAAGTTGTTAAACACTACCTGGGCGATATACAATTTGAAGACCTGGAGCTGCCCCTGCTGATTAATGCTGTCGATATAATTAAAGGCAAAGAAATCATTATGAAACAGGGAGCGCTTGCTGAAGCAGTAACTGCAAGCTGCTCCATACCGGGTATCTTTACTCCCGTTGAAAGTGAAGGTTTGATGCTGGTTGATGGCGGCTTGCTTAATAATATTCCTGCTTCTCTACTGAAAGATCAAGATTTGGATTATATAATTTCTGTAAATGTTGGAGCGCAGAGCCTGTTGCAAAAAGAACCTGAGACTTTAATAGAAGTGTTAATCCAGTCTTTTGACGTTATTAAGCGGCAGCACGATCAAAATGCTTCTGACTATGCGGACCTGGTTATTGAACCGGATTTAAGCGAGTTTGCTTTTTACGATACCAGTAAAGGTAAGTTTTTAATAGAAAAGGGTTACCATGCAGCCAGAAAAGCCCTGGAAAATGTTGATCTGTCCAAGAAAAAAGGCCGGATATCTTCATTGTTCGGCAAGGATAAAAAGTAAGCTGGGAGTGTTTATTAATGTGTAAAATGTTACTTGATGCAATCAAAGACCGCCGCAGTATCAGAAAATATAAAAGTGATCCGGTATCAGAAAAAGATCTGGGTCAGATTATTGAAGCGGCCAGGCTGGCCCCATCAGGGACAAACCGTCAGCCCTGGCGTTTTGTGCTTTTAAACAGCGAAAGCGAAAAACAAAAAATTGCCGGAACCGTGGTTCAGTCTTTTGTTCTTGAAGCGCCTTCTATCTTTGTCTGCTGTCTTGATCGCAAAGCCTATACCAGGGATATGGTTAAGAAAAGAATGAAAGAACTGGTGCAAATGAATGTTGTCAGCGAAGAAGCAGCCGGCTATATTTACAAGAGAAATATGCCGGATACGGTTGATGACGTGGTCATACCTGCCGGTGCATATGTAGATCTGGGTATTGCAGTTGAACATATGGTCCTGACAGCTGAGGCGCTGGGTCTTGGCAGTTGCTGGGTCAGGCTGTTCAACCCGCAGCAGGTGCAAGAAGCATTGGGGTTACCGGACCAGATTGAGGTAGTAGCGCTGCTGCCGGTAGGCTATCCTGCTGAATCACCTTCGCCCAGGCCGCGGTTCAGTCGGGAAGAAATAATGCTCAGGCCGCAATAAAAAGATTATTATGCAGAGTTTTTTCTGCAGGCAACTGTAGTTCGTATGGGGTTATATATAGAAAAGAGGCGCGGTTCAACCGCGCCTCTTTATAATTTACGTCATTAACTGCTTGTCCTTGAAGCAGCTAC
>JBNJHL010000129.1:0-6848 GCA_051748445.1 Bacillota bacterium
ACCTTATCCATTGCATCTTCAATGCGGTGCATATCTTCTGAATCAAGCTCAATCTTACGACTCTCGATCCGTTCACGGGCATGGGCGGAAAAAACAACTTCCTGTTTCTCCTGCAGTTTATCTAGCACCTGGTGAAAGGAAACTTCCTCACCGCTTTTCTGAGGAGATTTGTGGACTGCCTGGCCTGATTTTGGCTTAACTTCAGGCGCTGCATTGGTTTTATAATGTGGCCCGGTTTTATTGACCATCCTCAGTGCTACCTCCCTCTACCCTGGTTACGGAATTTAACGGATACTCCTGATCACCTATGGTCAGGATCGGCCCGGTGCTGCTGAAATCAACTGCACTGACTGTTCCGTTGATTGGCGAACCGTCGTGACCGCGAACTTCCACCTGCTGATTTAACAGGTTTAAAGACTGCTGCTTATCCTGGGATGCTGCATGCTTTTCAACTGTATCCTGGAGCTGGATAACCTGTTCAAGCAGGGTAAACATGCTGAGCTGGGTGATCATCTCACCGGTATCCTGGGCCTCAGACATCGGATCCTGGTAGCGCAACTGGGTTACAAGCAGCTGCAGAAACATATCGGTGTCAAACTGCTGGTTTGGTACCTGGGTTGTGGTTTCTGCCATTGAAACATCTGCTGCTGTTGAACCTGCTGCTCCGGTTATATCAACCATTCAAATTACCTCCTTTAAGCCCAGAAATCTACTCCACTGCCCGCATCACCGGGCGGTACTTGCTGAGGCGGTGGTTCCCTTTCCGCACTTCCTATTTCGTCTCCTTCAGCTTTGCCAAACTCTGCTTTTCCAGAGCCTTCCCGGTCACCGGGACGGTCGAACCCTTCATGTTCTTTTCCGGCAGTAGATACATCAAGCTGATCAAACTGGATATTTACAAAATTCATCCGCTGTCGCAGCTCGGTAATACTGCTTTCCAGGATCTCCCTGGCCAGGGGGGTCTCAGCGATAATCGAAGCGGAAAGCCTGCCTTTACTGGAAAAGACACGGATTGTCACCTCTCCCAGTTCCGGTGGGTGCAGGGTAACCCGCATTTCGGCCGGGTTATTTGCGTTTTCCCGCAGGTAAGTCATCCTGCCCTGCAGCTGCTGCATCACACTCTCACGCAGGTTGGTATTCTGAGCATTAAGCACCCGGTTGCCCTGCAGCGCTTCATCGCCTTTAATCGTTGACTGCTGGGCAATATTTTGCTCCTGGGCCGGGCTAACATTTTGAGGCCTTTGCGGGTCAGTTTCAGCTCGACCGCTTTCACTTCTTCCTGTACTCAGCCCCTTATCCTGCTGAATATCCGCCCTTGCTGCTGCTTTTTGTTCCGTATTTTTTTCAGTGCTTTGCTCAGCCAAAACTTTTGCATTTTTTACTTCTTCCTTATTACCCTTAACTGCTTGTTCCGGCTTTTCCCCGGCAGTTTCGGACCTGTTTGCTTCCGGTTCAGCTAACTTACCTTTTAAATCAGTTTTCTTATCAGCGGCTTCGCCCAAAGAAGCTTTTTTAAAGGCAGCGCCTTTTTCAGCTTCATTTGCCTTATCAGTATTTTGCGCTTTGCCCGCTTTTTCTTTGAACAGGGCTTCGTTTTCGGCAGAAGCTTTGTTTGCTTTAAGGTTGGCTTCTCCTTTAATTCTGCCTTCGATTTCTTTGGCTTCTGCTTCAGCTGTCTTACCGAGGGCTTCATCTTTCATTTTCAATCCGCCCTCCTGCTTAACTGTCTGCTCAATCTTAGCGGCCAGCTCTTCCTTTAAAGCATCAGAACTGATTTTTTCACCCTTAAGAGCAGCAATTAGTTTTCCTTCCGTAAGCTTACCCTCTTGCTGTCCCGGTTTTGCTGTTAGCTTTTCTATCGTTTCCTGGTCCGATTGAAGCAGGGCCAGCATAAGCAGTTCGAGCTTTTCTTCCAGTTCAGTGCCTTCAATAACTCCTTTTTCGTTTTCAGGCACCTCTTGACCAGAGACAGGCTGATCTTCTCCGTTAACTGAAGATGCAGCTGATTTTCCATTTTTGGGCACGATTTCATTTTTGCTGTTTCCTTCTGCTTGACCACTTAAGGCCTTGTCCAGTACCGCAGCAAATTCACCGTCGCCCTCAACTGAGCCGGAAGAATTTTTGCCGTTTAAGGCTGCATCAAGCTGTTCGAGTATAACCTGATCTACTTTCAATTCAATCACCTCCTTTCCGGTTATATGTATTCAGGACTATTTCATCGATAAGGTTTCTTTCCCTTACCTGTTCCTGGCGTTTATAGTCTTCCCGGGCTTTATCTTTTAATATTTCAAGCATTCGCTTTTTTTGCCAGCACTCCCGTGCTACCCGACGTTGTTCTTCCACCCGGTTTTTCGACTTGTTGTATTTTTTAGCCTGCTGATTCAGACGACCTTCCAAAAGATCGCTGTATTCCTGGGTTACCTTTAGATTTGAAAGCTCCACTTCCTGTTGAACCTGCTCACGCCATTTATCGAGCACCGTCTGTTCTTCCTGTTTCAAGCTGCTTAAACGGTTTGTTTCCAATTCCAGGGCCATGTACCTGCTACCAAGCTCACGCTTGGCTTCTTCTTCCTGAATATTGCGAAAACCCAGCAGTCGCTGCAACCTGAAATTATAATAACTCACTTGAAACTACCTTTCATTACTATCATTAGTAAGTAACCCTTCCCAGCTGAGAAACGGTTTCGTCAATATTAAAACTTTCCTCCGGCTGCTGTTTTAGAAACTTCAATAGTTCAGGCCTTTTTTGTATAGCCCGGTCAATTTCCGGCTGTGACCCCGGCGCATAAGCGCCTATATTAATCAAGTCTTCCATTGACTCATAAGTAGAGAGAAGCTTGCGAGCCTCTGCTGCCAGATCCCGGTGTTTTTCATCAACCAGGTTTAACATCAGGCGGCTGTTGGAATTAAGAACATCAGCGGCTGGAAAATGGTTTTGTGAAGCAAGTTTCCTTGAAAGAACTATGTGACCGTCAAGAACGCTGCGCACCGCATCGGTAATCGGTTCGGTAAAGTCATCGCCATCAACCAGGACATTATAAAAACCGGTAATACTGCCCTGTTTGGAAGTTCCCGAACGCTCTAAATAACGGGATATCAGGGCAAAAACAGATGGCGTGTAGCCCTTGGTTGAGGGCGGTTCCCCGACTGCCAGGCCGATTTCTCTCTGGGCCATGCAAAGCCTGGTTACCGAATCCATCATAAAAATCACCCTGGCCCCGCAGTCACGGTAATATTCGGCAATGGTCACTGCAACCATTGCACCCATCACCCTCTCCAGAGCCGGGCGGTCTGAAGTAGCTACAACAACTACTGAACGCTTGAGTCCTTCTTCTCCGAGATCATTACGGAGAAAATCTCCAACTTCACGCCCTCTCTCTCCAATCAGGGCAATCACATTTACATCTGAAGCACTGTGCCTGGCAATCATTCCTAAAAGGGTGCTTTTCCCCACACCGCTACCGGAAAAAATGCCGACTCTTTGCCCTTCACCACAGGTAAGCATCCCATCAATGACCTTTACCCCGGTCTGCAGGATAGATTCGATCGGACGACGCTCCATCGGGTTAGGCGGACCATTGTTAACCGGATATTCTTCCCCTTCCTCAAAACTCATCGGCGGCAATCCGTTATCAAGCAGGTTGCCCAGGCCATCCAGAACCTTACCTTTTAGATTTTCACCAACCCGAACAGAAAAACTTTTACCGGTTGGCTCAACTACACAGCCCGGCGCAATACCATGCAGCTCTCCTAAAGGCATCAGCAAACAGCACTTTTCCCTGAACCCGACTACTTCGGCAACAAAGGCAGTGCCGCTGGTTGAGTGTATATAACAAATTTCCCCAATAAAAGGGCGAATGCCGCTAACCTCAATGACCAGCCCGATCACCTGGCGCACTTTACCTTTAACTCTTCCACCCTGTTGAGTAGAAAGGCCGGAGAAATATTTTCCATTACAGGCTTCAATGCCGGTCATAGGCAGGCACTCCCTCCTCAATCATTCGTTTTTCTTCATTGCGTGCTATTTTTAACAGCATTTCTTTCAACTGCTCTTTTTCTTCATCAATTAAATATTCCACGACTCCGCTCTCTGATTCAACCCGGCAGCTGCCCCGGGGCAGTTGCGGATCAGGAAGAACTTCGAGCTTATTTATGTCAGGATACTCTTTAGTTAAAAATTCCCTGTAATCGAAGCACTTTTCGAGATCGGCAGGATTAACATACAGGTCAACCTGGGTCCCTTCATTCAACATGTTCATTGTTTCACGGGCAATAGACGTAATTGTTTCAGGCTCTACTTCAATTTGTCTGTAAACCAGCCTTTCTGCAACAGCCACTGCAAGCTCAACTATTTTTTTCTCAGAAGAGGCAATTATTTCTTTTGAACGCTGTTTTGCTTCCCGCAAGGTCAGTTCTGCCTCTCTTAAGCTGGATTCCGCTTTTTCCTTCATAGAGCGGCATTCTTCCTCAGCCCTGAACTTTCCCTGTTCGTAACCATCTTTTACACATTTTTCAAACCGTTCTTCAAGCAATTTTTCTGCTTTACTGATAGCAGCTGCCTCTATATCTTCTTTCTTTTTGCTTTCACATTTTGCGGCCCTTATTCTATTGTCATTTTCGGCTTCAATATCTTCTTCCAGGTTATACTCGATTTCTTCTTTCTCTTCAGCAGCCTGCCCGCGTTCTTCTAGATCCAGGCTATCTTTTTCAAGTTCGGGATCAGACCAAAAGACAACTTCTCCACGATCAGATCCATTATCAACTGCCTGCTCGAATTGAAACTCATGCCCACCGAAATCCGGCTCACAAACAAACCCTTCTGACTCGTAGCTGCAATCACCAAAAATTGGCGGCTGTTTGTAAACATTTTTATGCGATAATGGCATCGTCGCCACCCCGTGATATTATTATTTCGCCGCTTTCATCCAGGCGCCTGATTACTGCAACAATTCTTTGCTGCGCCTCTTCAACTTCACGCAGTCGGACAGGACCCATAAAGTCAATATTCTCCTGCAACATTTCGCCTGCCCGCTTAGAAATATTTCTGAAAATTTTTGTTTTAACCTCTTCACTTGAACCCTTAAGGGCCATGGCAATATCATTATTGTCAAGATCACGAACCACCCTTTGAATCGAAGCATCATCAAGATTGACAATATCATCAAAGATGAACATCTGCTGCCTGATTTCTTCAGCCAGCTCGGCGTCTTCTTTTTCCAGCTCTTCCAGGATTAGCTTTTCCGTTCCACGATCAACATTATTAAGAATTTCAACAATAGCGCCAATCCCACCGGCAGCAGTGAAATCCTGTTGGAAAAGGGTTGACAGCCGCTCTTTCATAACACCCTCCACACCCTTAATAATCTGAGGTGAAGTCCGTTCCATAACGGCAATACGCCTGGCAATATCACTTTGTACTTCCTGGGGCAGTTCCGCTAATACCATTGCCGCTTGATCAGCGTCAAGGTATGACAATATGAAAGCAATCGTCTGCGGATGTTCCTGACCAATCATATTAACCAGCTGCTTGGGATCAGCATTACGCACAAAGGTAAAAGGCTTGACCTTGCTTGACTCTCTTAACCTCTTCATTAAATCGGCAGCTTTCTGAGAACCAAGGGTCCTCTCCAGGACTTCCTGGGCATAATCATAACCACCGTCAACCATGTACTGCTGTGCTTCATGAATGGCGGTGAATTCATTTAAAACCTCATCTAACTGATCCCTTTCCACCCTGGCCGTATTAGCAATTTCCATGCTGATCTTCTCGATTTCCGACTCATTAAAATGTTTCAAAATGCTGGCAGACATATTCGGACCGAGAGCAAGCAGGAAGATCGCTACTTTTCTCAGGCCAGAAGCACTTTTAATTGCGACCATAGATGGATCATTCCTCCGTTAACCATGTTTTAAGCAAGCCGGCAACACTTTCCGGTTCTTCCTGGGCCAGTTTGCGTATAGCTCTAGCCTTACTTTCGGCTTCCCCGGGCTCCAGCTGTTCTGCTTCTTCCCTGGCCCTGCTTTCAAGCTCCTGCTCCAGGGCCATTGCATCAAATTCACGCTCTTCTTCAGCACGCCGCCTGGCCCGACCGCGTAAAACGAAGAAAACTACCAGGACCAATAGCAGTAGGATTGCTGCTCCGATAATCAACCAGGATAGCGGAACCGGCAGCTCTTCGACTGGCACTGCCGGTTCCGGTTCTTCGATCCAGGTTGTATCAAAAGGCATAATCTGTACAGTTACAGCATCCCCGCGGGCCTCCTCAAAACCAACCGCAGAATTGACCAGTTGTTCAACCTGCTCTTCAAGGAAAGGGTCATCGCCTTCATTATCTATCATGACAGCCGTTGATAAGCGTTCAATCTGCCCGGGAGCTGCTTCGATATATTCACGTGTTTCACTGATTTCATAGTTAACAATTTCTTCTTCCAGCAAATAACTGGAATCTCCGGCAGCACCAGCGACTGCTGCCTGGCCGGGGATATTTGGTTCTCCTACTTCCTCGGCAGGTGGAGCAACATTTTCTGATTCTTCCCTGATCACATGAGTAGACCTGGGCACTGCATTCTCTCCATCGTAAACAATACTGGTCTGTTCTCTTGCATCAAAATCCATTTCTGCTGAAACCATGGCCACAGCTCTTCCGGGACCGTAAACCTGTTCCAGGAGTGCGCGCAGTCTCTGCTCAAGTTCAGTTTCAAAACGGCGTCTCATTTGAAACTGATCCTCTGCAATGTTTGATGTAGACGCATCCTCGATTGCCGCAAAAGCATCATAGAGAACATTACCATCGGCATCAACAATAGATACACTTTCAGGATTTAAACCTTCTACGCTGCCGGCAACA
>JBNJHL010000130.1:0-6757 GCA_051748445.1 Bacillota bacterium
CAGGCGTAAGCTTGAAAAAAACCCGGCTAAACCACGGTATATCATTACAGAAGTAGGTGTGGGCTATCGTTTTGCTGATGAATAATATTAATATTACTTAGGTTTTCTTCCAAGGGCTTGTATTGCAAAATGCAAGCCCTATCTTTATGGAATCTTAATGCGGGGGCGAATATTATTAATACTATCTTTATGTCAAACTTGATACTATCTAATTGTATTGTCGGAAGGCAGATCCAGAAAAGAATAAACTTAGATGGATAGTAACTGAAGGAATCCCGGAGCTGCCAAGATTGCAGTTAACAACAGGCAGGGCAGGCGATTAGTTCATGGAACTGCAAAATAAAAACCTTCGAATCCTGGCAGAAGAGGTTAATCAGTTAGTTGCAGCTGTGGCAGAAAAAATTCTTAAAAGAGATGAAACAACAGATAGCTTGTTTCAAAAAAGATTGAACCTGGAAATTAAGGAAGATATTGAAGTAGTAATCTTTTGTATTGAGATTATGAAAGAGATTTCCTTAAAAAACATAAAATAATTTTTTTAATACAGCATAATCTCCGATTGGAGATGTTTTTTTTGCGTAAGAATCGGAAACCTACAAATCCAGCTCGCGCTTTAGCATTGGGGTTCATAGGTATTATTTTGGCCGGATCACTGCTTCTGCTTCTGCCTTCATCTTATGATGGGGCAGAACTTTCTTATATTGATGCGCTATTCACTGCGACATCGGCAGTTTGCGTAACAGGTCTGGTTGTTGTCGATACGGGCACTTTTTATAGCTTTTTTGGTCAAAGTGTAATTTTAATCTTGATATTTATAGGTGCGCTTGGCATTATGACCATGACTACCCTGACTTTCATTTTTCTGGGGCGGCGGATATCTTTGCGGGAACGGATCATGGTAAAGGAAGCCCTCAATCAGGAGTCCATTGCCGGTATTATTCCCCTGGTTAAGGTGGTATTGCACCTTGCGATGTTTTTTGTTTTGATTGGAACAATACTGCTCGGCATCAGGTTTGTTCCTGAATACGGTATTTTAGAAGGTATATTTATTGCTTTGTTCCATGCTGTGTCAGCTTTTGCCAATGCGGGGTTTGATCTATTTGGCAATTTTGATAGTCTGACTCGTTTTCCGGCTGATTACCTGGTTAACGGGACAATAGTTACCCTATTTATTATCGGGGGTTTGGGGTTTACCGTAATCCTTGAACTGGGCAGGTATATCCGTTACAGGAGTCGTATTTCTACGCATGGTAAGCTAGTTTTAATTATATCCTTTGTTCTTTTAGTCAGCGGAACACTGTTAATTTTGCTTCTGGAATTTAACAATCCTGATACTATGGGTGAACTTTCCGGTGGTGCCAGGGTTTTTGCTGCATTTTTTACGTCTGCAACTGCCAGAACAGCAGGTTTTAGTGTTTTGGATACAAGTCTTTTGAATTATAGTTCTTTGTTGATTTTAATGGGTCTGATGTTTATCGGGGCTTCACCTACATCTACAGGCGGTGGAATAAAAACAACTACTTTTGGGGTTGTTACTTTTACTTTGTTTAGCATGATCCGGGGGCGCCCTGAACCTGTGATACTCAAACGTCGTTTTCCATCGCAGCAGGTTATGAAAGCCATCTCAATTATCAGCGCATCCAGTGCCCTGATATTTATAACTACTTTTGTTTTAACTTTATTTGAAGGGGAAAGTTTTCTAAGCATGCTTTTTGAAACAATATCTGCTTTTGGCACAGTCGGTTTATCCACTGGAATTACTCCGGAACTGAGCACTCCCAGCAAAATTGCTTTAATTGTGACCATGTTTTGCGGAAGAATCGGACCTGCAACGTTGCTGGTAGCATTGGCTGAGAGAAAACCAAAAGATGATGCTGTTAAGTACCCGGAAGAAAAACTGATGATTGGTTAGTAAGCAATTAATGTCGATAGATTAAGGGATTAGGAGGAAATAAGCTATGAAAACAAAGAATTTTTTAGTTATTGGAGCAGGCAGGTTTGGGGCAAGCGTGGCCAGGAATCTTTACAGGTTGGGTCACGATGTGATGGTTATGGATAAAAATGAGGAGATAGTGCAACAGTTTAGTGAAGAAGTAACCAGTGTAGTTAAAGCTGATGCATCTTCTGAAATATGTCTCAAAGCCGTGGGCATAAAAGATTTCGATACGGTTGTATTAGCTATAGGTGATGATATACAGGCCAGCATAATGGCAGCAATACTTCTTGTTGAAATGGGTGCAAAATGTATTGTGGCAAAAGCTCGAACTAAAATTCATGGTAAAGTGCTTGATAAGGTTGGAGTTAACCAGGTAGTATTCCCTGAACGGGATATGGGACAGAAACTTGCCAGAAGTTTAATAGCTCCGACGATTATTGATATGATCGAGCTGTCAGATGATTACAGTGTGGTGGAAGTTAGTGCTCCCGATGAAATGGTGGGCAAATCTTTAAAAGAGCTTAACCTGCGGGCACGTTACGGTATTAGTATAATTGCATTGCGCCGCAATGGTGGGAATAAAACAATCATATCGCCGGTGGCAGAAGATCTTATTCAAAAAGAAGATATTCTTGTCGCTATTGGTAAGAACAAGCAACTCAAAAAAATGGAATGGGTTTAGAGAATAAGAGGAACTGGGGTTCTAATATTGTTCTATTTCAGTCACACACTCGGTCTTGATTTTTCCAACCATAAATTGAAGGGCATCTACAACATGTGGCCTGATGTCACCGCCGATCAGGACATACATAATGTCATCGCCTACCTCAAGCTGACCTTCATTAAGCCAGGCTTTAACATAAAAGATGCCTTCAAGTTTGCAGGTTTCTTCTATAACAGCTTCAACTTTTTTCGCATCATAATAAAATTCAAGCCCCTTTACTGCTTTACCGTCATCAAGACCCTCACGAACTTTTGCTTTGGGGGTTTGACGAACAATGCCATTGTGAGTGAGAAACATCCCCACCTTTGCAGCGGCAGGGTCGGCCTTGGCTTCCCTGAGCCACTGGTCGATGGATGGTGGTGTTGTTTTATTGGCCATTTTTTGTTAGCTCCTTCCTTAAGCACTATTATATAGAATATAGTCGTTTAAAGAAACAGGATGAGTGTAAACTGTTCAGGGTCGGGGCCTGAAATGACCTTTTTTTTGCTTGTTTCTGAGGTTTATTTCGATTATAATTAGTTTCAAGGAATTTTTTTGGCAACCGTTATTCTTGTGCAAGAATAACGAATAGCAGCTTTTTTATGGGGTGTTTTAGTCTTGAGCAATTTATTTTTGCTGGGAACAATAGGAGTCGGTAAGTCGACTATGATTAAAGAATGTTTGAGGCCCTACTTACCTGAAGCAGGGGGTTTTTTTGTGCAGCGTATTTTTATCGGCAGTGAATATGCCGCGTTCCGGCTTTGCCCGGTTGACAGTTTTCCGGGCTACGAATTGGACTGCCATGTTGAAACCCTCGAAGGCCTGGAAAACCTTTTTTTGTACAGTATTTCCGGTAATAACTGGCAGCGTAACCTGGAAGTTTTTGAAAAAGCGGGCTTAGATTGTCTGGAGAAGGGGCTAAGAAATAATAAGAAGCTTATTTTAATGGACGAGCTAGGCGGTGTCGAGCTAGATTCAAAGGTTTTTAGAGAAAAAGTGAAGGAAGTTATCTCTGCCGAGATGCCGGTCCTTGGCGTGGTTAAGAGTCCGGCTAACGCCCGGGTTCTTGAAAATAGCCTGGCTGGCAGAGGGGTGACTGACACTAATAGTCAATTTTTGGAGTACCTTGGTTCTCATCCGTCAATAGAACTGCTGACGGTTACCGGTGAAAACAGGCTGGAAGCTTCAACCAGGCTGAAATCTTTTCTTGAAGGAGTTTTTTATTGAGTTCTGGTAAAGAGTGGAGCGACGACCAGATACGCTGCTATCTTGACGGTATTGCCTGCAGCGATTACCCGGCTGTTTTGTGGGAACTGATGCGGCCCGAAATGGCCGGCGCTGTTTCGTTAATAGACATCGGCAGCGGGCCCGGGGCATTTGCCCTGCAGGCTGCCCGGGATGGCATGAAAGTTAAAGCGGTTGATACCAGTCCGAAATGCCTTGCTGTCCTGGAGGCAGAAGCAGAAAAGCGCAGGTTGGAAGGTATTACAACGATCTGCGGTAATTGGCTCGAAGTATATACAGGTAGATGTGACGTTGCGGTCTGTTCCTATAGTTTCGGCGGTGAAATTGGCAGTGTGGGGGGTATAAAAAAAATACTGGAGACAACTGAACGGGTCGCTTTTATGATTAGCCCTTATAGTACCAAACAGACTGATTTTTGCAGTCGTCCCCTTTACAGTGAAGTCGGCCTTGAGCCGCCTGCTTTCAGCGGGAACTACCGTGATATTTTAAAGATTCTGGCTGGCCTCGGTCAAAGAGTAAGCTGGCAGGAACTCACTTATGATTTCGGGTTTCCCCTGAACAGCCGAAATGATTTTAACTGGGCTGCCTCTTTCCTGAGCGAAAAACTCGGTCTTCCATCTACTGCCCGGGTCAGCGAGCACCTGCAAAATATTATTTATCGTAAGGGTAAACTATTATGGGTACCAAACCCACGAAAAAGCGTGATAATAACCTGGAGAAGGAGCGAAAATTAATGGTTAGCAAATTCTTGCAAAAATTTACAACTTCCGACCTGGTAATAATTGCTTTGCTTGCAGCAGGGGGGATAGCTACTAAGCCGTTTGTCAGGGCCCTGGGCCAAATATTCGTAGGCACGATAGTACCAATAGGCACAATTGCCGGTATTTTTTACATGCTCTGGATTGTGCTGGCCTGCTGTATTGTTCAAAAGCGTGGTACTGCCCTGCTGGTGGGGATAGTTCAATCGGTGCTGGTGATTGCTTTTGATATGCTGGGAAATCGGGGTATTGCCAATCTACTGGTTTATATTGCTCCGGTAATCGTCATGGAGCTGGTAATGCTGCTTTTTCCCCGCTATGTATCTTCTTTTATCAGTTCTTTTACAGCGGGCGGAGTAACCAATGCTGCGGGATCTTTCATCGTGAGCTGGGTCTTTATGCGCCTGCCACTGGTGCCCCTGCTTGGTTCAATGGTTGTTTCTCTCTTTTTTGGCGGCTTTGGAGGAATCCTTGCTTACAAACTTTATGCCGTGGTTAAGAGTTTCCGGGACAATCCCGCTGATCTGGAAATGCAGGCGGAGGATTAAATGGATGCCCTGAAAGTTGAAAATTTATCATTTGCCTATCGGAAGGGCAGTCAGCCGGTGCTTAATGACATTACTTTTAAGGTCAGGCCGGGTGAAGCCCTGGGGGTAATTGGTTTAAACGGCAGCGGTAAAACCACCCTTAGTTACTGTTTGTGCGGAATTATTCCCCATTATCTGGGCGGAGAAATGACGGGCCGGGTGGATATTAATGGCCTTAATACCCGGGTTACGCCTTTGCACAGGTTGACCGCTGAAAGCGGAATCATTTTGCAGGATCCCAATATACAGCTGTTAATGCCGAGTGTAGAAGATGATATTGCCTTTGGCCTGGAAAACCATAACCTGCCGCCCGGGTTTATCGCCGAAAAAGTTGAGCAGGTGATGGAGCTGGTCGGGATCAGCCACCTGCGCAAGGAAAATCCGAACCGCTTATCTGGTGGAGAAAAACAGCTGGTAGCTATAGCCACAGTGCTGGCCCTTGATCCGCCAATTTTAGTGTTTGATGAATCGCTTTCCATGCTGGACGAGCAGTCTGCCTCGAATATAATCGGGGTGCTGAAAAAGCTAAAAAAAGAAGGCAAAACGATGGTAATAATTGATCATACCGGTAAGGGACGAAGTGTTTACGAGAAGGTGTTTGTCCTTGAGGAAGGGCGGATTATCCGTCGCGGCCTAAATGATGAGGTCCTGAAGGATAGCTGTTTTCTCCGCAGTCATCATCTTTTGCCTGGTCCGGATCGGGTGTTTTGAATTATAAACGGGAATGATATGACAGTGTCTTATATTAATTTGCAAAATGTCAGCTATATGTATCGCGGACGCAGTGAACCGGCAGTAAAAAAGGTCAGCCTTGAATTGTACCAAGGTGAATCGGCTGTCCTGACCGGGCTTAATGGAAGCGGCAAGTCTACCCTGGCCCGTCTTATGCTTGGCCTGCTGAAGCCACAGGAAGGGGCTGTTTATCTTGAGGGCAAGCCGGTCAGCAGTTTCTCTCTGCCTGAAATCGGGGCCCGCCTTGGATATGTGCTTCAGGATCCTTCCCAGATGCTATTTAATACCTCCGTTTATAACGAGGTAGCTTTTGGCCTGCGCTGGCAGGGCCTGGGCGGGGATGAACTGGCAGCTCGCTGCCGCTATTACCTGGAGAGCCTGGGTCTTTGGAAGCTGCGCGGCAAAATGCCTCTGACCCTGAGTGAGGGGCAGAAGCAGCTGGTTGCTGTTTGCGCGGTGCTGGCCCTGGAACCGGCGATCCTGATTTTAGATGAGCCGACCCGCAGCATTGACACATATCACCGGGAAATCCTGATCAATCGGCTGCTTCAGATTGGAAAAGATGGAACAGGAATAATGGTAATAACTCATGACCGTGACCTGGTTAAAACCCTGGGCAGCCGGGAAATAAAGATGCAGGAAGGCGAGGTAATCGCGGATGGGTCTTGATGTCCGGACCAAACTGGTCATTGCCGCCCTGTTTTCCATCCTGGCCATTGCCTACCAGGATCCAGTTGTGCTGGGGATCCTTTTACTGTTGAAAATTTTGGCCTTACTGCTGCTCAGGGTTTCACTG
>JBNJHL010000131.1:0-6741 GCA_051748445.1 Bacillota bacterium
GGTCCATTCAGGTCTACCCCCTGGACCGGGGAAATTCCTTCCGACAGCGGAGAACCGGCTTTTCTTCCGTCAGGAGTAGCACCGATCACTGAACCAAAATAAACATGGGAGGTTGTAGGCAGCATATTAATGCGGTAAGTTCCACCGCGGAAAGTATTTTTTCCGTTCACCAGGCTGTGAAATATATAAAATATTTCCTGCATGATTGAATCAGCATAATCATCATCGTTACCATAATGTGGAGTTCTATTTATAATCAGCTGCCTGGCTTCTTCACGTTCGCTGAAATCATCTGACAGTAAGGTCAGTAGTTCCTCCCAGGTGAAGGTTTTATGATCGTAGATATGATATTTTAAAGCAGTCAGGCTATCTGTGATCGAGCCGATACCTACACCCTGAACGTAATTGGTGTTATAGCGGGCTCCACCGCAGTTATAATCTTTGCCATTTTTAATGCAGTCGTCAATAATAAGGGAAAGAAAAGGAGCCGGCATTTGTTCGAAATATATTTTTTCAATGGATTCATTGCCTTCCAGTTTGATTCTAATAAAATGCTGAAGCTGAGTTTGAAAGGCTTTCATCAGCTGTTCAAAGGTATTGAATTTCGCCGGATCACCGGTATCCGGGCCTAGCTTCTTGCCGCTTTGCGGGTCTACACCACGATTAAGGGTGATTTCCAAAATCTTGGTCAGGTTAAAATAGCCTGTTAGTATATAGCTTTCTTTGCCGAAAGCTCCAGTTTCCACGCAGCCGCTGGTTCCACCACAGCGGGCATCGACCAGTGATTTGCCCTGGGCCAGCAATTCCTGGATTACGGCTTCAACATTGAATACGGATGGCTGCCCCCACCCTTCTCTAATAACTTCGCCCGCCCTCTTTATAAATAAATCAGGGTTTTTCTTGCTAACCTGGATATTTGTACTCGGCTGCAGGAGCCTCATTTCGTCAATAACTTCCAGCAGCAGGTAAGTCACATCGTTTACACCATTGGTGCCGTTGGCTTTAACACCACCGAGATTAATGTTAGAAAAATCGGTATAAGTGCCGCTTTCTTTAAGGGTTATTCCTACTTTTGGCGGTGCGGGCTGGTTATTAAATTTTACCCAGAAACATTCCAGCAATTCTTTTGCTTGCTCCCTGGTCAGAGTGCCCTGCTCAAGTTCACAGCTGTAATATGGTTCCAGGTGCTGATCAAGCCTGCCCGGGCAGAACGCATCCCAGGTGTTAAGCTCGGTTATCACTCCCAGGTGGACAAACCAGTAGTATTGCAGCGCTTCCCACATGGTTTGCGGTGCATGAGCAGGAACTCTTTCGCAGATAGAAGCAATATGATTTAGTTCTTGTTTGCGTTGATAATTATCTGTGCTTGTGGCAAGTTCACGGGCTTTTTTGGCATGACGGCGGGCAAAAGTTATTAATGCATCCGCACAAACCGCCATAGCTTTTAGCTGTTCACTTTTATTACTTGCTTCGGGATCATTTTCATAATCGAGGGCTTCAAGTTCCCTGCCGATTTCTTCTTTCAAGTCCAGCATGCCCTGCTTATATATTTTATCACCGGCCACTGTGTGACCGGGGGCACGCTGTTCCATGAATTCAGTGAAAATTCCTGCCTGGTAACATTCATGCCACTGTTCGGTCATTTGCTCAAAGATCTTATGGCGGATGGATCGTTTTTTCCAGTAAGGAATAATTTCTTTTTCTTGAATTTGCTTTACTTCTTCATCTACAGCGAAAGATATTTTTTCCCGACTGTTGATTACCTCGAGATCATCAACACTGTGACAGCATAACTCAGGATAGGTCGGAGCTGATTGGGGTTGTGGCCCTCTCTCTCCAACTATAAGTTCTCCTTCATTTATGCAGATAGTTTTTTTCTCCATTAAATTTTTAAAAGCAAGGGCCCGCAGCATCGGAACGGATGCATTTCCTTCATATTCGCGGTATGTTTCTGTGACCAGTAGAGCCCTTTCAATCGATATCGTCGGTGTAGCAGTTTCACTTTGCAGGCGCAACATTTTAACCCTTTCATTCATGCCCCGTAATGTTGTTGCCATAGCTTAAACCTCGCTTTTAGTTAAGATTCCTTTACTTAGAAAAGTTTTTCTTACCGCGGCTATCTTTTTCTTTGACGGGGGGCTAATTTCCTGTAAATTATAGTCAAGACTAAGCCCCTTGTACTTATCCGTACCAAGATTGTGATACGGGATTAATTCAATTTCATTTATGCTGTTTTCTTTTAAGGTATCAGCAATAAGCTGCAGGTGATTATAGTGGTCATTAACACCCGGAATCAGGGGCATCCTAACAATCACCTGGTTGCCATTGTTAGATAAAAATTTAAGGTTGTCAATTACAAGTTTGCTTGACCCACCCGTATAATTTTCGCATAATTCCGGTTCAACTAGTTTCAAATCGTATAAAAAAAGATCAGTCCATGGCATTACATGTTTTAATGCTTTTTTGGAAATATATCCGCTGGTTTCAACTGCCGTATTAATATCATGTGCTTTCATCGTTTTTAATAGTTCGGCTGCAAATTCCAATTGCAAAAGCGGTTCTCCACCTGACAAAGTAATACCGCCACCTGATTCTTCGAATATCACCGTGTCTTTAAGGATTTCACCGCTAATTTCATTTATAGTCATTTCTTTACCAACAACCTCAAGGGCACCGGTCGGACAATTGTCTGCGCAGATCATACAGAGACTGCAAATGCCGCGGTCAATAAAGGGTTCCTGACCATTAAAAGATATTGCCCCTGCTGGGCAATTTTCCAAACAGGAATTGCAGCCGATACATTTAGCGCTGTATTGAAAGAGCTCTTTATGACTGCTTAATCCTTCAGGATTCTGGCACCACGAACAGCTTAACGGACATCCCTTAAAGAATATTGTAGTTCTAATTCCCGGTCCGTCGTGTAAAGAAAACCTCTGGATGTTAAAAATAAGACCCTTTTTGCTCAATTTTGATTAACACCTCAAATGATATTATATCATAGACAGAATGCTTTTGAAGCAGTATAATTGACGGTGTATTAAAATATTAGCATGAGCAAGCACTACAGTAAGCTAATAACATCTTACTCTGCTAATATAGTCAGCCATTATCAGTTACGGCTAGCTATTTAAGAAAACTGCACTCGCTGATCGTTTAGACTGGAACTGCAACGGCTTAGCTTTAATGACATTTCCATGCCTGCACTTTATGTTCGCTTCAGTTTCTTAATTAGGCACTGCAGAGTCATGGAAATATAGGCTCAGCAGTAACATTGTCTCTTTTTAAACCACTAAATTTTTGTAGCTAATACTGTGTATGTTATAATTCAATGAGAAACTTGTTTAAACGGAGGTTTTATAATGCCTGAACCAGCTCATCACAAGGATTATAATAAAACAGAACCGGTTTACCTGTTCAGGATTAACCGCTTGAAAAAAAGAGTGCTTGAAACACATCCGGAAATGGACCTGGAAAATGCCAGGTTACTGACCAAGGGTTTTCAGGAAGCTGAAGGAAATCCCCTGGTTTTGCGCAAAGCAAAAGCTTTCTACAGGCAGTGTGCAGAAAAAACTGTTAAAATATGGGATGATGAGCTAATTGTTGGCTGCTCGGGCAGTAAAATCAGGGCGGGCATTCTTTGCGCTGATTCCTGCTGGTCCGTTCTTGACAAAGAACTTGATTCAATTAGTAGTCGGCCCTATGATCCTTTCTACCTGACACCGGAAGATAGAACAGCTTTTCTAGATGAAATTAAACCGTACTGGCAGGGCCGTTCCAACTACGAGGAATGGCTGGCCCAGATTCCTGATGAGACCAGGCTCTTACGTGATGCCGGTGTTGTTTATATAGATCGTAAAGCTGTCCGGGGTTGGGGTGAAACTACGGCCGGTTATGAATGGCTGATCAGGGAAGGTTTATCCGGGATCATGGAAAAAGTAGAAGCCAGGCGATCTGAACTGGATATAACAAGGCCTGGTGATTACGAAAAAGATATCTATCTCCAGGCTATGTTAACTGCAGCACGGGGAATGATCAGGCTGGCTGAAAGATATGCTGAAGAAGCAGAGCGTTTGGCTGCCGCTGAAGCGGATGGGCAGCGGAAAAATGAACTTGCCTTAATTGCCGAAAGCTGCAGGCGCGTTCCTGCATACCCGGCCCGGACTTTCCATGAAGCCCTGCAGTCTTTATACCTCTACCAGATAGCTATTTTTATGGAACAGAATGCTGCCAGCTACAATCCCGGACGGATGGATCAATATTTATGGCCTTACTACAAGGCTGATCTTGATGCCGGCAGGATTACTCCCGATCAGGCCCAGGAGCTTTTAGATTGCCTCTGGGTAAAATTTAGTGAACCCTGTCTTTTCCAGGATGCGGGCACAGCGGAATTTGCAGCAGGTTACCCCATGTTTCAAAATGTCTGTGTCGGAGGAATCGATGAGACCGGCAAGGATGCCGTAAACGACCTTTCCTACATGATATTACAGGCTACGATGGATGTTAAGCTTTATCAGCCCTCCCTCTCTGTCCGTTACAGCTTAGCCAAAAATCCCAATGCTTTCCTGAGAAAGATTGTGGAGCTAATCAGTCTGGGAACCGGTTTTCCGGCCTTTCATAACGATGACGTGGGTATGACGATGTTGATGAATAAAGGCGTTCCCTTGAAGGAAGCTTATGATTGGAATCCCTGCGGTTGTGTTGAAACCAACCTTGAAGGACGGATGCGGCAGTATACTGCCCTGGCAGATATTAATCTCGGTCACATGGTGGAGTTTGCCCTGACTGACGGCTACAGCAGAAAGTATGAAAGTTCTGTTGGTGCCAGGACCGGGAATGCAAAAGATTTTGAGCGATATGAGGATTTTCTTGCTGCCGTAAAAAAACAAATATCTCATGCAACAAGCGCAGTTGTAGCTGGGAGCCATGTTATTGATGAAATTGGGATGAACAGGCCCTGTCCAGCTCTCTCTTTAACTTTTAAAGAATGCATAGATAATGCCCTTGATTATGCTCACGGGGGAGCCAAATACAATGTTGGTAACGGTATTATCCTGATCGGGGTAGCAGACCTGGTAAATAGTATTACCGCAGTCAAGCACCTTGTTTACGATACCGGCCAGGTTTCCATGGAAAAGCTTTTAAAAGCGCTACAAGATAACTTTGCAGGCTATGAGGACCTTGAAAAACTATGCCTGGAAGCTCCCAAGTATGGTAATAATGAGCCGGCGGCCGATAAAATAGCCGGAGAAATATTTACTTTTATTGCTGACGAGATTGAAAAATACAGCAGTAAATTTGGACAAATGACCCCCGGGATTTTGCCTGTTTCGGGCAACACACCATTTGGCCTGGAAGTGGGGGCACTGCCATCGGGACGCAGGGCCTGGCAGCCGCTTGCTGACGGGGTCAGTCCCAGTGGTGGAACCGATTTGAACGGCCCTGCCGCAGTGCTCAATTCGGTAGCCCATATACCACACGGACGTTTTGTTCAGGGGACTCTTCTCAATATGAAGGTCGAGCCGGCCATGATGGAAACTCAAAACGGTATTACCCAGATGATGGCCTTATTAAAAAGCCTTTGCTCACTGGGAATATACCATGTCCAGTTTAATGTCATTGACCAGGAAACCCTGATCAAGGCCCAGGAAAATCCAGATCAATACAAAGGCCTGCTGGTCCGTGTTGCCGGGTACACCGCTTATTTCACTGAACTGGGTAAAGATGTTCAGGATGAAATTATCGGTCGGACCTTGCAGCAGGGCATTTCGGTAGGATAGGATTATATGACTGAAATAAACCTAAACCTGACAGGAAATATTTTAAGAATTGAACGCGCATCAATTCATGACGGCAGAGGGCTAAGGACAGTGGTTTTTTTTAAAGGCTGTCCTTTAAATTGTTCCTGGTGTTCAACTCCTGAATCGAAGCAGTTTGATTTTGAGAAAGGCTTTGCTGTAGAATTATGTTCTGCCTGCGGCCGGTGTATTGATATATGTCCGAATAACGCCATCAGACTTGACCAGGTTGAAAATGTGGCTGTTACCAACAAAACTATGTGTTGTAAATGCTTTAGGTGTGCAGATGTATGTCCTTCTGATGCGGTAAAGCCATACGGAAGAACTATGACTGTTGCTGCTGTAATGGATGAGGTTAAAAAAGATGAAATATTTTTTTACCATTCCGGTGGCGGGATTACCCTGAGCGGTGGAGAACCAGTCAGTCAGGCCAACTTTGCAGCGGCCCTGCTCCGGGAGTCCAAAAAGCTCGGAATTAATACTACAATTGAAAGCTGTTTATACAGTAATTTTAAAAATATCGAAAAACTGCTGCCCTGGTTAGACACCCTCTATGCTGATATAAAACACATGGATAGCGCTGTCCATAAAAAGTGGACCGGCCAGGACAACCAAATGATCCTCGATAACCTGGTTAGGATTGATCGCAGTGATAACGCACCAGTTATCAACGTCAGGGTGCCCCTTATCCCGGGTTTTAATGACAGTGATGAAAACCTGCTTGCTACTCTGCAGTTTTGCAAAGGGTTAAACAATATAAATGGCCTGGAAATACTGCCCTACCACCGGCTTGGTATTGATACCTACCGCTACCTTGACCTTAACTATAAGCAGTGCCATGATATTGTTCCTCCCACTGCAGATCGTTTATTAGAGCGGATAGCATTTCTTAAAAAACAAAACAGCAGTATTGCTATCTTTTCCGGAAGTGGTTTTAACGAAGAAT
>JBNJHL010000132.1:0-2740 GCA_051748445.1 Bacillota bacterium
AGATGCTTTTTACCGGTTAAATAAAGCCTTCGAGCTGGCTGACCGTTACCAGATCCCGGTTGTTTTTCTATCCGACCAGAATTTCGCCGATACCCATCGCTCGGTTGAGCCTTTTGATTTTAGCAGGCTTAGTTATAATCGGCACCTGGTTGAAGAAGGCGGGTATGAGAAACCATACCAGAGGTATCGCCTGACTGAAAGCGGAATATCACCCCGCGCTATACCGGGCCAGTTTCCAGGAGAAACAGTGCTGGTGGACAGCGACGAACATGATCAGAATGGAAACATTATTGAAAGCGCTGAAGAACGCAACCAGATGTCTGCCAAAAGGATGCGCAAGTTTAAAGCCCTGGCAGAGGAAATGGACGAACCGGATCTTTACGGGGATCCCCGCCCGGAAACCCTGCTTATAGGCTGGGGATCTACTTACGGCGTGTTGAGGGAAACGATTGATGCCTTGTCTGCCTCAGGCTTAAAAATTGCCATGCTTCATTTCAGCGATATCTGGCCCCTGCCGCAAAAAAGACTGCGCAGCCTGCTGCCCGAAGTGCGCCTGAGCTGTTGTGTGGAGAATAATGCCACCGGCCAGTTCGCTGCGCTGATCCACCGGGAAACAGGGCTGGCTGTTGATCGGAAGATCAATAAAAATGACGGCAGGCCCTTTATGCCAGATGAATTAATCAAGGAGGTGGAGAAATATCATGAAAGCTGATCATTTTTTACTTGGTGAAACGGCCTGGTGTCCCGGCTGCGGTAATTTTCCGATCAGGGAAGCGCTGGCTGCTGCCCTGGCCGAGCTTGATTTGCCACCTGAAGAAGTTTTGATTTGTTCCGGTATTGGCCAGGCAGCCAAAATGCCTCACTATATCAGGGCCAACGGGTTCAATGGACTGCACGGCAGGGCTCTTCCGCCTGCTCTTGGGGCAAGGGTAGCCAACAAGAACCTGAAGGTGATTATTTCCACCGGGGACGGTGACAGTTATGGCGAAGGTGGGAACCACTTTATCCACAATGTTCGCCGCAATCCGGACCTGGCTCACTTCATTCACGATAACCAGGTTTACGGATTAACCAAGGGCCAGGCCAGTCCGACCAGTGAACCGGGGATGGTAACCGGGGTTCAGGTTAACGGTGTTATTAATCCTGCACTTAATCCCCTGGCTTTAGCGCTTGTGCTCGGTGCCGGCTTTGTTGCCCGCTGTTTTAGCGGTGAAAGGGAACACTTGAAAGAAACCATGAAAGCAGCAATTAATTTTAAAGGATATGCTCTGGTTGATATATTGCAGCCCTGTGTTTCCTTTAATAAACTTAATACTTACGGTTGGTATAAGAACCGGGTGTACTTCCCTGAAATCAGTGACCCTACCGACTGGTCTGCGGCTATGGATCTTGCCAGGCAGTGGGGCGATCAGATTCCACTGGGCATCTTTTATAACAAGCTCCGCCCTACTTTTGAGGAATTACAGGATGTATTAGCCGGTGAACCGCTGGCAAACCGTTCATTTGATCCACAGGATGTTGCGGAAACGCAAAATGAATTTCTTTAACATGGAGTGCTAAATATGGATAATAATGAAGTGATTTGTGATAAGTGTTCAAAAAAAGTATCTGCAGGAGATCTTAAATACCACGGGGTCAGGCGCGGTTATTCTGCCGCGCACTTTCCCCTCATTTACTTTGAAAAGGTCCCGCTCTGTCCGGCTTGCCTTGAGAGACAGGGCAAAATAGAAAAATTTGAGAAGGTGCTTGCTTTAGTTGCCCTTGCTATCGTCGGCTACTTTATGGCAATCGGTTTTCTGGCATCGTTTAGTAGTTTTCTTTAGATATCTACTCCGTCATATAGTGCCACGGTGGTATAAGCTGCGCAGTTACTTTTTTAATAGAAAATCCGGAGGCGAGTATGTTTTTTAACAGGTTTGGCAACAAAACGGTTAAAGATTTAAGAAAGAAACAGGGCTTGACTGCCCAGGAGCTGGCCATGATTGTTAAAGTTGGCAGCAGCATGATCAGAAAGGTAGATCACTTTAAAATAAAAAATGTTCCTGAACCGTTAAAGAGTAAAATTGAGCCGGTGTTGAAGGGAAAATAGTATTTTATTCGTTTTTTACATTATTAGGTTGGTCCGGAAAGGCAGGAATTACTAGATTTATGTTGAATAATTATTTATTGGGTATAGTTTAATATCTGCCTCAGGATAGCTATTCCCCAGCCAGCATGATGTGACATACTACACTTAATATTACTTCAAAGGACTGGTATTATTGTTTGAGTGGAAGTGTCCGCATTGCGGTAAAAAGTTTTACAGTTCCTGTCCTGAACGTAATAAGGTATTTGTTGAATGCTGTAACTGTGGAAAGGAATTAACCAACCCGTTTTACGATACAAATGAAACAGAAAGAAACTGAAAAGACATTTTGCACCTAAAAAATAATTGCTACAATTCTTCAGCTAATCTCAATTCAGGTGCATCTTTAATCTGCCCCGGACAGGGGAAAATATTCTTGCACAGATAAGTGATAATGCCAACATTTTAAGCAGGGGTTCTAATCAGGTCCCCCAGGCTTACCTCAATGAAAAGTTGCAGAATATAATTAGAAAAGGCCGTGCCCGTGCGGTGGCAACTCTACATTGTTAAGTTATATTAAATCCTCTTTACAAAATTAGATGCATCTATTACATATGGTATAATTAATTATAAACCTCGTTTTGCATAACTTGTTATAGTAGTTTAAAATGCTGC
>JBNJHL010000132.1:2750-6678 GCA_051748445.1 Bacillota bacterium
AAATTATACATTTACAAGGGAGGCTAAAAGCGGGTGGCAGAAAAAAAAGCACCTCTAGATAACAAAAAAGCACAGCCCGCGCCGGATATAAAGAGAAAACCGGGAAGAGTCAAAACTATAATTAAAACTTTATTCGCTTTTTTATTTACTCTGTTCCTGGTTGGCAGCGGTGCTGCCTCAGCGGTTGTCGTTAATTATATCAATGAGGCTCCGCCCTTTGATCTGGCCCGACTGGCAACTGTTGAAACTTCATATATTTATGATCGCCAGGGCAATGAAATTACTGCTCTGCACGAAGAACAGAATCGGATTGTCGTAGGCCTGGAGGATATTCCTGTTCATGTCCGTCAGGCTTTTATTGCCATTGAAGTTGAAAGGTTTTACGAGCACTTTGGATTTGACATAACCGGCAGTATCCGTGCTGCCTACGCAAATTTCGAGGCCGGTGCGATTGTCCAGGGAGGCAGTACCATTACTCAGCAGCTTGCCCAAAATGCCTTCCTGACTACAGAAACCACGTACAGGCGAAAAATCCAGGAAATCTGGCTGGCCCTGCAGCTGGAGCGTAATTATGGTAAAGAGGAAATACTAGAATTCTATTTGAACCGAATATATTTTGGCAACGGTGCTTATGGTATTGAAGCGGCTTCACAAACCTATTTTGGGAAAAGTGTGAGTGCTTTAACTGCTTCAGAAGCAGCGATGCTGGCCGGAACGGTCCATTCACCAAATAATTATAATCCCATTGATGATGAAGTTCGGGCCAAGGAAAGAATGAAGCTTGTACTTTCCACCATGAAACGTCTTGGTTTTCTTACAGAGCAGCAGCATGAAATGGCACTGCGACAGGAGCACCAGTTTTCCGAGCCGAAAGATCCTGGATACCCCTATCCTCATTTTGTCGATTATGTCATTCACGATGAATTAATTCGAATTCTAAGTGAAGTTCCTTCAATCGGCTCAAAGGAAGAAGCTTATCGTGCTATCTATACAGGGGGCCTGCGTATATATACTACTCTTGATCCGCATATGCAGGTTCATGTTGAAGAAGTCCTGGCAAGAAGCGATCTTTACCCAACCACAATTTATGTAGATATGTCGAGGGCCAGGGAAGTTATAGCCGATTTGCCCCCTGGTCGTGATTTGACCCGCTCGGAGCTTGAAGAGTTATTTGACGAGGAGGATGGCATTGCACAGCCTCAGGCGGCCATTGTTTTGGCAGATCCCACTACCGGACGGATTAGAGCCCTGGGGGGTGGCCGAGATTACCAGAAAGAAAAGGATGAAGTTCTCAGGTTTAGTACCTTGCGGCAGCCAGGTTCGGCCATTAAGCCGATCATCACTTATGCACCGTCTTTTGAGGAAGGAACCCTGGCCGGGGCCAGCTCAACCCTGAAGGATGCCCCCTTTAAGGGACCCCAGGGATGGAAGCCTGTTAATTTCGACAACCGTTTTCGGGGCATGATTGCCGCCCGCGAAGCGCTTTATTACTCCTATAATGTGCCGGCAGTGCGTGCTTTTCAGGATCTTGGAACCCGGGTTGGGGTTAGCTACGCTGAACGGATGGGAATATCAACCATCGGGGCAGCAGAAATAGACAACCTGGCTTTAACCCTGGGTGGATTCACTTACGGGGTTACTGCTGTTGATATGGCTCAGGCTTACAGTGTGTTGGCCAATGAAGGGATACGGGTTGATCTTCACACCGTGGAAAGGATTGAAGACAGACATGGAGCGATTGTCTATGAACAGACCCTGAATCCCAGGCAGGTAATCAGTCCCCAGGCAGCTTTCCTGGTAAATGATATTCTGCAGGATTTCGTAACCAAGTACCTGGGTCGAGCCCTGCAGATTGACCGTCCCGTGGCAGCTAAAACCGGGACCACTGAAAACTGGAAAGATGTTTACCTGGTTGCCTACACCCCGAACCTGGTTGCATCATTCTGGATGGGCTATGATGAGCCCAAATTAGGCAGTATTCAACAAGGCTGGCGCTATTCCACTGCTTTTATGCGTGAAGTATTCCTTGAAGCTTTCCAGGATTTAGAGATTAGGAGCTTTGACCGTCCTGACGGAATTGTCAGGGTAGAGGTTTGCACCAAGTCAGGTCTGCTTCCGATTGAAGGCTGCCGGGCTGAAGGCACAGTCCGCTACGACTACTTTATGGAAAAGTATCTGCCACGCCGTAGCTGCGATTACCATGAAGATTTTGAACGAAATGATGAAGACGAAAATGATGAGGATTCGGAAAATGGTGAAAGGGAAGAACCGGAAAACGAAGAAAGCGAACCTGAACAAAACGGTGATGGAGGAGAACAACCTCCTGCCGAAGATGAAAATGAAGATGAAAATGAAAATGGCGATGGCGATCCCCCCGATAATGGTGATCAGCCAGGAGAAGGTGAAAACGGCCAGGGTGGCAGTGAGGATGAAGACCCGCCGCAGTGGTGGGAAGACTTTACAGATGAGGACAATGATGATGACGATGATGACAACGATAATGGCTAACTCTTACCTTTGAAGGGATAGCTGTATTTGCAGCGAATATTAGAGTGTAAGTAACAACTATTGATTGCAAAGGAGGATTTTATTATGGATAACACAAGGCCGGTAGCAGTACAACAACCAAATAATACTTTGGGTATAGTTGCCCTGGTCTGCGGAATTCTGGGGGTGCTCCTATTTTTCTGCTGCCCTTACCTCTCAGTGGTCTTGGGGCTGGTCGCCCTGGTCTGCGGGGTACTGGCCAACCAGCAGCATCAGAAATATGCCCTGGCCGGGATAATCCTTGGTATTGCTGCGTTAGTGCTTGGTATAGTTTTTGCCATCATTGGTCAGTTCTTTCTCACTGAGCTTTTTGAAGTAATTCAGCAGGAAATGATTTATTAGAGGGATTGAAACTAAATGACAAGATCGCAAGCAAGGCCGTGGTTTGAGCGCGGCCTGCTTTTATTAACTATAGCGGTTCTTATCCTTGTTTATATGTACGTAGTGAACAGTGAACTGCGTGAGCTGGTTCGTCCCCATGACTGTTTATTTACTCAGGCAACTGGTCTGTTATGTCCGGCCTGTGGGGGCACCAGGGCCATAGGCCTGCTTTTAGATGGCCAGATTATACCTGCCTTGCAAAGCAATTTGCTGGCCGTGCTGACTCTGCCCCTGATTTTCTACGCTCTTTTCATCCTTTTCCGTCTTGCTTTTGACCGGTATTTTACTCCTGCCGATATCCGCATTGCGCCTTTCTGGATCTGGTCATACTTTGTTTTTGTCCTTCTTTTCTGGTTTGTCAGGAATTTACCGGCGATGACCTTTTTGAGGCCCGTATAAGAAGTAATAAATCTTTGCTGCTTACTAAAGTTGGGCCAAATTAATTCTTCCCTCACTCCCAGCAAATTGAAAAATCAGTTTTTAAGCATTTTTGTAGTTGACAGGATTGGAAATATTTTGGTATAATGACATACCTTTGTTATGATTGCCTATATTATGTATGTTATGGAGGGATATTCCCTGAAATGAGCAGGCTTGAAAAAGCCAGGGCCGAAAAAAAACAGGGTAGAAAGAGAAGCATCGTGGCAGTAGCTATCATAGTCCTGGTAGTTTTGGCAGCAGGCACTTTCTATTTGTTGCAGGACGGCCCGACAGTTTTTTTTACCCGAGAAGAGCCAGACTTAATTGATCTGGAGAAAACAGAGGCTTTTATTGATATCTTTCAGCTGACCTATGTCAGGGTATACTTAAAGGATGATGTGAATGATGCTGAAGTAACAGCCGGTGGAGAAAAAATCAGCTTTAATGATGAGTACGATCGCTGGGATACTGTTTTAAGCGGCTATGAGGAAGGTGATGAACTGATCATCACGGTAGTGGCGGAAGAGGACCAGGAATTAATTCAAGAAATTACTATTATTGTTGAAGAACTTGAGGTTTA
>JBNJHL010000133.1:0-6669 GCA_051748445.1 Bacillota bacterium
CCTCAATGTCGGAGTTGTTCCAGCGATCAATTGAGATTTCACCGCCAAAAATGACCCTGATAGACCTGGCGGAAGATGTTACACTGCTTGAGGGTTTAGAGCCTGATGAAGATGTTGTCCATGTTGAGTTTACTATTAAAATTGAAGATGTTATTGACAGTGTAATGTTACAGGTTATTCCAATTAAGTTTGCTAAAGATATGTCCAGTTTTTTGCTTTCGGGTGGTGCAGCGGAGGCTCCTACTGAAATAATTGAAGAAGTTGCCGATAAAGATAATAGTGCTCCCTCTATTGTCGGGGAGGTAACTGCAGATACTGAAGCGCAGCAGCCGGCAGCAGAGCAAATACAAGCTGAAAAAACGACAGGCCCTTATAATTTGCCGCCTACTGCGGACCTGCAAAAGCTTGAAATGGTTAAAGATATACCAATGGATATAATAGTTGTCCTTGGTAATACCAGGTTGCCACTTGGGGAGCTGTTTTCACTTAATACCGGGGGAGTTGTTGATCTTAACTGCAGTGCCAATGATCCGGTGGAAATACTCGCCAATGATCGTTTGCTGGCCAAGGGAGAAGTTGTAATGATAAATGATCAACTTGGAGTGCGGATAACTGAAATCCAGCTTGAAGAAGTAATGGACAGCTACGGTATATCTTAACCAGTTGTTAGGGAGGCGGTTTTATGGATACGTCACAATACGCTGAATTGTTTCGGGCAGAAGCTGAAGAATATATGCAGGTTTTAAATCAATGCCTTTTGAGCCTGGAGAAAAACCCCAAAGACTTGCATGAACTTCAGGAATCTTTCAGGGTAATGCACAGCCTCAAAGGAATGGCCGGTACAATGGGATATCAGCATGTTACAAACATTGCCCACGGGCTGGAAAATTTCATGGAGGATTTCAAAACCGGAGAACGTGAACCCGGCCCCGAAATTTTAGATTTACTTTTTGAAGCAGTCGACTTGCTGCAGTTATCGCTGGAAAACCCCGAAGAATCGACGCCCGAAGAAAGAGAACAGTGGGATAAATTGCTTGACAAAATGACGCAATATAAAGATGGCGAACCTTTAAAAGAAGAAGCTGTGGAAAGAAGTGCCACGGGAGAAGGCAGCAATTTTGAACTGGGTGTTATGGATCAGGAAATACTAAGGCAGGCAGATGAAAAAGGGTACTTGCCCTGCCTGGTAACCGTTTCTCTAAGACACGATACTGTAATGAAGGCTGTTCGTGTCTATATGGTTTTTAAAGTGTTTGAAGAATTTGGTGAGGTTATCTTAAGCGAACCGAAACAGCAGGATCTTGAGGAGGAAAAGTTTGAGCATTCATTTAAAGTCCTGTTTGTTCTGCACGATGATAACTATGACTTTATAAAAGAAAAAATATCACTGATCAGTGATATTGAAAACGTCGAAGTTGCACCATGGCAAAGTGAAGAAGGGGCTGCCGATGAAGAAAGAATAGAAGAGGACAAAGAAATAGCGGCAGCAACTTTAGAAGACAGGGCAGAATCCGAAGGTCAAAAATCCCTTAAGCCTGAAACTAAAAAAACTTCTGATTCACCCTCAACTTCCACGGAGCAAAGTCAGGTTGCCAAAGCTGTTGATAAAATGGTGAGGGTAGAAACGCAAAAGCTTGATGACCTTGTAAACCTGGTAGGAGAAATGGTTGTAGCCAGAACCAGGATCACTGAAATCGGGCGTGGTTTTAATGAAGATTTAGACAGCACCATTGATCAGCTTAAACGTTCGATAACTGATCTGCAGGATACGGCCATGGAACTCAGGATGGTGCCTATAAAGCAGGTGTTTGATCGTTTTCCGAGAATGGTTCGTGATTTATGCCGCAGCAAAGGAAAGCAAGTTGAGCTTTATGTAAGTGGCGAAGAGACCGAACTGGACCGTTCTATTATTAATAAATTGTCCGATCCCCTGGTTCACCTCTTGCGCAATTCATTTGATCACGGTATAGAATCTCCTGACAAACGTGAGGAAAAGGGCAAAAATCCTGAAGGATCAATATACCTGCAGGCCTGCCACGAAGGAAACCAGGTGGTTATAACGGTAGAGGATGATGGAGCCGGTATAAATCCCGAGCGAATTGGTCAAATAGCTATAGAAAAAGGAGTTATCAGTGAAGCTGAGCTTAAGCAGTTAAGTGATGAAGATAAAGTCAGCTTGATTTTCTTTAGTGGGTTCAGTACTTCGGCTGAAATAACAGATGTTTCAGGTCGTGGTGTTGGCATGGATGCGGTAAGAAACAGCATCGAAGCTTTACATGGTAATGTTGAAGTTTACAGCGAGGTTGGCGTAATGACTCGTTTTGTCCTGCGCCTGCCTCTGACGTTGGCGATTATCAAGACTTTGCTGGTTAAATCGGCAGGGCAATTGTATGCTATTCCTGTCGAGGTTATAAAAGAAAACGTGTATCTGAGCAGTGAACAATTAAAATCTATTCGCAAAAACCCCGTTGTTAATTTGCGGGGTGAGGTTATTGCCCTTTATACTTTGAGCAGCCTTTTAGGTTTTGGCTATGGTGAGATGCCGGAAGGAGATTGTCCATTAGTAATTGTTGAAGCAGCAAATAGAAAAGCCGGGTTCGTTGTTGATGATTTCGTAGGTCAACAAGAAATAATGATTAAATCATTAGGCAGCTACCTGAAAGGATTAAGAGGCATTGCCGGAGCAACAGTTCTTGGTGACGGTAGTGTGACCCTAATAGTTGATGTTGCCGGCCTTTTAACTGAAGGGAGGGACAAAATTGAGCAAAACAGTCTTAGTAGTTGATGATACCGCATTTATGAGGATGACCCTGAAGAACATGCTCGAGAAAAATGGATATGAAGTTGTTGGTGAAGGGGAAGATGGAGCAAAAGGGGTTGAGCTTTATAAACAGTTAAAGCCATCCCTGGTAACAATGGATATTACCATGCCAAACATGGATGGTATTACGGCAATCAAAGAAATTATAAGTTTTGACCCTGATGCCACGGTTATTGTTGTAAGTGCCATGGGACAAAAAAGCCTGGTAATAGAAGCACTAAATGCCGGAGCAAAAGACTTTGTTGTTAAGCCATTTCAACCGGATCGTATTGCTGAAGCGCTTGCCAAGATCGGTGGTTGAGCAGCTTAAACTATACATAAGTTGGTGGTTTTATGATATAGTTTGTTTGTCATAGCATCCGGGAGGTTGTCGATGGAAACAGTTCATGTGAAAATTGCTGATCTGGCTGTAAAAAAGCATGATGGTATACTTGCAACTTATGGTCTCGGTTCCTGTGTCGGTATTGCACTTTATGATCCTAAAAGCAATGTTGGCGGTTTGGCTCATGTCCTCCTGAACGACAGCTCTAATTTTATCAAACCAAATGTTACTAATGTAAACCTGGCCAAGTTTGCTGATACAGCTATACCTCACCTGGTTGAGCAGATGATGGCTTTGGGAGCCAAAAAACAAAACCTTACTGCTACGATTGCCGGAGGCGCAAGTCTTTTCAACTTTAAAACAGACACTGGAAATGTTGGCGAAAAGAATGTTAAAGCTGTCAAATTAGCTCTGCAAAAGGAGAAAATTAAGATTATCAGTGAGGAAGTTGGTGGAAGCTGCGGCAGAACAATGCGCCTGTTTGTCAATAATGGAGAAATATCAATCACTACAGCTGGTAAAGGAGCAATGAAGAGTTGAAGAAGGTAAAGGTGCTAGTTGTTGAAGATTCAGCGTTAATGCGCCGGATAATTGGTGATATTATTCGGGATCATCATCAATTGGAATTACTGGCAACTGCAAGAGATGGCCTGGATGCACTTGATAAAATCAAGTCACAGAAACCTGATGTAATTACTATGGATCTTGAGATGCCGCGTATGGGCGGCTTGGAAGCACTTAAGAAAATTATGAGCGAAGTATCTCTTCCAGTAATTATGATAAGCAGCCATACCAGTGCCGGCAGTGACAGCACCCTTAAAGCCCTTGATGCTGGAGCAGTTGATTTTATAGCAAAACCGGATGCCTCTTCTGAAGAATCATTGGACGAACTGAGAAGTGTTTTGCCCCAAAAAATTATTGCTGCATCTACAGCAAAAGTTGGTTTAGTTCCTCCAGAACATCTAGTTTCACCAGTAAAAACAGATAAACCGGCTGGTCCTGGTATTTTCCAACATAAAGCAGCCCGGGTGATCCTGGCGATCGGTTCTTCAACGGGTGGCCCTAAAGCACTCGAAGCTGTTTTTAAAGTTTTACCAGTTGACCTGCCGGCTTCAGTACTTCTTTCACAGCATATGCCTCCTGGTTTTACACTTTCTTTTTCACAGCGTTTAAATATGCTTTCAGCACTTCAGGTTAAAGAAGCTAAAGAAGGTGATCCTTTGCTGGCAGGACAGGCCCTGGTAGCGCCTGGAGGTTTCCATTTAGTTGTGAAAAATAACCTGGTTCACCTGGATACCGGACCCAAGGTTAATTATGTAAGGCCTTCTGTAGATGTTATGCTCGAATCGCTTGCTGGATGTGAGCAAAGGATAATGACAGTGATTATGACTGGAATGGGGAAAGATGGCGCGGCAGGTGCCCGTTTGTTGAAAGAAAAAAAAACTGATACTGTGTTGATAGCTCAGTCCCCATCGACCTCTTTAATCCCTAGCATGCCAGGAGCATTAATTAAAAGTGATCAGGATGTGATTGAAGTTCCTCTTGCTAAAATGGCTTCAGAAATAGATCGAAGAATTCGTGTTATGGCCTGATAGATAAGACCATTACTATTGAACTCGATATGGGAGGGGGATAAGGCTTTTGAAAGAAACCTGGGATTTTTCTTGTTTCAAAAAAGAGTTTTATCAGTTTACCGGCCTTGATTTAGAATGCTATAAGGATAAGCAAATGGAAAGAAGGATTGAACAGCTGATTACTCGTGAGGGTTATGCAGGGCTGCCTGATTTTTTCAAAGCACTTAAGAACGATAAGGTTGTTTTGCATAAGTTTTATAACTACTTAACAATTAACACTTCGGTGTTTTACCGCGACTCAAAAATATATGATTACTTGCAAAAAAAAGCACTGCCGGATATCTTGAAAAGATTTGATAAAATCAATATCTGGAGTGTTGGTTGTTCCCATGGTGAAGAGCCCTATACCTTGGCCCTTATATCAGATGATCTTAAGGCACTTAATAAAGTAAAAATTCATGCCAGCGATATTGATGATAAAGCTCTGGAGATGGCAAAGGATGCTATGTATGCTTCGAATCAGCTGGAAAAGGTACCTGAAAAAATTCTTAAGAGTGCCTTTACAGAAAAAGAAGGTTTATACCATTTAGATCCTAAGTATAAGCAGGTTGTAAAATTTCAGAAGCAGAATTTTTTAAGCCCAATTTACAAGGATATGTCAAGGATGCACCTGGCTTTATGCCGTAATGTATTTATTTATTTCAAAATAGATATTCAGGAATGGATAATTGAACAGATTTCCGGACTTATACCTGAGGGTGGTTATTTTATTATTGGTTGTGCAGAATTTATTAATAAGCCTGAACGATTTAACCTTGAACGGAAAATCCCTTCAATTTATCTGAAAACTGGATAATGACATTGGAACTATGTCATGGTAACCTGGCCTGGAAACGAGTTCAGTTATAACCAAGTGTATTGTCCGTAAACGGAGGAAAAATGTTCGGTAAACGCAGGCCTTTAATAATTACATATTTTCTTTTTGTATTTATATTTTTGCTGTATTTTACCGGTGACAGCTCAATACTAATGCAAAAATTTGATGGGTTAAGATCCGGCAAAAAGGTTTCTGCGGGACCTGAAATAAATTCGGTCACTACAGAAAAGTTATTAATGGAAGGAACCCTCCGGGAGACAACTCTTTATATGATAGAGTCCCCTGTAGAAGGCCCCACGGTTATGGTTATCGGAGGGGTTCATGGGGATGAGCGGGCCGGTTATCTGGCCGCTGACAGTATTGCCAACTGGGCTATTGATTGCGGCAGGCTTCTGGTTTTACCCAGGGCTAATGTTCCATCTATTACTGTCCAGGAAAGAAATGCGCCGGAGGGAAGTGACCTGAATCGCGTTTTTCCAGGTTCCTATGATAACATCGACAAAACCTATGCCCTTGCTGCCGAGATATTTAAAGTAATGTCAGATTATGAGCCGATGTGGGTAATTGATTTACACGAAGCTGAGTATTGTGAGCATAAATTCAGGGGAGCCCTGGGTCAGACATTTATTTATCCTTATGAGGGTTCTTCTCCTGATATTATAAGTGAGCTGTTAATATCGGTTAATAGAGCAGTATACTCCGAAAAAGATCAGTTCATGTTACTACGGGGTTCTGCCCGGGGCAGTGCTATTGAAGCGGCCCAGTTGATCGGTTCTGAATCAGTTATTATAGAAACCTGTATGCAGATGGACCTTGAAGATCGGATCAGGTATCAGCGCCAGGCAGTTTCCTCTCTTCTTTATCTTCTTGGTATAACTGTCTTTTAACGGAAGGATGAATTTGATGGAAGGCAGTATTCTTAACGCTTTATTTCGTGATCCCGTGATAAAGCGTTTAACTGCAGGGAAAACAACCCCTGCCCGGCCAGGCTTGCCTTCAAATTTAGTAGCTAAAGTGACTGAGCTAAAAGGTGAAGCGGCGGTTCTTCGCTGGAAAGGAGGAGTTATCACGGCTT
>JBNJHL010000134.1:0-6566 GCA_051748445.1 Bacillota bacterium
CTAGTAAAGAGTCGATTAGTTATACTAAGTTTGTCGGGTTATATTTGCTATGGTAGAATAATTTAAGCATATTAAAGAGCTTACTTGCCAGGCAATAACCTGATACGGCCAGTTCAAATGAAGAGGTATAACAATGAAGCTTAAAAACAGCGGCATCCCTTTATACCTGCAGCTTTACGAAGATCTAAAAAAAAAGATTACCGGGGGGGAGTGGCAGCTTGATGCCCTGGTCCCAACCGAATCTGAATTGATGTCTTCTTACGGAGTAGGCAGGGAAACCGTACGCCGAGCCATATTAAAGCTGGTGAGCGAAGGATTTCTTTATCGTCAAAGAGGCAAAGGCACTTATGTCTGCCGCAACCGGACCGAAGACGGAATGGAGCAGCTGGTTTCATTCTCCTCAGAAATGATTTCACGCGGTTATAAGCCCGGAGCTGTTCTTTTAGATCTGGATACTCGACTGCCGGATCAAGAAGTGCAGGACATCTTAAATTTACCCGATCATGAACCAGTAATCTACCTGAAACGCCTGCGCACGGCAAACAAACTACCGGTAGCACTGGAAAAATCTTTCCTGAACCGCTCTATTGTAGGGCAGGTTGACAAGGAAAAACTAACCGGTTCTTTTTATAATTATCTTGTCTACGACAAGAAAGTTCAGCTGGGCCGAATCACCCAGGAAATAAGCTCCCTGGTTGCCGATGAAGATACGGCCTGCCTGCTCGAGGTTAATGTGGGACACCCCATCCTGCAGCTCAGCCGCTTAATTTATACACCGGACCATATACCTTTTTTCTGGCTTACCTTCAGTTACCGGGGCGACCTTTATACGATCAAAACCAGGCTTGAACCCCGCTGAGCAGTTATAATACTGCGGCCTCAGACTTCACTGTTTCACACATATCCGCGGTGGCGATAAGAGCTGTATCAGTATTCGCGATATTCTCCAGGATAACATCGCCGGGTTTTAATCTCTTTTCAACCTTAAGCACTCTAATAGCATTCATTATCTCAAATATTTTACCCATTGGCACCTCACCTGTAGTACGGGCAGGCAGTACTGGAAAATCGGGAAAAACTGTCGCTACGGTAGTGGTCAGGGTGCGGGTCGGGTTGGTTACTTCCTGCCTGGCATACTCTATTCCTTGTTTACACTGGTTTCCGGTAAATTTAAGTTGATCACCTTCACCGGAAGCTGTTATCCTGCAGCTTAAAGGACACTGGATACAGGTTAGTTCTCTTGTTTTCATTCTATACAACCTCCCCCAGGCTGAGCTCAACTACTTCAACATCAGGCGGCAGCGGCTGCAAAACTGCTTTCTGCATTTCAGGAGGGCGAACCTTGGGATACTTTTCCCTGAATAACTCTCTGCCTGCTGCCTGCGCTACCAGGGTAACCCTATCCATAGTTTTATCTGAGCGGAAATAGATAACTGCTTCCTCACCGGAAACCAGACGCTGTGGCACTGTATAAAACAAGTTATCACCGCTGGCCACTCTCACCCTACCCTGGCTGCCACCGTGTTGACAATAGTTCGCAGCCGCCCCGCCGGCATTGAAGCCACTTTCCGAAACATAGTCAACCAAATCGTTAACATGAGTTGCATTGCCACAGCTAAATAAACCTGGCACTGATGTCATCATGCGCTGATCCACTACAGGCCCTCCGGTTTTCGCATCTAACTCAGGATTTAGTGAATCTAAGATGTCATTTTCAGGAATCAGTCCTACCGAAAGAAGCAAGGTATCACATGGCACATAAGTTTCACTGCCGGGAAGCGGTTTTGAATCCGCACCGACAGCCGCGACCGATACCCCGGTTACCCTTTTAGTTCCGTGTACCCCGGTCACGGTGGTATTCAAGTAAAGGGGAATATTGTAATCCTCAAGACACTGCACCTGGTTGCGGGTTAAACCCGAAGGCTCCTCTTTTAATTCATAAACAGCCAAAACTTCAGCGCCTTCCAGGGTCAGACGGCGGGCCATGATCATTCCGATATCACCGGAACCGAGAATAACGACTCTCCTGCCGGGCAGATAACCATGCAGGTTGATCAAGTTCTGGGCAGTACCGGCATTATAAATACCGGCAGGCCTGTCACCATGAATAAATACCTGCCGCGAAGTTCTTTCCCGGCATCCGGTAGCCGCTACCAGCGTTTTTGTGTCAACCCTGAAAACACCACGGCCAGGATTTTGCAGCAGCAGCGTAAAACCAATTATCGACTGACTCAGATCAAGTACATATGTCTCATTTAAAACCTCGAGTCCTGCTGCACGAACTGCCTGAATATCACGGTAAGCGTACTCAGGGCCGGTTAATTTCTCCTCATAGCGAACAATCCCAAAACCATCATGGATACACTGCTTCAAAATACCTCCGGCCCGGTTTTCCCGGTCAATTATCAGCACTTTTGCTCCCTGTTCAGCGGCAGCAAGTGCTGCGGCCAGACCTGCCGGACCCGCCCCTATAACCAGGACATCAGTTTTCACTTTGCTCACTCCCTTTACCCCTGGTTTTTGCCATTATCAACTGCGACCCCGGTTCATGCTTGCATATATCAGTCACTTGACAGCCGGTTTCCCGGGCCAGAATATTTATAACCGCGGGGGTACAAAAACCACCCTGGCAGCGGCCCATTCCGGCCCTGGTCCTGCACTTGACCGCATCAAGGGTATGCGCAGGCAGGGGGGCGTGGATTCTATCTGTTATTTCTCCTTCCGATACTAATTCACAGCGACAAACTATCCGGCCATAAGCCGGCTTACCTTTAGTTACCCTGTTCCGTTCTGCCAGGCTTAACCTGTCCGGCTGCAGGGATGCCTTTCGATTAGGATTAAAATGCGGGTTTTCCTTTAAGTCAATTTGCTCTTTTAATAATGCAGCTGTAATGTCCCGGACATCAACAGCAATTGCCGGTGCGGAAGCAAGCCCGGGAGACTGGATCCCGGCTGCATGCACCAGGTTCTCAATATAATCTGATGCTTCAACAATAAAGTCTTCTTCGAAAGTGCAGGCCCTGGTTCCGGCAAAGTAGGTAATAATATCTGAGTGTTGAAGGGCCTGGTTTAAAACCAGGTGGTGCACTATAATGTGCTGCAAATCATTTGCTTTGGTGGAATAGTCTTCTCTTTCGGGCACTTCATCAGCTGTCGGACCGGCCAGAATATTCCCGGCCAGCAGGGGTAGGAGGCCACCACCCTTCGTTTTTACGTCGCTGCTTAGCTGCGCGCGACCCAGTATATATTTCTGGCTTGTGCCGGTTTTTTTATCCAGGACTGCCATCACACCTTTGCGCGGGTGTATGGTATAAAAGCGATCCCCGGCCATTTCTGCCACCCGGTCTGCCCAAACACCGGCGGCATTAATAACTACCTTGGCCAGTATAGCGCCCCGGCTTGTCCGCACCGCAGTTATCCGTTTATTGTTCCTTTCAAAACCAAGCACTTTCGTATTTAAAAATACACTGGCTCCATTTTGTATGGCATTTTCTGCGTACGCTATGGTAACCTGAAAAGGATCGACCACACCACTTTCCGGCATGAAAAAAGCTCCTTTTTGCCCTTCCCATACTTTGGGTTCGAATTGCTTAACTTTCCTCTCATTTAAAACCCGGAATCCCTGCACTCCTTTTTGAGAAGCAAGCCAACTGGCATATGGTCCCAAAACAAGCTGCCAGGATTTATCCAGCATGGCAAATGAACCGGGCCACTTTAGATCAAACCCGAGCTCCTTTGCTGCCTCACTGTACATCCTGTTGCCGCGCAGATTATAGTAATGCTTTTTAGTGCCACGTTTAACCGTCATGGCCGGGTGGATCATTCCATTGTTACGCCCGGAGGTATGCCTGGCCAAATCGCTTTCTTTTTCCAGCAGAACCACTGATATATTATAACGGGTCAGTTCCCGGGCAATGGCACAGCCAATTACTCCTCCCCCAATGACCACTACATCAAATGCGCATTTCTCCAGGCTATAATCCTCAGGAGCACCGTCGTCTTGGGTTACGCTATTTTCCATGCCTTCCACTTCAAGATCGTTAACAACTCCGCGGAAACCTTGACCGGCAGCGGCATAACCTGCATCAAGGTACTGCTGCCAGCAGTTAACCCGTCCTTCCAGGACCACGGCACCCTGCTTTTCAGTAACCTCGACTGCACCTAAACTTACCGCAGTAAGAGCTTTTTTAACTGTATTTAATTCAGCAGACATCATTAACCCCATCGATACATCCGAATGTCCGGACTTTTAATTTAATAGTACTTTATTTAACTTTTCAGGTCAAGTAATTAAATAATTAATTGTCCGCTGTACAGAGAAAAGGACTTGCGTAATATTCGCAAACCCTTTACACATCGTAATCTTCTGGCGGAGAGAGTGGGATTCGAACCCACGGTGCCTCTCGGCACACACGATTTCGAGTCGTGCGCCTTCAACCGGACTCGGCCATCTCTCCATGTTCACGTAATATATTACAACAGCTTTAACTGATTTGCAACGATAACCATTCCAGGCATTTTTATTAGCGCTATTTAAGCTTACTGTAATTAACGCCTGCTGCGAAAGAACTGCTGGAGAAGTGCAACACACTGCTCTTCTCTTATCCCACCGGTAACAATGAGGCGATGGTTAAGTCTTTGATCACGGGTAATGTCGTAGAGGGTGCCGGCGGCTCCAGCTTTGGGGTCCTTTGCTCCGTAAACAAGCCGGTCAATACGAGCCTGGACCATGGCGCCGGCGCACATCGGGCATGGCTCCAGGGTTACGTACAGGGTAGCCCCGCTTAGCCGCCAGCCACCAAGCCGCTGTCCGCCCCGGCGCAAAACCAGGATTTCTGCATGCGCTGTGGCATCCTTATACTCCTCTTTGTGGTTACGATCTACAGCAAGCACTTTGCCATCTCTGACCAGGACAGCACCAATCGGGACTTCCCCGCAGTGTCCTGCTACTTCGGCCTGCTCCAAAGCAATCCCCATATATTCCAAATCATTTTGGTAGTATTGTTCCCGCATTATAACCAACCCTAAACTTATATTTCTATAATTATAACAAAGCCCCCGGGACGGGGGCTAAGCTAAGCATGCATTATTATAACCAAAAATTATTTAACGTTCAAAGCGCAGTTCATTTATTTCATCCCTGAACTGCGAATCGGGAATACGTTGCAGGCTAAAGACTATACCGTCCCACTGATCTTCTAACTTGATCTGATCGCTATCAATGAAAGAAAGCTCGGCCGTTCTTTCCCATTCAGAAAGGCCACGATGATAAAGCTCAAGATAGCTGCTTTCATCAGCTTCCTCAATCCGGTACTGGGTCCTGAACCAATACCCTTCCTGCGGCACGGCTACATTAACCATTTCATTTGGCAAAAACTGAAAGTAAAGAGTGTTTTCATCGTCTACACCACCCCAGGAACCAACCACATCCTCTTCAGTTAAAGAAGTAGGAACCGCAGCACCGTTACCCTGGAAGAAAAACCAGTAACCGGCACCACCTGCTCCAACAAAAAGTATCACTGCCAGCACTATCAACAATGGCACCAGAATACTTTTTTGGTTTTTACTTTTACTGCCTGACGCCGGTTTATAGTATTTCCCCTGCTGTGGCACATCGGCTTGCTTTTCTCGTTTTTCTGCAGCAGGCACAGTTTGGCTGGCTGCTTTTTCTTTGTCAGGCTTAACATCGTCTACCATTGATTCACAATAACGGCACTTGATAGCCCTGCTCGGTATTTCTTCCCTGCAAAACGGGCAAGTTTTCATATCGGCCATTCTAAAACCTCCTAAACCAGGTTGTCTCAATACTTCCCTTTAAAAAAAACACTTGAATTTTTTAATGTAGCTAATATTATACCACATAAAAGCGACAGTCAACCATCTATTGCATTACCACCTACTTTAAGTTATAATGCAAAAAGTAAGCCCGTTGTTGAAAGCATTTTCACAGGCGGGCTTTACCTAACTTAAAGGTCTTTAAAGGAGGAATAATAATGCCTAGTATTAAGGCCTTATCTTTTGCGTTACTTGTAATTGCGCTCTCTTTTTCATTAATCGGCTGCGGAATAATAAACTCTTTTACTTCCAGTACAGATGAGGTTGTAGAAGTCGGCGGCCAGGTTCCCGAATGGCTTCAATTATCACACCGAAGCATCGCCAGTGAAGACAATGACAGAGAGGACGATCTGGCTGCTATAGACGAAGAAGACGAGGAAGAGGAAGAGGAAGAAACCGATCAAGCAGTAGGCGGTGTAGATGAAGAGGATGAAGTTACAGCCGATTCCGCAAACGGAGATACCGAGCAGAATGAACAGGCCACTTCAGAAGTTGCCCAGGCTGCAGAGACCGGCAGTTCCGAAAGCACAGAGCAGCAGGAATCATCGGGTGGAAGCACTTTCGATGAGATGGTTGCAAAAATCAAACCAGGAAAACCTGAATACAGCCATTACTTATTGCACAGAGAAGACAGTACTGAAACTCCCGAAGAATTTGTAAGGCGTGCTTTAAAAGCTAAAGAAGAAGATGAAAAAGCTGAATCACAGGGTAGCATGATGGACGACTTTGAT
>JBNJHL010000135.1:0-6544 GCA_051748445.1 Bacillota bacterium
AGCAACCAGGCCCAGCGTAATAACAGCCTGATGCAATGTTTAAAAAGCTTGGCCACCGGCCAGGTTATCAGCAAAAGGGTCTTTAACCCGCGCAGCAAGGGAAAATAAATAAACGGTTCAACTTTTTCTTGACAAAGCGTTTAAGCACGCATGCTTTTGTTCACAAGGTGAACAACAAGCGAAATCCTCAAGGCAGCTGCTTCTTCTAAGAACCTTTTACCTGTGGTATAATCAAAAAAGAGGTGAATATAATGAGTTCAAAAACCAATGACCTTTTTGCAATTATTGAAAGCATGCCAATAGATGTGAAAACTGCACTGATTGAAAAAATGCTTGCCAGTATCCATCCCTTGCAAAAAGATGTTGATGAAGAATGGAAAGTAGAAGCCGAAGAAAGAATCAGTGAGATAAAAACTGGTAATGTTCAGCTCATAGCTGGCGATGAAGTTTTTGTCGAAATTGATGACAGATATAAAAGATGAACTACTATTTTCATCCTGAGGCTAAAAAAGAATTCTTAGAGGCTGTTGACTATTATGAATCTTGCAGTGAAGGTCTTGGTTTAGAATTTTCCAACGACATGTATGCTACAATACAGCGGATAGTCAATTACCCCTACTATTATAGAATAAATTTATAGCGCCAAGCTAACCTCGCCTTCAAGCGAGGTTTTGCATTTAACAGCACCGCGATCTACGCCTACGTAGATATGAACGATCTCTGCAAAGCACTGAAAAAACACACCCTGGGGTAGTTGAGGATAAGTTTTAATTCGCTCCTCTTGACAAATAGAACTAATTAGTTATATTATTAAAATGAAAAGGATATAGTAAATAGATGTTCGAAATCGAAATATATGAAGATGCAAAAGGAAACTCACCAATCTCAGATTATTTTGAGAGACTTAACGAAAAAGCTCAGACCAGCAAAAATGAACGAATTCGGTTAAAAAAAATATCTGAATATCTAGAGTTGCTAAAGCATCATGGTACAAGAATCGGGTTGCCGGTTACTAAACATATAGGGGATAAAATATGGGAGCTCAGACCAACCAATGATCGGATATTGTTTGCTCATTGGAAAGGCAATACATTTATATTGCTCCACCATTTTGTGAAAAAAACTAAAAAAACACCAAAAAGTGAAATAGAAAAAGCTAAGCATAATTTAAAAGATTTTTTGGAGAGGAGTCAGTGAAATGAGTGCAAAAACCAGAAAATGGGATGATATATATAACAATTTAGACGCCTTAACTCCTGAAGATAGGGAAGAGATTGCGCTCAAAGTTAAAATAATTGGAGAAATATTAAAAGCACGTAAGGAGAAAGGGATAACCCAAGCAGAGCTTGAAGCTATAAGCGGAGTAAAGCAAAGTTTTATTGCAAGGCTTGAAAATAATCGAATGGATCCCCAGCTCACTACTGTATTAAAAGTACTTAAGCCTTTTGGATTGACCTTGTCTGTAGTTCCAATTGATTCATGTCGATTCGAGGAAAACAGTAATTGTGGGCAGAGAGATGTTTGTTCCCGATAGAGGCCTAATATATGCTTAACTAAGATCTATAATATATCTTGAGAGTACACCCTGGCTTTCTGTGGGATGTCAGGAAAGAGCAATACAAAGCGCCCCGTGGATTATCCGCGAGGGCGCTTTGCATTGAGGGATAGAATTCTTTAAAAGATAATTATTTAGATGTACGTAATACTTTAAGCATTCGATTCCAACGCACTATGAAATATTTTATACCAAAGAACGCAGGTCTCACTGCTTAAACTGCATGAACAAAAAATGGCTCAATATGATTTGTTATTGACATTTTATGGCCTAAAACCTAATATAGTTCACAAAGTGAACATCTTCTTTTAGCGGGAGCGTTTATGGAAAACGAGTACCAGGTTTTAAGCCACCTCCAGGATAACGAAAGCACCACCCAGCGCGGTATCGCTAAGCGCACCGCATAAGAAAAACACCTCCGGGTGGTCCTCTACGGACCCGCAGATGAAATAGAAGCGATCTTAAAAAACACCCTCCAGAAACTAAAGATAACCCCGACCATCAAGAGGCCTGCTGAGGATGAATTTATTCCGGCAGCAGATCAGCATATTCTAACCTGGCGCAGTGAAGATGAAGGAAACCTGCCCGCTGACAGCCGGGTGGTCAATATAATGAGGTTGGTTTAAGAAAAATATATGCTTTTTATAAAAAAGGATTCTCAATTCTATGCTCCAAAAATTTGAGGTAATTTAAATGTATAAATACGAGATCATTATATATTGGAGCAAGGAAGATTCAGCTTTTATAGCTGAAGTTCCTGAGTTGCCCGGGTGTATGGCTCACGGCATTACTTAAGACAATTTGATAAAGCATTGAAAGAATCTTTTAAGAAAGAAAAAGGATTCCCGTCTTTTAAAAAGAAAATGTTGTTGAACGATAGTTTCACATGCCCACAGAAATGGAGATTAGGCAAAGGTTTTGTCTTTATCCTAAAAATTGGTGAAGTAAAGTGGGTAAAACACAGAGCGCTAAAGGGGAAACCTAAATCAATCACAATCTCGCAAGATGGGGGTAAGTGGTATTGCTCCGTTTTGTGTGAATACAACATACCAGATAAAGAAAAAGGATTTGATAATGTTGTTGGTTGTGATGTTGGTTTGAAAGAGTTTGCCATATTATCTGATGGAACAGTCATAAGAAACCCTAAGTATACAAAAAAACATGAGAAGAAGTTGGCAAAAGAACAGAGGAAATTGAGTAAGAAACAAAAAGGCAGTAAAAACAGATTCAAGCAAAGACTTAAGGTTAGAGGGATTCAAAACAAAATAAGAGATACCCGTAAGGACTTTCTACATAAAACATCTAATTCGATAGCCAAGAATTACATCTGCAAAATAAGCCTCGGTTTTCAGTGCAGAATTTTTAAAAGAGATCATAAGAAAAAAGGGCTCTCCCCGCATATTATAAATTAGCTATAACTTATATAGAATAATATAAATATAATGTTGCAATTATTACTTTTAAGTAATATACTGTTGGTGAGGACACAAAATTGCGTATTGGAAAGAAGATATTCTATCCTGAAGAATTCAAAGTAAACTATATTCGTGAGCATCCTCATTACGAAGATGACTTAAAAAAGCTGATCGATAAAAGCGGTTTCAGAGATAAATTTTGCGGTTTATACAAGCAACGACTTAGGTTTTTGGATGAACATGGCGGCCTTATCACTAAAAAGCGAGACTGGTTTGAACGACTGAAGCATGCTGATGGTGAACTTTATGCTATAAAATTTAAGGCCCAGAAAAACATAAGAGTCCTATTTACTTTTATTGAATACCAGCAAGTACAATATGCAATTCTCCTTTATCCGTTCGAAGAAAAAGAAAGCAAGAAAAAGGGCAAAATGAAGACCAGCTATGATGCTGCGATTCCAATCGCACTAGAAAGACTTAAGGAGGTACGGGGAAATGATTGATATTCATCAACTGCCGGATGCCTGGGAAACTGTTTATAGAATCGGTGGTGAAGAAGGCAGCAAATGTGATGAGCTATACGATATCTACTACAAGATATCAACGGCAATTTTTAAATACAGGGTTAAACACGACCTGTCTCAGAAAAAGCTCGCCCAAAAACTCGGTGTAACACAGTCTATGGTATCCAAACTTGAAAGTGGTGACTACAACTACACTATTGAACAGTTGTGGAAGGTATCGCAAAAGCTCGGCTTTAAGTTTAATGTTGTCTTTGAAGAAGAAGATGAAGACTATAGCGTTGCTTCTGCAGAAGAAACAAACCAGGAAAGTATAGGTAATCATTCCTCAATGGCGGTGGGATAATGAAAAGCAGTGAAGTTTCATCCGACCTTGTTTTCGTTGGAAGCAGGGTAAGCAGTTTCAATTTAACTACCAACAAGATTAACAAAAAGGGACAACCTGTTGACGTTTCCTTTGATTATGATTACAACATCCAGGAACTTCAACATGAAGGCAGTAATTCCTTTGGAGTAATCGAATTTATCGTCCATATAAAGGCAACCGTCAAAAAGAAGGTCTTGTTTAAACTTGACCTGGTCATGGAAGGCGCTTTTAAAAGTGAATCTCTGGATGAAGCGATGTTCAAACAAATGGTTGAACTAAACGGGCTGGTAACCCTTTCTCAAATGTCAAGGTCATATATTCAAAGCGTAACAGCTCAATCAGGGATCAATCCACCGGTGAAAATGCCTTTGATCGATATAAATAGATTAATAGAATTAAAAAATAAAGATAAAGAAACCTCCGGCCATTAAATTCCTCTATAAAAGATAGTAGCTTTTTGCGCATTATAAAACGCATTACTGCAGGTAAAGTCGTCAGCAAACGAGTGTTTAACCGGTAAAATTGTCACTCTTTTATCCTGGCGCGTGCAATGGTCACGTGCTAAATTAAGTGTTAACAGGCAGAAAATACAAAAGAACAGTGAGTTTAACTAAATATGAGCAGAATACAAAGAGCCAGGTATCGCTCCAGGATCCGCGCCAGAATTAACAGCTCCCATTCCAGCTATGAGCAAAGAAATGCTTCCATGCACCAGCTAATCCGGGAAAACCTGGTGGAATATTTAGGTGAGGCAGAGCCGCCCATACCGGGATCACGCCATGATGCAGCTATTTTTGCAAACAGGCCTGCGCCTGGATGAGCTGACTCAGCTTGAAAATGGCTATATAAATTTATAAGAAGAATCCGTCCGGGTGCGGGGTAAGGGTGATAAAGAGCGCGTGGTGCCTCTGACTGAAACCACCATAAGGCTTAGCCAGCCGCCGTTATCCAGCCTTGGAGCCGAAGCCATAACCGCGGAAGCATCACTTGCCCTTTTTATATTTGAACAGGGCAGCAACCAGGCCCATCGTAATAACAACATGATGCAATGTTTAAAAAGCTTGGCCACCGGCCAGGTTATCAGCAAAAGGGTCTTTAACCCGCGCAGCAAAGGAAAATAACTACCTGGTTTAAATTTTTCTTGACAAAGCTTACCAGCATCGATATTATTGTTCACAAGGTGAACAACAAGAGTGTGCCTGTGGAGAAGGGGGTCTCTGTCGCGCGCTTTCCGTGAAAGGAGCCCAGCTCCCCCTAACACTTGATAAAAAGAATCGAGGCTATCCCTTGGAACAGGAATACCAGGTTTTAACCCACCTGCAGGAAAATGATAAAACTACCCAGCGTAACATCTCAGACAACGCCGGTCTCTCCTTAGGTGCGGTTAACCTGCTCCTGAAAAAAATGGCCCGCAAGGGCTTAGTCAAAGTAGAAAGACTAAACTCTCGCACCATGCGCTACATTCTAACCCCAAAAGGGATCAAAGAAAAAACCAGGCTGACCTACAACTTTATCCAAAGTTCCTACCGCCAGATCATGAAAATATCAACCGCTGTTGAATATTTACTGGCTGAACAATATAACCCCTCAAAAAATAACCAGGTTATAATCTACGGCCCTGCCGACGAAATAGAAGCAATCCTTAAAAATACTCTGCGAGGCTTGAATATCAAGCCGCTTATAAAGCGCCCGGAAGAAGACAACTTCAAACCGGAATCGCACCACATTATCCTTACCTGGCGCTATGAAGATGAAGAAAACTTAACCGGCCCCGGCCGGATGTTTAACATAATGAACTTGATTTAAGCGTAAAGGGAGATGCGTATAATATGTCTAGTCTAAGGGAAAAGGCCCATCAAATAATTGATAGCCTATCAGATCAAAGGTTAGAAGCAATATATGAATACCTGCAATTTATTAAACTTAAAGAAGAATTAAAGGCAACTTATGAAATAACCAGTGATGAAATGATCATGGATGCTGTAGAAAAAGGCTTGCAGGAGGAAGCAGACGGCAATTTAATTGCCCTGGAAGAGCTATCAGACAATGTTTGAGATAAAACTAACTAGCAGTGCAGCAAGATATTATAAAAAAGTGGATTCAAGAACTAAGAAGTCATTAAATATATGCTTTGAAAATCTAAAAGTAAATCCTGAAAGCCACAGCAATATCAAGAAGCTGCATGGTGAACTAAAAGGTTTACACAGGTATAGATTAGGAAAGATAAGAATAGTATACAGAATTGAAAAGAATGATAATGTTGTTGTCATACTAGCTATTGCCCCCAGGGGTAGTATTTACAAGGGAAATATTTGATAAAACCGCTTACTTGCTGATGTGCGCGGGTGCCTGCGGGGACGGTTCGAGCGTCACTTTTTAATCTGGGTCCTGACCTCTGATTTCTGACATCTAAAATGAAGACGATGGAACCGTCCCCCTGGCACCTGATAAGCTTTCCGGCAAACCCTGGCATCGTTATGTCTTTATTACCAATACCTTAGATCGGAGAGGATCACCTATGAAGTTTTTGATTACCATTTTTCAAGATGAAGATGGCGTATATATTGCCGAGTGTCCCTCTATACCAGGTTGTTTCAGCCAGGGTAGCACTGAGCAAGAAGCAGAAAAGAATATACAGGAAGCAATCAAGGAATGTCTTGAGGTGCGTGCAGAAAAAGGAATGCCG
>JBNJHL010000136.1:0-6435 GCA_051748445.1 Bacillota bacterium
GACTAACAACTGGTGAATTTCATTGGAAAAGCCTGTTTCTTTCACGCTCAAGTTGATCACCCTTTTTAAAGAAAATTTACTTTCTTTCTATTGATCTATAGTGGCTTCAATCTTTTTCCGGGTCCGAAAAGAATACCTTTTCTTTTTTAAAAGGCCTTCTAAGGGTTGGCGCACTTCTGCTTTTGGAAGATTGGCCAGATACCCTAAGATCTTTGTAATCCACTGCCTGGTAGTGTTATTGAAGGGCTGAAGTCCTCATCACCAAGGCATATACCGTATTCTGTAATTTCATTTTTGTCAGGGAAAAAGTGATTACAGTTAAAACAAATTTGATCAAGTCCCTCACTATCCATACGGTCCCCTCCTTTATCATGGCTGTGGTATGCTATTCCTCCCTATGATTCTGGAATCCTGCCCGGAACAAAGAATTTTTTTGGGGACGCAAGCCAGGGGGACGTTTCATCTGTCATGTCCTTTTGCAGATGAAATATGACAAAAAGTACGTCCCCGCGTCTTAGTCCATAATGTCAGATTCGGCAGTTGGGGCAGATTAATGCTTTACTGCTGCTTGGGGTCAAAATAGTGGTTTTTTGTTTACACTTACTGCATTGCGGAGTTTCAATGATACCGAGCAGAGGGTTATAAATCAGGTAATGACGGCAATAACTGTTTTTGTGCTGGAGCATTATGTTGATAAACAGAACCGGAGTGATACAGGCAATCAGGTGGTCGAGGCGAATATCAACCTCTATTTCGTAACGCAAGATTATATCTTCATTCCGACGCTTCCATTCTTCTTGAGCTGCTGATAGCTTATTTTGCAGGCGCTCTGCTTTATCCGGTTCTGTTGTGGGCTTCAGCCTGGCCTTTATTTCTGCAATAACCTGCTCATAGTAGGAGTTTGTTTTAGCCTGTTCCCGTTCGGCCAAGAAAGTGGAAGCTTTTCGAAATGATTCGGCCCTATTTTGCACCCTGGGCTTTATGTCCTCGCAGGCAGCCTCGTATAGCTGCTCCAAAGGCTGAAGCGGCGCTTTGCCGGGCTTGTACTGGGCTTTCTCCAGCGGAATTAACTCTCGCCAGCTCGCTTCAAATTCCGGGCAGGGTGCTGCATTATAAGCGTTAACAACTGTTTTAAAATGTTCTTCTTCTTTATCATGGGAACGAAAAGTACATAAATAATTAAATATATAGTAAATGTTTTCAGCGGGCCATATTTCTTCGACCAAAGGTTTGCGACATTGATCATAAGTTATCGCCTCTGCTACTTTTTTCTCCAAGTGCTTAGGCGTAACTAGTTTCTGCCCCGGCCAGTATTGAACAGTGTACTTTCCATATTCAAGGGCTTTTTCGACCGCAGTGTCAAGCAGATAGCTACCTGTAGTTACATAGATGCTCGCAGGGTTTTCACAGGCTGTTTCGTAATCAAAAGCAAGCATCATTTCTTCTGCCTGAAAAGTGCTGTTAAGCTCTTCAGGTAGTAGTACTTCTACCAGCTTGTAGTCGTGGTCCTCCACCACCGCCCCGGCCCGGTTTAGGTAGGATATTAAAAACCGCTCTACATAATCGGGGCTAACTTGATCCATCCGGAAACAACTCCCCCAGCAAGTGGTCGTCTAGCTGCTTAACATTTTCGTACCGTTTCTTGGCTGCAATCAACTGTTCGCCCAGGCTGTCCATCTCGGTTTTTATTTCTAATTCGTTTTTGGATCGTGACCAGATATCCATAATCAGGTCTTCAAAATCTTTTTTCTCTTTGATATTGCCCAGAATCATATCCAGTTCGCCGACAACCAGCTGAAACATATTGATTTTGGCATCCAGTAGTTTGAGAATGTGGGATTCAACGGTTTTGGCAGCGGAAAAATTGTAGATATATACATCTTTTTTTTGCTCCAGGCGGTGAACGCGGCCGATCCGCTGTTCAATGCGCATCGGGTTCCATGGCAGATCATAATTAATAAGCAGCTGGCAAAACTGCAGGTTGCGTCCTTCGCTGCCGGTCTCCGTTGAAACCAGGACGGTTGCTTCCCGGGCAAATAGTTTTACCTGTTCTTCTTTCTCTCGACGCCGCATACCGCCGTGCAGCTCGGCGACTTGCAATCCTTCCCGGCGCAGCAACTCAACTAAGAAACGCTGCGTTTCGCGAAAGACGGAAAAAATGATCACTTTTTCATTGATTTGATCCAGTAAACGCATCAGCGCTTCTGCTTTGGCCCGGCGCGGGATTTTACAAGCCAGGGTAATTAAATTTTCCAGCGCGGCAATTGCATTTTGCTGATAGTTCTCGTTAGCAGCCATTTTTTCCAGGGTTGGCAGCACCGCTTCAATGCTGCTGCCTACTTCCCGCTGCAGGGTTTTCAGGGTCAGCTGGTTAATTTTGCCGCTTGATTCATCTGCACCCTGATAGTGCTGCCGCACAAAAACAGAAAGCTGGTTATAAAAATCCATTTCTTCGGTGGTCAGGTCCAGTTCGATCAGTTCAGCATGCCGAGTGCTTCTTATCGCCCCGGTCTCGCTGCGCCTGTTGCGCACCATTACTTCTCGAACCAGGGATTTCAGTTTTTCTGTATTTTTCGGTTGGAGCGGCTCGCCCCTTCTGACATAATTACGTTTGAAGGAACGGGCGGTTTCCAGTTGACCCGGCATTAGCAACGTGATCAGGTTAAAGAGTTCTTCCAGGCTATTTTCCACTGGCGTTGCGGTTAATAGCAGTATATATTTCTTCTTTAGCTGTTCGGCCAGTTTATAGGCCAGGGTGCGCTTGTTTCGCATGTGATGCGCTTCGTCAATAATTACCATGTCGTACTCCACAGCAAGCACCTTGTCACGGTGGTTCTCTCGCTTGGCGGTATCGAGCGAAGCTATAATTCGTGGGAAATTTTGCCAGGGGTTATTATGGGCCTTGAATTTAGCATGATCATAGGTAATAAAATCCAGGTTGAACTTGTAATACATTTCTTCCATCCACTGCTCCACCAGGGAAGGTGGGGTCAGGATTAAAACCCGGCGGACCAGACCGCGCAACAAGTATTCCACCATAATCAACCCGGCCTCAATCGTTTTACCCAGGCCCACCTCGTCGCATAATAGAGCCCGTCCCCGTAAATGTTTCAATACATTGCGCACTGTGGAGAGCTGGTATTCCAGAGGTTTTATATCGCGCACTGCCGAAAGGGAAAGCAAAGTGTCGAAACCGGGCCGCTGTGCAAGAGTCAGGGCCTGGTGACGCAGGTAAAGATCTGCAGGCTTTCCACTGTTACTTTTTTGTAGAGCAGACAATAGAGCCTTATCTTCTTCGTGATTAAACTGCAACCGTATACCACTGCTGTTTTCCAACAACCCGGCTTCCTTTCAATTTCCAAAATGTTTTATTCTGCTTTCTAATAATTCTCGACCTGTCCCGGGAAACCTGCCACTGAATCGGGTCTTAACCGGAAAAAAATGAAGGGGTAAGACAGGGGGACGTTTCATCTGTCTTATGACAGGGGGACGTTTCATCTATGACAGGGGGACGTTTCATCTGTCTTATTGCTACGGACTCAAAATATGACAAATTGTACGTCCCCGCGTCTTAGTTGTTTCACTTCAAATAAGGAAGCAAAAGTTATTGAGAAAAAAAGATAAATCAGTTTCTATGCAGGCTTGCCGTATCTTGGTTTCTTTGATATCATATTTCTTGGATTCCTTGTAATTTTTTAATATAAAACTAAACAAAAGTAGGTGCTTATTGTGAATAATGCTGCTTACAAAGATAAAAAGCATTTGAAAAAAAAGAGAATCGCAGTATCGGAAAAACGCCAGATAACTATACCTATCGATTTTTACAAGACTCTTGGCATAGAAGATGAAGTTGACTGCCAGCTCCATGATGATGCTATAGTTATTCGACCTGCGCAGGAAATTAGCGGAGAATTCGATGAACAGATATTAGCCGATCTTATTACACAGGGATACTCCGGGCAAAAGTTACTAGATAAGTTTAAGGAAACCAGACGTAAAATCTCCCCAGGTGTAAAAAGCCTGTTAAATAAAGCTGAGCTAGCAGCAGAGGGTAAAGCTGAATATAAAACATATGAAGATCTTTTTGAAACGGAAGAAGATAATGAATAAGCTAATTATACTTCCACCTGCTGCCAAATATATTAAGAAAATCAAGAACAAATCACTAAAAAAAGAGTTTCAAAATGCTATTGATGATATATTAAGGGATCCATATACTGGCACTTTAAAAACAGGAGATTTAGCAGGAGTTTATTGCTACAAGATCTATTATGATAAAGTTAACTATGAGTTGGCTTACTCTATAGTAGAAAAAAACAGCAAAGTAATTGTTATTCTTTTGGCCGGAACAAGGGAGAACTTCTATGAACAACTAAAACGTTATCTTAATACATAAAGCCTATAAATCTGCAAAATAATAACTACTAATAAGACAAGAAAGAGCGTCCATTCTAAAAGGGGAGAGTTTCATCTGTCATATACTTGTTAATTAAAAGCAATTACCGGATGACCTTACCGGTTACTCTTCCGGTTACGCGGCGGAGTTTTAGTTACAGAAAAAAATACAAAAGCTGGATAAACCTTAACATGAGGCTATGTTAGCCTACTATTAAGCAAGGAATATAATTCTTACCTGGAGGTAATGCTAACCAGTGAAAGCCAAAATCACATCGAAAGGCCAGCTAACCCTGCCCAAGCCTTTGCGGGATAAACTCGGTTTAAAAACCGGTGATCATATTGTAATAAAGGAAACAAGCGAAGGCTATGTTCTGGAGAAAGAGCTTGATCTTGATCACTTTAAAAAATACGTGGGTTATTTGAATCAAGAAAAAGACAGCGACAAGGTTATCAAGGAGCTGCGTGACGAATGACCGTTGCCGTAGATACCAATATCCTACTGGATATTCTTCATCCGGACCCCAGGCATGTAAACCAATCGCTGTCCCGGTTAAACATGTGCAGTAAAAAACACCTCCTGGCAATATCTGAAATAGTTTACGGAGAGCTGGCCTCACAGTTTTGCAAGCAGGATATATTGCAGCAGTTCCTTTCCGATACCAGTATCAGCCTGGTCTATTCCAGGCCAAATGCCCTGTGGGCAGCAGCTCGCGCCAGGAATAATTACACTAAAAATAGAACCCGGAATTTCCAGTGCAAAGCCTGCGATATGCTGCACCCTCTGGAATGCAAGGGATGCAGCAGTGTTATTCTCAGCAGGCAGCATATCCTATCAGATTTTTTAATTGGCGGGAACGCCTTGTTTCATGCCGGCTTTTTATTAACCCGGGACCGGGGATTTTATAAGTGATACTTCCCTGAACTAGAGCTGCTCAAATAAGACATCATATCAAGGGCATGCCATTGATATTCCGACATTCCGATCAGGTTAAAATTAGTTCTGGTTATTAAGCACGCCTCGCTCTTGAGCTTCTTGTTGTAATGACCGGTTAAATTGTTCCAGCTTCTGGCTGCCTCCTTCGAGGGTTCGGTTGGCCCGATCCATTTTTTGCTCATCATTTTCATCCAGCGCTTCGACCATGATTTTAAAACCTTCAACCTGTGCCTCCCAGCCTTCAATAAACTGTTCATGGAGCTGCTGCAATTTCTGGTCTGCAGGCTGAATATCTTTCAGGGTATCCAAGAGGTTTTCCGCATTGGGCAAGATCTCTTCAACAAGTTCGTTATAAAGAACTTCATCGTTGGTAAAGTTTTCACCGGTAACACTGCTATACCCTTCAATGATCGCTGTTTCTTTTTCCTCCAGGGGTTCGATTGATTGGTAGTAATCAATAAATTTTTCGACTTCTTCTTGCTGGAATTCCTGGTCCGTTTCAATATTGTGCTCCTTTTGCCCGCAGCCGGAAGTTAAAATAATCAACATGAGCATCGATAAAACGAGCCCTATAACTGTTAGGTTTCTTTGTTTTTTCAACATAACAACCTCTATATAAAAAACTATTATCCTCAAAATTAACAATTGTAAAACCACCTGTCAATTGACTGAAAGGCAGATCGCGTCAACCCATTGTAGGGAAAAGAAACCTCACCTTCAACTCAAACAGCTAAACAGTTACTTAAACCTCTTAACGCTTTTCTGGTTAAATTGTCAGGCCCATTAAGTAGAGGAATGTTGCCAGCATCCTCTTTCCCAATCGGTCTCTTGTTTTGCAACCGCTTCAATTCTTTTTTAACCGATTGTTTTAATTCAACTATCACCGGAGCCTCTTCTTGCCCGGCCAAGTAGTGTTCTTTAACAGTTTCACCATTGGCCCTAACTGCTCTAATCTGGGTCATGCCCTCTGCACCGGCTGAGCTCCAGGCCATTGGCCTGCTGCTCATCCTGGCTGATAAAACATGGCTAACATGACCTTCAGCGCTGCAACCTACCTCTGGGTGCTTTACCTGTGCTACTATACCGTCCCAGTTGTTTCTAAT
>JBNJHL010000137.1:0-6415 GCA_051748445.1 Bacillota bacterium
TATCCGCTACGACTATCGCTGGGTCTGGCAACTGACACGCATCGAGGTGAAATGATCCGGCGCCTGCGTCTGCCTTCCTATCTGCTGCCGGCGGTTGCTGAAGCTGACGGATCTTCAATTCCTATGATTTGTCTATCCTCAGATGTTCCTGTTTCCAGCGATGAAAAATCAGCACTTACTGCTATTGACCAAAAAGCTCTTTTTTCTCCTCTGACCCGCTTCAGTTATCGTCTTACAAATCCGAATGTGATTCCTTTTATGATAAGGAAAGCATTCCGTATGGCAACGACAGGGAGGCTGGGCCCTGTTCATCTTGCTTTTCCGGAAAATGTCCTGTCCGGTAAAGTAAATCAAAAAGAAGTGGTTCAGGATTTATATATTGAAGAGGCCTGTATAAAATATCCTGCAGCCAGGATCAAACCTGATTACACGTTGATAGAGAAAACGGCAGAAATGCTATTAAATTCTGAGCGCCCGTTAATTATTGCCGGTGGTGGGGTTTTATTATCAAGGGCATGGAAAGAACTTAATCACCTGGCAGAATATGCTTCGATTCCTGTAGCAACTACCATAAATGGAAAGGGCTCAATTGCGGAAACGTCTCTACTTGCCATAGGTGTGATCGGTGCGAACGGTGCAAAGATTGCTACAAACGAAGCAGTTCAAGATGCGGATGTCATATTGGCAATTGGTACAAGACTAAACTCCAGTATTACGATGTCATCTACCCTGATCAGGCAAGCTAAAATTATCCAGGTTGATTCTGACCCTGCGCAACTGGGTAATACAGTTCGAACCGCAGTAGCCATACAAGGCGATGCACAAATCGTTTTACAAGACCTTTTATTGGCTATCCAGGATAGATGTTCATCTTCAAAAGCTTTATCGAACTGGGCTTTATCTATCAAGAGTAAAATAGATCAAGAATTTTCTCAACTTGCAAATCATCTTTCCAATAAAAAGGGAAATCCAATGCACCCGGCCCGGATAGTACAGGTGTTAGATGATATTTTACCTGACACCAGTATTGTAGTTTCAGATGCGGGCTATTCCACACCATATATGTCAGCCTATTTCAGGATAAAAAGTGCCGGAAGAAAATTCATAGACCCAAGAGCCCATGGTTCCCTGGGATATGCGCTGCCTGCCGCTATTGGAGTGAAAATGGCAAAGCCGGACGCTACTGTAGTGGGGCTTTTTGGAGATGGAAGTTTGGGCATGGCTATAGGGGAATTAGAAACAGTGACCAGGCTTAATCTTCCAATAATCTATATTCATTTCAACAATAATGCCTTTGGTTGGATACAAAATATACAGAAAATATACTGCGATGAAAATTACTTTTCAACCAGCTTCGATCCTTCTGTCGATTATGTAAAAATAGCCTCGGCATATGGTCTGAATGCGGTCAGGGCCGATGATAACGACAGCCTAAAAAAATCTTTAATCGAGGCTCAAAAGTCCGGGCAGGCCACGTTTATTGAAGTATCAATTCCTTCAGGCACAGAACTGACCCCTCTGGTTGCCCCCTGGTTAAGGGATGAGGCCCTGCCTGAGGAAGATAGGAAAAAAAGTGGGTATTAACGTTATGTGCAGGCGTTTATAAACCCAAAGGAGGAAAAAAAATGCGGAAAGTAGTTGTCGTCGGTGGAGGTTGGGCAGGATGTGCAGCAGCCTACATTGCGGCGAAAAAAGGTTGCGAGGTTGATCTATTAGAAAGGACGGATATGCTGCTTGGCACGGGCCTGGTAGGAGGAATTATGCGTAATAACGGCCGGTTTACGGCTACTGAGGAATCAATAAGTTTGGGCCTTGGTGATATTTTTCAGCTGATTGATGCCAACTGCCTCCACTCAAATATTGAATTTCCCGGCCACAAACATGCCTCTCTCTATAACATAGGGGTGATGGAACCCGAAGTAATGAAAGCCCTCTTGGATGCAGGTGTTAAAATTCACATGCAATCGCGGATAAAAGATGTGGAAATGGAAAACGGACGAATCAAGCAGGTGTTCGACGCTGAAAAAGAGGCTTATCCCGGGGACGCTTTTATCGATACTACCGGGACAGCAGGCGGAATCAACAATTGCACCAAGTATGGCAACGGTTGTGCAATGTGTGTTCTTCGTTGCCAGTCATTTGGTGGAAGGATCAGTCTGACCGCCAGGGCGGGGGTAGAGGAGATGATCGGAATAAGGCCGGACGGTTCAGTGGGGGCAATGAGTGGTTCCTGCAAACTTTTTAAAGAATCTCTAGATCCCGACGTTGTAAAAGAGCTTGATAAAACCGGAGTCGTTGTTATTGCTGTACCCAAAGATCAAATTGATACCGATAAATTAAGTTCGAAAGCCTGCCAGCAGTACGCTTCGCAGGATTATGCAGAAAATATAATTCTTCTCAATACCGGCCATGCAAAATTAATGAGCCCATTTTATCCATTGGAGCTTCTGCGAGCTATTCCCGGCATGGAAAACGCGCGCTATGAAGATCCTTATTCCGGTGGAATAGGCAACTCTATGCGTTACTTCGGTATGGCCCCGAGGGACGATTCACTGAAGGTTGAAGGTGTGGATAACCTTTTTTGTGCAGGGGAAAAAGCCGGTCTGCTTGTTGGGCATACCGAGGCAATTGTCACCGGGAGTCTTGCCGGTTTAAATGCGGCCCGGCTTACCGCTGATCTGGAGCCGGTGATATTTCCCGAAACGCTTGCTGTAGGCAGTGCGGTTACATTTGTCAGGGAAGAAATGAAAACAGAAGAAGGCAAGGGTAAAAAATATACATTTTCCGGAGCAGTCTTGTTTGAACATATGAAAGATAAGGGACTTTACACCACAGACATCAAACAAATCAGGGACCGGGTAAAGCAGACCGGTTTACAGGATGTGATCGCCGAACATATTTAACCGGATAATTTCATCGAGCTGCTAAAAATTTAACAACACCTGGTATTAATGAGATCTCGGGAAGGAACCTCATGTGTAACAATTCTGGAAAAATAATAAAATTGGAGGAGATTGTATAATGCCAGACATTGGCCTGACACACTGGGTTTATCTGATTGGCGTCATTGCTGTAGTAGTTGCCATGATTCTACGTCGAGGGGTGGTGTTGATTGCCAGCTTGGGAATTCTTGCTGTTGCATTGATTTATACCGGCGGAAATATTATAACAGCAGTTCAGATAGTGTTTGCTGCATTCATGGAAGCAGGAACCGATCTATTCGATATCATGTTAGTCATCGCTCTAATGGTCGGGATGCTCAGAACAATGGAGAGCATGGGTTCCGATTATTTGATGGTGGCCCCAATCAAGAAATTGTTGCAGAAACCTACACTTGCCTTCTTTATTCTCGGGGCAATTATGTATGTTTGTGCCCTCTTTTTCTGGCCTACTCCGGCTACCGCCCTTGTCGGAGTGATCCTGATTCCTGTTGCCGTTAAGGCCGGCATGCCTGCCATGGCTGCTGCAATGACCGTCAATATTCTTGGACATGGGATGGCCTTATCCGGGGACATGGTCCTCCAGGGAGCCCCGGCAATTACTTCTGGTGCAGCCGACGTGCCTATTGAGGGTATTTTAAGCAGTGGTGCTATACTCTCATTGACTGCAGGAATTGTAGCTATAATTATCGCATTTTTTATGGTACGCAAAGAACTGGCTTTGGGAAAGGGAGCTGAAGAAAGTACGCTGGTTGAAGCCCAGCCAAGGGAAAGTTACAGTGGCGGAGCACGTTTCATAGCTATAGCTGTTCCGGTTGTATTTTTTTTCCTGGTAATTTTCATGGCGGTGACTGAAATTCGAGGTGGATCAGCTACAAGTCTTCTGGGTGGAGCAGCTGCTATTTTTATATTACTTGGCTCCCTGATTTCTCACGGGCATAAGGCGTTGGAAAAAGTCGGTGAATATATCAGGGAAGGCTTAATGTTTTCCATAAAGATTTTTGCCGTAGTTATTCCAATTGCCGGTTTCTTCTTTCTTGGTGCACCCGGGCCGGCTCAGGCTATCCTGGGGGAAGGCGCTCCCGGCCTGCTCTTTGACCTGGGCGGGGCCTTTGCTGCTACCTTGCCGATATCCAAAATTCCGGTAGCTTTCGGCATTATGGTTACAGGAATCATAACCGGTCTTGACGGATCTGGATTTTCCGGTTTGCCGCTGGTCGGTTCTCTGGCCCGGGCATTGGGTGGCCCACTGGGTATTAACGTCTCCACGCTTGCTGCTTTAGGCCAGGTCGGGGCGATATTTAGCGGTGGCGGCACTTTAACTGCCTGGGCTTTCGGTCTTGTGGCTACAGCCGGGGTTGCCGGAGTTTCACCGCTGGACTTAGCCCGGAAGAATTTCATTCCAGTTGTAAGCGGACTTCTCGTAGCAACAATTTTAGCAATTATCATGATGTAGCGGTTTAGAGGAAGATCTTAAAATTATATGAAGATTTGTTTTATCAGGTGTTTGCAATCCACAGTCTGCAGTGTTACATTTAGAAATAAAGATTTTCCTCCTTGAATTTATATGAAAGGTGTAAACATGAGGTTCCAATTTTTAATAATTCAAATGTACTGAAGTGCTTCTAAGCGTTCGTTTCTAATAAGGTGCCCTTGGGGCACCTTATACTTGAATAACATGTTTCCATAATAAGAGATTGGAGTTTGTTAGTATGGATAATCATGTATGGGCGATGGGATTAACCCGGGCGATTTATGCCATATTAAATATTACAGCAGCCCTGGTGATCTGGAAATTGGCTGATATCAGCAGTGCCATGAAAATCAATGCTGTGTTTGGCTCGATAATGGGCCCCCTTACTTTCCTATTAGTCAGCGGGTTTGGTATGGCGGGATTATCAAAAAGCCTTAGCCTTACAAAAATGGCTTTGATCATAGTCGGTATAGTTCTGATTTTAATTGGAACAAGAAGGTAGATTAAGTGGTTTTGTGATCTTGAAATTGACCGTAATTTTCGTGTTCAGTTAAAGGCATTCAACAGCGTATTTTAATGGTTGAAGTGGTTGAAAGTCAATTAAATTGTGTTAAGCTGTTTATATAATCCAAAATCGATAATTATATTTTTAAATATGCCATGAAAAGCTGATTTAAAAAATTCTATGATTGGGGGGATGTAATTTGCTCAGGAGCGCCGGCGAGGAGTATCAGATCATAAGGATTCTCGGGGATAATAACATACCACTTGGTTCAGGTACTATAAGTGAAAAGATGAAAATGATGAATGTCAAATTAAGCGAAGCTACAATTGGCCGATATCTCCGAAATTTGGATGCCAGGGGGTTAACAAAAAAAGTAGGCTACCAGGGCAGGATTCTCACGCAAGCTGGTAAAAAGGCCCTCGAAGATCATGAAAATGAAAAATATCTCCAGACAAAATCTCATTACATGATAAGGCTTGCCAGAGCTGGAGCGAAAGACGAATTGCTTCACATACTTGTTGCCCGCAGAGCTATCGAAAAAGAAACTTGTCGGCTTGCTGTTGAAAAGGTCACGGATGAAGATATCCTGTTGCTTTCCGATATAGTTTCAAAACACCTGGAAAACATTAGCAAGGGGCTGAGTGGAGCTCATGAAGATACAGCATTCCATAAAACCATTGCCCGGATAAGCGGTAATAAATTTCTGGCTGCAGCCCTGGATTTAATCAGGCAAGACGGTCAGCTTTCTCCTGTATTTGAATATATCAGAAAACAGGTGGGCAGCACCGTTGTTGCCGACCATAAAAAGGTATTAACGGCTTTAGAAAAGCGCAATCCCGCTGAAGCGGAAAATGCAATGGCCTCACACATAGAAAATGTGATTCTCGATGTAAAAAAATATTGGGATATTGTAAATAATCATAACCAGGGTTCAATTAATAGTAAGCATGGTGAAAAAGTATTGAAAAGACAATCATAATCCCAGCAATCAGGAGGATTGCGAAGATGCCGATTATTGCACTAATGACTGTAATTGTAACTTCCGAAAATAAAAAACAAAATTCCCACCAGCAGGCCCACTGGTTTTATCCTGTCAAAAGCATCCATATCCCCGGCTCATTTATGCCCCGGATTCATTTGCATGGGTAAATATATCTGCAGTTTTTTCAATCCTCCATGAACCTGCCATTTTGCCAGGTTCCTTCCATGACTGTACCGTCCGGATAACTCATTGTGCCGGTGCCGTGCTGGTATCCTCTTTCCCACGAACCTTGATAAGATTTTCCATCCGGCCAGGTGAAAATACCCTGTCCATTGAACTGGCCCTCGAACCAGGACCCATTATACCGGCCACCTTCAGGGCTCTCCCAGATACCTTCTCCATGGGGCAGCCCATTTTTTAATTGGCCGGTATAATCACCAACTATTCAACCGGGCAATTCGAAAACAATAGTCTCAATGGTTTCCGTGTCATTCTGTCCGCAGCCCGAAAGCAGG
>JBNJHL010000138.1:0-6369 GCA_051748445.1 Bacillota bacterium
GTGGCATCACAGGGGCGGACGATTGGAGTTGGAGCCGGACAGATGAACAGGATCGGAGCGGCTAAAATTGCTCTGCAGCAGGCTGGAGAGAGAGCGAAAGGTGCAGTTATCGGTTCAGATGCCTTTTTCCCGTTCCCCGATATTGTTGATGAAGCAGGTAAGGCCGGAATTTCTGCCATTGTGCAACCGGGCGGCTCAATGAAAGATGACGAGTCGATCAGACTTTGCAACCGGCTTGGTATTGCCATGGTATTTACTGGGCGGCGATACTTTAAACATTGATTCATATCATATTCTGAGTTTGGAGCTTGTATCCCTGCTCCGGTTCCAGTTTACTTTGCAGGTAATGGCAGCGACTTAAGTTCAGGTTTTCGCTCAGGTTGCCCGAGTTATTAGCCATCCGTGGTTTGAGAATTTAGCGTCGCGCATCCGTGCGGGCCAACCTGCTCAAATCTTTGTTTTATCGGCCTCTTGGTTGCTTGTTCAAAGGAAAGCGGAACAGTGATACAAACTTATTCTAAGGCTTGTTAAGTATGGTGTTGATGGTTAAATGTATTGCCAGCAAGCGCAATTTTCTTCAACTGGCAAAAGCAATAGAAGATGTTTGAGTAGCTATATTTGAAGTATTTAACAGCGCCGTAATTATTGAATGGAGGTTATTAAATGCGTGTTTTACTGGTTGGCGGAGGCGGGCGAGAGCACACCCTGGCCTGGAAGCTGGCCCAGAGCCCACTCTTGGAGAAGCTTTACTGTGCCCCGGGCAATGCAGGAATTGCTTCAGTGGCAGAATGTATCGATATCGCGGCCGAGAACATCGAGGGACTGAGGGACTGGGCCCTGGAACAAAAAATAGATTTAACCGTAGTTGGTCCGGAAGCGCCCCTGGTGCTCGGCATTGCCGACATTTTCCGGCAGGCTGGTCTTAAGGTATTTGGGCCGGATAGTAAGGGTGCACAGCTTGAGGGAAGTAAAGTTTGGGCCAAGCGCAAAATGAAACAGTGGGGTATTCCCACAGCCGGTTTTACAATATTTGATGATTTTGAAGATGCCCGCAACCACCTCGGTCGTTTCTACGGTGGGCCGGTGGTTATCAAGGCCGATGGCCTGGCAGCCGGCAAGGGTGTTACCGTGGCTTCAGGTCCGGATGAGGCGGAGCAGGCCCTCTATGATATTATGATTGAAAGGGCTTTTGGCGAAGCCGGCAGCCGGGTAGTGATTGAGAATTGTCTGAGCGGTGAAGAGGTTTCTGTCCTTGCCGTAACCGATGGCAGTAAGCTAGTTGTCCTGCCTTCATCCCAGGATCATAAGGCAATCGGTGAAGGTGACCAGGGACCAAACACTGGAGGAATGGGGGCATATTCCCCTGCTCCGGTTTATACTCCGGAATTGGCCCGCAAGACTGAAGAGGTCGTTTTTAGACCTCTTTTGAAAGGTTTTAAAGATATGGGAATTGATTTCCGGGGTGTTATCTATGCCGGTTTAATGGTTTCCCAGGCTGATTTCAACGTGCTTGAATTTAATGTGCGCTTTGGCGATCCTGAAACCCAGGCGATTATTCCGCGGATGGACTCTGACCTTCTGCCGCTGCTAACTGCTGCAGCCGAGGGTGATTTGACGGACGTTGAACCTTGCTGGAAAGAAGATCACGCTGTCTGTGTGGTAATGGCTTCCGGCGGTTATCCGGGTAAATACGAAAAAGGCAAATTTATTGAAGGATTGGACGCCCTTGAACAGTCAGGTGATAAGCAAGTGGCAGTATTTCACGCCGGCACTGCCCTGAAGGAAGGGCACCTGGTTACTGCAGGAGGGCGGGTTTTAGGGGTAACCGCCTGGGACAGCGATCTGCGCAAAGCGGTGGACCGGGCTTACCGGGCTTGCGAAAAGATTAGATTCGACGGCTGCTATTACCGTAAAGATATTGCTCACCGGGCCCTTTAAATATTAAAGCGAAGGCGAGGAGCTGATTGGTTGATATGACCAGGACTGTAATCTTAGGCTTTGCCCGGACCCCTTTTGGCCGTTTTCTTGGGGCGTTTAAGGATGTGCCTGCGGTGGATCTTGGCGCTGCAGCAATCAGGGAGTCTTTAAAAAGAAGCGGAGTAGATGGTGACCGGGTCGATAATGTTTTTCTGGGGATGGTAGTCCAGGGCGGGGCAGGGCAGATTCCCTCACGCCAGGCCACGGTTAAAGCCGGGCTGCCACACACTGTCCCTTCGGATACGATCAATAAAGTCTGTGCATCCGGCCTGCGGGCAGTTAACCTGGCAGATGCTTTGATTAAAAGCGGCGAGGGTGAACTTATGGCAGCCGGCGGTATGGAGAATATGAGTGCAGTTCCCTACTACCTGCCCGGGGTGCGGACCGGCGCCAGGATGGGAGATAAACGGGTTGTCGACGGAATGGTTCACGACGGCCTGTGGTGTCCCTTCCATGATGTTCATATGGGTGTGCACGGCAGCGCCGTGCCGGCTGAACATGGCATAAGCAGGCAGGAAATGGACCGCTGGGCTTACCGCAGCCACCAAAGAGCCCTGGCGGCGATGGATAACGGCACTCTGGACGAGGAGATAGTCCCGGTTTTAGTGCCGCAGCACAAAGGTGAGCCGGTTGTGGTTGAAAAAGATGAATTGCCTCGCAGCGATACAACTCCGGACAAACTGGCCATGCTGCCGCCTGCTTTCGAAGCAGCAGGGCTGGTTACTGCCGGCAATGCTCCTGGTATTAGCGATGGAGCGGCAGTCCTGGTCCTGGCTTCAGAAGAGCAGGCCCGGCAACTTGGGCTTAAGCCGCTGGCTGAAATAATTGCCCACGCTTCAGTCTCTCTTGAGCCACGCTATATTTCTACTGTTCCCTATGAAGCCGGACAAAAAGCGCTAAAAAGGGCAGGAATTTCTACGGACCAGCTTGATTTAATCGAAGTAAACGAGGCTTTTGCGGCTGTGGCCCTTACCTGCATTAAACTTGGCTGCTGGGAAGAAGAAAAGGTTAATGTCAACGGCGGTGCCGTCGCACTGGGCCACCCAATCGGGGCCAGCGGCGCCCGTATCCTGATCACCCTTATCGCTGAACTGCGCCGCCGCGGCGGAGGGTACGGAATGGCTACAATTTGCAGTGGTGCTGCCCAGGGCGAAGCAACAATTGTAAAGGTCAACTAAGGCTGGACATTAAAACTATTTTCTTTGTCCCAGCTTTTGAAGAGATAAAGACTATTTATTTTATTATTGAGGGATGGTTTCCTGGATGTTTCTTTTTTTATCAAGAACTTTGTAAAGAACACCCGCTCCATAATCCCAAAATGCGTAATTTATGAGGAGACGGATATAATGGCTTTCGCCCTTACCAGGCAGCAGCTTAAAAAGCGGGAAGAGTTTCAGCGTTTTGCTGAAACAGAGATCGATACAGAGGATCACTTTCCGCAGGAAAACTTAAATAATGCCGCGAAACGCGGTTACATGGGTTACCCTATTCCAACTGAATGGGGCGGGCAGGGCCAGGATTTTCTCAGCTATATTTTATTAATTGAGGAGATTTCAAGGGTTTGTTCGTCTACCGGAGCAATCATTGCCGTCCACACTTCCGTCGGTTCTTTTCCCCTGCTTTTTTTTGGCACAGATGAGCAAAAAAAGCGCTACCTGCCGGCTCTGGCCCGCGGGGAGATGCTCGGTGCTTTTGCCCTGACTGAAGCGGATGCCGGTTCCGATGCAGCTGCTCTTTCTACAACTGCGATTAAAGTTGATGGAGGTTATCGCTTAAATGGCTGCAAACTTTTTATTACCAGCGGCGGACAGGCGGATCTTTATACCGTTTTCGCAACTATGGATAAGGCTAAAGGAGTAAAGGGCATTACTGCCTTTCTGGTTGAAAAAGATACTCCCGGATTGATACCCGGTAAACCGGAAAAAAAGATGGGCTTAAACCGTTCAAACACCACCGAACTTCGATTGGAGGATCTTTTCGTGCCGGTGTCGAACAGACTCAGCAAAGAAGGCGAAGGCTTTACCATCGCAATGTCCTTACTTGACGGGGGTAGAATTGGAATAGCCGCCCAGGGATTGGGCCTGGCCGGGGCTGCCATTGATTATACTGTAAAGTATTTTAAAGCGAAAGAAGCCGCTGGCAAAAAGACCGATCAGGGCGCAAGTTTTGCCCTGGCCGGTATGGCGGCCAGCCTGGAAGCTGCACGTCTTCTGGTCTACAGGGCAGCATCAGTAAAGGACAGGGGAGCGCGCTGTTCCAAAGAAGCATCAATGGCAAAATTGTTTGCCACAGATCTGGCCATGGAAGTGACAACTAAATGTATTGACCTTTGCGGACTCACCGCCATATGGGATGACCACCCGTTGACCCGCTATTTCCGTGATGCCAAAGCGCCCCAGATTTATGAGGGCTCAAACCAGATTCAGCACATTGTTATTGCCCGCCAGCTTTTAAAGCAATCCTGAAAGTACAGCTGAGGATAGTAAATGAAGCATACAATAAATATTAAGATATAATAATTACAGGAGGAGGAGAAAATGAATTTTGTATTGACTGAAGAGCAGGAAATGACCCGGAAAATGGTGCGCGATTTTGCCGAGAACGAGGTGGCACCGGGGGCGGATGAGCGTGATGATAAGGAAGAGTTTTCACGCGAACTTTTTGATAAAATGGGTAAACTGGGCCTGACCGGTATCCCGTGGCCGGAGGAATACGGCGGGGGTGAGTGTGATTTTATCAGTTATGTCATTGCTGTGGAAGAGCTGTCCCGGGTTGATGCATCAAGTGGTACAACTCTTTCAGCACACACGTCACTGGCCGGATGGCCGCTGTATAAATATGGCAATGAAGAACAGAAGAAGAAGTATCTTGAGCCGATGGCACTCGGTGAAACACTTGGTGCTTATGCCCTGACTGAAGCTACTGCCGGGACAGATGCCGCGAACCAGAGTACTACTGCTGTTCTGGATGGGGATAGCTATGTTTTAAAAGGCAACAAGATATTTATAACCAACGGTGGCGAGGCGGAAACTAATATTGTTTTTGCCGTAACTGATAAAGAAAAGAAGGCAAAAGGGGTAAGCGCTTTTATAGTCGAGAAAGGAACTGCCGGACTTTCTTTCGGCAAAAAAGAACGGAAGATGGGACTACGCTCATCACCGACCCTTGAATTGATCTTTGAAGATTGCCGGGTGCCAAAAGAAAACCTGCTCGGTAAAGAAGGTGAAGGGTTTAAAATTGCTATGAGCACCCTTGATGGTGGACGTAACGGTATTGCCGCCCAGGCTGTTGGTATAGCCCAGGGCGCTCTTGATGCCGCAGTAGATTATGCCAATACCAGAGAGCAGTTTGGTCAACCGATTGCAAAATTTCAGGCAATTTCTTTTATGCTGGCCGACATGGGCACGAAAATTGAAGCGGCGCGCCTGCTCACTTACCAGGCAGCTTACCTGGAAAGTGAAGGCCTGCCTTACGGCAAGGCCTCAGCTATGGCCAAACTTTTCGCCTCGGAAACAGCGATGGAAGTAACGACAAAAGCGGTGCAAATCTTTGGCGGTTATGGCTATACCCGTGATTATCCGGTTGAGCGCTTTATGCGCGATGCAAAGATTACAGAAATATATGAAGGCACCAGCGAGGTGCAGCGACTGGTTATTTCAAGATACCTGCTTTCTTAAGTGGGCAATTGCTTGATTAAGGATAAGCTTCACGAAAGGAGTAAGAAAATGGCAAATGAATTACCAGGCCTGATAATGGTCTATACCGGCGATGGAAAGGGTAAAACCACGGCTGCCGTCGGACAGGCTCTCAGGGCCCTTGGACACGGCTACAGGGTTTTTATGATTCACTTCATGAAAGGTCGTGATTACGGGGAGTTTTTGGCCACCGGCAAGATGCAGAACCTGACCCTGGTCAGGGCAGGGCGTGACGACTTTGTATCGCGTGACAACCCGGATCCCGTTGATGTCGAACTGGCTGAAAACGGTTTTAAACAGGCCGAAAAAGCGATCATGAGTGGCGATTATAACCTGGTGGTTTTAGATGAAATAAATGTGGCTGTTGATTACGGCTTGATTGAAGAAAGCAGGTTGTTTGAACTGCTCAGGAATAAACCGCAGCATGTGGCCGTGGTTTTAACCGGCCGTAACGCTTCACCCGAGCTGGTTAAAATGGCGGATATGGTCAGTGAAGTTCTGGCTATCAAGCATCACTATGAGACCGGAGCTGAATGCTGCAAGGGGATAGAGTATTAAAGGCAGGGTTTAAATACTGTAGATCCATAATAGAGGTGCTAAGATGCAGCAACTGGTGGCAGAATTACTTGATGGAAACAGGCGTGCTGCAGCACGTCTGATTTCACTGGTAGAAAACGATGATCCACAAAAAAGAGAA
>JBNJHL010000139.1:0-6274 GCA_051748445.1 Bacillota bacterium
TCTTTTTGATCTGAACCGAGGCTTTCATGTAAATCCTTACCCTGGGTAAGCGGAACCAGGCGATCATGCTCGCCATGAATTATCAGAGCAGGCAGTCTGATATTAGCCGTCAGTCGCCGGTATTCATCTTCCAGGGAAGAGAGACCCCCCGGTGAAGGCAGACCCAGGTGGTGAATCAAACCGGCCACACTAATAAAACCGCTTTCTATGATTAATCCCTTGATCTGATCCGCACGGTTTGCTGCCAGTTCCAGGGTAGAAATACTACCCAGTGACCGGCCCATTACATACCAGTCCTGTTCCGCACCAATTTCACTTTCCTCGGCAGTTACATAGTCAAAGATAACTCTGGCATCACTGACCATATCTTTAAAAGTCGGGCTGCCGGTGCTGGCACCGTAACCACGGTAGTCGGCCACCAGCAGGTTTAAACCTTTTTCGTTATACATGGGGGCAATGCCGTCGTAGTCGCTGACAACTTCCCCGTTACCATGAAAGTAAAGCAGCCACGGCTTTCCTTCTTCACCGGGGTAAGCGCGGCAGGTTATAGTGATGCCGTCAGCAACAGGCACTTGCAAATCAAATGTTCCATGGGGAGGCCTGCCGTGGCGTTTCTGGGGATAGAAAAGAAACATTAACAGTGAAGAATTGTCAAGCTGGCTGTACAGATCGGTCATCGGAATACCCTTTCATAAACTAATTGTTTACACTTAGATCTTTTCTTCTATTTGCTTGCGGTTATTATTAAATAATTCCTCGGCTTCTTTTATAATTGAATCGACCTCGCCCTCAAATTCAGCAACCTTATCCTTATCTTTGATCATGTCCAGGTTAATTTTTACGTTGTAGCAAGCCCCGGCTACCGCTGAAAAAACCTGCAAATTAGCGACACCAAGATCAGTTATGGCCATGGGATTACCCTTGCCTGCTACTTCACTGATCAGTGAAAGAGCCCGTAAGCTGCCCCTGGCGGTATGCAGAGGTATTTCGGCTGCATTAATTCCAGCTTTTTGAATTGCTTCTTTGCGGGCAGCCTTATCATTGTCACTTTCTTTTGGCAAACGATAAGCATCCATCACCTGGTTGAAAGCAAGCGTATCTTCATCAATTGCCTCGATCAACTTTGTTTTAAGAAAACGGGCCTCTTCTCCTTTTTCCTGCAGCTCATCCACTACATCACCAAGCTTTTCACGGTTCTGGCTAAGGTTGCAGTACATGGAAAGAAGGCCTGCTCCCTGGGCACCGGCTACTGCCGCAACACTGCCCCCGCCGGGTGCCGGGGATGAAGAAGCAACCTCACGCACAAATACTTCAACAGAAAGTTCTTTTAGCATCTTTTGAAAATCTCCTTCTGGTAAACATTTTGATTTATTAGCTTGCTACAACTCTAAGAGATCATTCCATAAAAACGGCCCGAAAGCTATGTCTTCTATTATAACAACTTAATTATGATCAGGCCAGTTCCCTGTTGTTTTTTTTATTTGCTGCCAGCTCTTTAACAGCTTTCTCTACTGCGAGATCAAGAGGTGGAACTTCATGCCAGTATAATATTTCTTTTATCAAAGCGTTAGCATTATCACCAAAGATTTTTGCTCCGGCAGCCTGCCAGTTATCATAAGTATTGCGGTTAAAAAGCCTGGTAAAATGCATATGGCTGCGAAAATGTTCCATGGTGTGCTGTTCTGTCAGGAAATTCCCGCCCGGACCGACTTTTTCTATCACTTCCAGGGCCAGGGTTTCAGGGTTAATTTCAACTCCCCGGGTTATAAACTTGGCCATCCCGGCTCCTTCATCACAGAGCACCAGGTGCTCAAGGCTGTAAGTCATACCGGCACCGATATAGCCAATGTCGTGAATCAGGTTGCCCCCGGCCAGCGCTGCAAAAAGCAGGTTAAAACCCGACTCCATTGCAGCTTGCTGATCAAACGCCTGGGCATCGGTGCAGCCCGCAATAGAAAACGATGGCAGTTTGTAATAATCCGAAAGATAGGTTAAAAGAGCAGCTCCCATATAGCCCTGTGGATCACCGTACGAGCAGATCGTGGTGACCATGTTAAGCGGTGGGGTCCCACCCCCATAGATAAAGGGAGCACCTTTCTTTTTTAGCTGATGAATAACCAGTCCTGAGAGGATTTCAGCATTAGCAATTACTATGGCTCCGGCCGTGGTAACCGGGCCGGTAGCTCCGCACATCACGGCCGGAGCATAAACCAGGGGAATACCGTTTTCTGCTGCTGTCATCATCTTCTCCAGGGCATTTTTTGTATGGACCAGGGGAGAAGTAGGTTCTGTATAATGCATAATATAAGGTTTTTCAACCAGCTGCTTTTTCCCGCCTTTTACCAGCGCACCCATTTCAATAATTTCAAGTAAGCCCTGCCGGTCATGGGCATCAAAAATGATCGGTTTGGTGCTGTTTAAAGTCATCGCTTCAAAATGGTGACGATCGGTACGTTCCCCCGGCACATCGGAAGCCCGGGCCATGGACATCACAAAATCTATGTTTTCCAAGGCGTCAGCAATTCTAGTTGCATTTATAGTATCCTGTTTTACAGATTTTCTTCTTTTGCCGGTTTCAATGTCAATTATATAGGGCGTGTCAGATCCGGTACCAAAGTAGATCTTTCCTTTTTCCAGACTCATAGCCCTTTCTCCGCTCCGGTTATAAATAGCGATTTTGCATGGTGCAGTTTGCAGGGCTTGTTGAATCATCCAGGGAGGGATCTTAACCAGGTCCTTTTCCACCCTGGCCCCGGCTGCACTTAACAATTCCAGTGCTTCAGGTTCGCAAACCTTAACTCCTACTTGTTCTAAGGTGTCAAGGGTGGCAAGATGCAGCTGTTCCATCTGATCATCTGTCAGGTTTTGCAGACCCATTCGTTTAATAAAGTGGCTTATTTTACTCAATGCTTTTGCCTCCCATTAATATATGCTCTTAGTGATCTTTTAGCTCACTTCGCTGTCCCGTCTGGCAGAGACTGCTTTGATCTGCTTTTCTACTTCGGGCGGCAGACCATCTGGTTTATGTTCCTTAAGAATTGCTTTTACCCTCTCATTGGCAGCCTGGCCAAAAGTTTTTGCGCCGTCAAGTTTCCAGGCATCATAGTTCTTCCGATTCAAAGTCTGAGGGAAGTAAAGCTCTTCGCGGAAGTGTTTCATGGTATGTTCTTCGGCCAGGTAGTGCCCTCCGGGTCCAACCTTTTCAATTAAATCAAGAGCAAGGGCTTCTTCACTGACATCCACACCGCGTAAAAGGTATTTAACTGCACCGACAGCTTCATTACAAAGCAGGAGATGCTCGAAACAGGAAGTCATCCCTACTCCCATGTAACCTAGATTATGAATCAAATTGCCCCCGGCCAGACCGGCTGTAACCAGGTTAAAACCGGCCTCCATCCCGGCCTGCTGGTCAAAAACCTGGGCATCGGTGCATCCTGCCGTGGTAAAGGAGGGCAGCCGGTAATATTGAGACATTTTAACAAGAGTAATGCAGCCAAGGTCACGTTCAGGACCGCCGTAAGAACAAATCGAGGTGCCCATGTGCATCGGCGGAATCCCACCGCCATAAACGTAAGGGGCTCCTTTGGCTTTTAGCTGATGGATAACCAAGCCGGAGAGGATTTCAGCATTGGCCACCACTGCCGCCCCGCTAACCGTTACCGGTGCAGTTGCCCCGAGCATCGGGGTGGTGGCATAAATCAGCGGGATACCTTCCTCCGCACAGTTTAGCAGCTTTTCCAGGGCTTCACGGGAATGGATCAGGGGTGAAGTTGGCTCGGCATAGAGGGCCATGCTCGGCTTCTCCCGTAGTTTATCCTTACCACCTGCGGCCAGGGCAGCCATCTCAATGATAGCCTTAAGACCGCTTCTGTTATAAGCGGTAAAGAGAATCGGCTTGCTTGAATTAAGCAGCATCGCCTCAAACTGGTGGACGTCTGAAGCATCGACTGGCGCATCGGTTACCAGGCCCAGTGACATTACAAAATCTACGTTTTCCAGGGCATCGACCAGGCGTCCCGTGTTGCGAATATCTTCTTTTAGAGGCTTGCGCCGTTCGCCGCTGTCTAAGTCTATGGTAAAAGGAACCTCTGAACCAGTTCCATAATAGATACGTCCCTTTTCCATGGTAATAGCCTTTTTCCTGTCCCGGGCAGCTAAAGAAACCATCTTCGGAGCAGAATCTATGGACTGCTGCACAAGCGAAGGTGGAATTTTCACCAGGTTTCCATCGACAAGTGCTCCAGCTCCATGCAGCAGATCCAGAGCTTCCGGTTCAAAAACCCTCACCCCGACTCTTTGTAATATGTCGAGCGTGGCATGATGAATACGTTCTACCTGGTCTTCTGTCATGATATTCAGGCCCATACTGCTCTGAGCCAACTTGTTAACGTGCATTGCTTCAACTCCTTTTCAGCTTCTCCGCAGCGCTTAAGATAGCTTCTTCGATCTGTTTGTAACCGCTGCAGCGGCAGAGGTTGCCACTAATGGCCACCTTGACCTGTTCCGAACTGGGGCGCGGATTATCTTTGAGCAGGGCATAAGCCGACATGACCATGCCCGGGCTGCAAAAACCGCACTGCACCGCCCCTTTATTCACAAATTCTTCCTGGATTGAATGCACTTTGCCTCCACGGGAAAGGTTTTCTATTGTTTCCACTTTACGTCCCTGGACCTTACCAACAGGAACAAGACAGGAATTTATAGCCCTGTCATCAAGCAGCACTGTGCAGGCCCCGCACTCACCTTTACCACATCCGGCTTTCGTACCATATAATCCTAACTTTTCACGCAGCACTGTTAAAAGGCTTTCTGCCGGATCAGCTAAGATTTCAACAGGCTCATCGTTTAATTGAAAAATAAGCACCTGTTTTTTCACATTATTCACCAGCCTTTCCAGAATCCCCGGCTCTTACTGCCGCTGTTTTAAGAACTCTGGCTACCAGGACCCCAACCAGGTGCAGCCGGTAGCGGGCTGAACAGCGCAGCAGGCTGCCGCGTACTTCAACTTCTTCGGCTGCAGCCTTTTCAACCATTGAGATAGTTTCACCATTAACCGGCCGGCCAACTATAAGCCCTTCAGTCTTTACAAGGCGGGTTGGCGCCGGACGGACTGGTGCGACAATCAGCCGGACTTCTTTAATAAGTCCATTTTCAAGCTTAATCCTGGCTGCAGCATTGACCATCGGCAGCGCCAGTGCCCGGCGGGCGGCAAATCGGGTAAAGGCAGAGCCTTCTTTGCCGATGCAGGATTTAAACTGCAGGCTGAGCATGACCTCCCTGGTACTGTCAATTAAGGAGCGATTATATTCCCAGTAGAGGTTTTCCACCGCTTCCTGCCTTCTATTGCCTTCAATATCAATTATTACAGCTTCAGCTCCGAGGCCAACCAGGGCCACGGCAGCATCAGCCGCAGGGGCGGCATTCACCACGTTGCCGCCTATTGTCCCCAAGTTACGGATTTGGGGGGACCCGACTGCCGCACAGCCCTCTGCCAGGGCCCTGGCCCGGGCCAACACCAGCGGGGAATTAGCAGCGGCAGTATGGGTTACTGCAGCTCCTATTCTAACCAGGCCGTCTTTTTCTTCAATAACAGTAGTTTCCGGCAGGGTACTTAAATCAACCAGGCCATAAGGCAGGTCCTGCAGGTAAAGGTCTGTGGCTCCGGCCACAACCCTGGCCTTGCCGCTACCATCTCGCAGGCTGGTTAACACTTGATCCAGGTTCGAAGCAATTAGGTAGCTCACATTTCACACTCCCATCCGGCCATGGCCTGGTAAATTTTTTCGGCGGTAAGGGGCAGTTCGGTCACCCGAACCCCTGCTGCATCTGCGGCAGCGTTGGCTACCGCCCCTATCACCGGCACCATTACTATTTCACCCAGTCCTTTTGAACCGTAAGGTCCGGCCGGGTCTTCTAATTCAATAAAGAGGGGATCAATTTGCGGCAGGTCCAGGGCGGTCGGTATTTTATAATCGGCCAGGGAAGCATTTGCCATCCGGCCTTCGTCGAAAAGACAACCTTCAAGACAGCTCATTCCGATACCCTGGGCTACTCCTCCGTAGACCTGGCCGCGGGCCGTTAAATAGTTAACAATTCGCCCGGAATCATGGGCAGCAACCAAACGGTGGACCGTTAAGGCCCCCGTGTTTTTATCCAGTTCAACTTCAACAGCATGGGCAGCAAAGGAATAGGCTACAGAAATATTACCGTAGCCGCTTTCATCATAGTCGCTTTCTTCGGGAACAAACTTTCCTTCCCCGGTCAGGCTAAGCCC
>JBNJHL010000140.1:0-6272 GCA_051748445.1 Bacillota bacterium
CTGCTGCAGACGATCATTGATTCTCTGTCAGATGCTGTTTCAGTGGTTGATGAAAACGGAATCGGCATCATGGTTAACCGGGCTTATACTCGGATTACCGGTCTAGCTGAAGACGAGGTCTTGAAAAAACCGGCTACCGTCGATATCGCCGAGGGTGAATCGGTCCACATGCGGGTGCTGCAAACAGGGAAACCAATTAAGGGCGTGCGAATGAAAGTCGGACCCTTTCGGCGGGAAGTAATTGTTAGCTGTGCTCCCCTGTTGATCAAGGGCGAACTTAAAGGCAGCGTCGGGGTTATTCATGATATTTCTGAACTGCGCCGGGTCATGGAAGAGCTGGAGCGAACCCGCCGCCTGGTCAGAAAGTTGCAATCCCGCTATACCTTCGAAGATATAATTGGCAACAGCGAACAGATCCACCAGGTGATCGAGCGAGCCAGGCAGGCTGCTGTTACTCCGGCCTGTGTTCTGCTGCGCGGTGAATGCGGTACCGGGAAAGAGCTTTTTGCCCATGCTATTCATCATCAAAGCAGCAGGGCTGAAAAGCCTTTTGTCAGGGTTAACTGTGCCTCCTTAACTGATACTTTGCTGGAAAGTGAACTGTTTGGCTATGCCGACGGGGCTTTTACAGGGGCCAAGAAAGGTGGACGGAAAGGCTATTTTGAAGAAGCTTCCGGCGGCACCCTGTTTCTTGATGAAATCGGGGCGATGAATGCTGATGCTCAGGCCAGGCTGCTGAGGGCAATCCAGGAAGGCGAGATCATGCGGGTGGGTGAATCTAAAACCCGCCGGATTGATGTAAGGGTAATTGCCGCTACCAACGCTGATCTGGAAAAAATGGTAACCCGGGAACAATTCAGAAAAGATCTTTACTACAGGCTTAATGTCTTCCCGATTGAACTGCCACCGCTGCGTGAGATTAAAAGTGACATTCCCCTGCTGGTCAACTACTTTATATCCAGTTATGCTGAAAAATTTGGGCGGACCGTGGTGGAAACCACCCCTGCTGTATACCGACGCCTTAAACAATATGACTGGCCCGGCAATATGCGGGAACTGCAAAATATAATCGCCCGTGCTTTAATTAACCTTGACCGGGACGAGATGATTATTGAAGAACGACACCTGGTGATGCCTTTTGTTGCTAGCTCTGAACCAGGAAAAAGCTCGCCCGTGCCGCTTGAAGGTTCTTTGAAAGAGATGCACTGTGCCTGGGAGAGAGTTGTTTTGCAGAAAGCAATGGAACAGGCCGGTGGCAACAAGGCTGAAGCGGCCCGGGTTCTCGATATATCTATCCGCAACCTCTACAACAAACTTCACCAGCACAAGTTAATCTGAGAGCCTTTCCTGGCGAAAATAGTTTATCTAATGGCCGGTGTGGCCTTTGATCACTGATCGCTGCGTACAAAATTATGGCGTACATGGTATGAATATTGCAACAATATTTTATAATTTATAAATTATCTGCAGGGAGGGAAGCTGATGTCAGGCTATCTGGCAAGAATGGCCGCGGAGGGCTTTGAAGAGGTGGTCCTTGTTCATGATGCTGAAGCGGGTTTGAAAGCAGCAATTGCTATCCACAGTACAGCCAGGGGCCCGGCCCTGGGTGGAACCAGGGTGTGGTCTTATCCCAATGAAGAAGCCGCGGTGGATGATGCAATGTGTTTGGCCCGGGGAATGAGTTATAAGTCGGCTGCTGCAGAATTGCCACTGGGTGGTGGCAAGGGTGTAATTATGGCCGATCCACACCATGAGAAAAGTGAAGCTCTTCTCAGGGCCTACGGGCGGTTTGTGGAAAAGATGAATGGTCGTTTCATTACAGCAGCAGATATGGGAATAGAAGAACGGGATCTTGACTGCGTCCGTCAGGAGACCACTTATGTGGTCGGCGGTTCGAAAGTGGGCAGCCCTTCGCCTTTTACAGCTTACGGGGTTTGGAAAGGGATGAAAGCCTGTGCCAGTGAAGTGTTTGGCACCTCCAGCCTTTCTGGGCTGACGGTAGCAGTGCAGGGTGTGGGAACTGTAGGAGCAGCGCTATGCCGGCACCTTGCCGAAGAAGGGGCCAGGTTAATCGTGACAGACCTTGATGGTGGAAAAGCAGCTAAGATGGAAGAATTGTGGGATGCAAAAGCGATTGGGCATGACCAAATTTATACCCAGAAATGTGATATCTTTGCTCCCTGTGCAGCAGGCGGCACAGTTAACGCAGGCAATGTAGAATTGCTGCAGTGCAAGATTGTGGCCGGAGCTGCTAATAATATATTAAAAGAAGATCGTCTCGGGGCCCTCCTGCATAATCGCGGCATTCTTTATGCCCCTGACTTTATTATCAACGCCGGCGGAATAATTTTTGTTGAATACAGCAGACAGGGTGGAAAAAATCATGATCAGATTATACCGCTTATTGACCGGATCGAAGCGCGTCTGGCCCGTTTATTCAAACGGGCCCGTGAAGAGAAGCTGCTGCCCAATCAGGTTGCCGCCGCCATTGCCGAAGAGAATTTGCAGGTTAAGACCGACTATTCGCGATCCTGCTAGTGACGGTATAGCACAACAAACCATGCAATATATTGCACGCAAACAATTGCAACTTGCAAAAAAGTGCAGGAAAGGATGTGCGCTCATGGAAAAGATGGATGAATTTAGATTACACGGGCGGGGTGGTCAGGGCATAGTGGTGGCAGCCTCGATCTTTGCCGAAGCAGTATTCCTGGATGGATTTTATGCCCGCGCTTTTTCCCTCTTTGGTGCGGAAAGAAGAGGGGCACCCGTTACTGCTTTTATCAGGACTGGAAAGAACCGTTTGATGCCACGCAGCCGGATATATCATCCCGATTATGTCGTAGTTTTTGATTCCAGCCTGAATATGGATACCACCCTGTCCGGCCTCAAAGAAGGGGGGATACTGCTGATTAACAGCGGTAAAGATGAAAGTGGCGATTTAGTTATTAAAACTGAAGGAAAAACCAATTATAAAATTTATTCTGTTAATGCTACCGGGATTGCCTGGAAACATAATCTGGCTGTAGGCAGTTTCCCCATGGTCAATACGGTAATGCTGGGGGCGATGGGGGCGATCAGCGGCCTGGCTTCGCTGGACAGCCTGGTTACATCAATTAAAAAAAGAGTTACAGCCAGCCTTGATGCCAATATCAGCGCAACTGCAGAAGGCTATGAAAGTGTAAAGGAGGTGAGAAGCCTTGTTACATGAGGTAAAAACTGAGAAGCCGGTCTATGCATACGGAACCGAATCAAGTGCAGTAAATAAAACCGGAGATTGGCGTTTTTTGACACCGGAAAGGGTGCCAGGACTTGCACCATGCCGCCAGGGCTGTTTGCTTGATGGAGAAGTTCCGGTCTGGTTGGAAGCAGTTAAAAGAGAACAGTGGGAAGAAGCATGGCAAATCATAAGCCGCTACAATCCCTTTCCATCTTTAACTGGTTACACATGTTTTCATCCTTGTACAGATAATTGTAATCGCGAACAACTGGACAGCGGGTTAGATATTCCTGCCGTGGAAAAAGCCGTTGGTCTGTGGCGTCTGGATCAGTACAGAGGGGCAAAAAAGAAAGAGCTTTTGAAAGACAAAATTGCGGTTGTCGGTTCGGGCCCGGCCGGTTTAAGTTGTGCCTACTACTTGAACCAGGTCGGCTACCGGGTGACCGTATATGAAAAGGCAGATCAGATTGGTGGAATGTTGGCTCTCGGTATACCGGAATACAGATTGCCGCGCAGCATCCTTACTAAAGAGCTGAACCTGTTGAAAAATGAAGGGATTGAGTTTGTTACCGGCTGTGCAATCGGCGAGGATTTACTCTTAAATGATTTGTACAGTAAATACAAAGAGGTATTTCTTGCTCCCGGAGCCTGGAAATCGCGTAAAGCGGGGATTCCCGGTGAAGAAAGCAGTGGGGCTTGGAACGCCCTTGATTTTCTGAGCGAATTTAACAGAGGTGCACAGCCAGAGATAAAAGATCCGGTTATAGTTATCGGTGGTGGCAATGCTGCTATAGACAGTGCCCGCAGCGCACTGCGCATGAACGGGGTTAATCATGTAACCCTGTTTTACCGGCGCAGCAGGGCGGAAATGCCTGCCTACCAGCCGGAAGTTGAAGCTGCGGAAACCGAGGGAGTGGAACTTATTTTTAATGCACTGCCCCGGAAAATCATAACAGATGACATCCGGATAAGTGGAATAGAATTTAATTACAGCAAAACCAACCGGGAAGGCCTGGTTGTTGATGAAAGCACTTCATTTAAAAAGCCCTGTGGTACAGTGATCATGGCCCTGGGCCAGGAGCATGATAGCTCAATCTTTTCGGGATTAGAGAAAGAGGCTTCCTTTTATGCCGGTGGTGACCTGGTAACCGGCCCGGCTACTGTTTCCGAGGCGATCAAGGCAGGCAGAATTGCTGCCCAGACAATGATTGCACGCCTGGAACATTTGCCGGAGCCGGAGCTTTGTCTGCCGACAGAAGACCCGATCAGCTTTGAAGATCTTCACCTTGAAGCGAGTGTTAACCTGGAAATAAAGAATAGGCAGGAATTGCCCGAGGCAGAGGCTTCTCGCTGCCTGGGCTGCGGTACTTGTAATTCATGCGGTATCTGTTACATTTTTTGCCCGGATATGGCAATTGATATTGTAGAAGGGCGTTACGAGTTGAATATGGACTACTGTAAGGGCTGCGGTATCTGCTACCGTGAATGTCCATCCAGGGCCCTTGTTATGAAAGGAGGGCGTTAAAATGGCTTATGAATTAATGAGCGGCAGCCAGGCGGCAGCCGTAGCTGTGCAAAGGGTGGGTGTTGACCTGGTCGCGGCATACCCGATTACTCCTCAGACGGCGATAGTGGAAACCCTGGCTAATTTTGAGGGCCGGGGAGAACTGGGCGGTGAATTTGTCAGTGTGGAGTCAGAGTATGCTGCACTGGCCTGTTGTTACGGTGCTGCGGCTGCAGGTGCCAGGGTTTTTACGGCCACTGCTTCGCATGGCCTGGCTTATATGCATGAAATGATTCACTGGTGCAGCGGGGCCCGGGTCCCGATTGTAATGGTTAATGTTAACCGGACAATCGGAGCGCCGTGGTCTCTCGACCCTGACCAGGGAGACAGTCTTAGCCAGCGAGATACGGGTTGGATGCAGATTTATTGTTCAGGAGCGCAGGAAGTGCTTGATACCGTTATGCAGGCTTTTTTACTCAGTGAAAAATTGCTTCTACCTTGTATGGTGGTTTTTGACGGTTTTTATATTTCCCATACCTATGAAGCAGTTGACGTACCTGATTTCAAAAGCTCCCGAGATTTTATCGGCGCTCCCTCTTTTAAAGCTCAGATTCAACCTGAAAATCCTGCCAACATACATGCCCTGGTTACTGGCGAAGTTCAGGCAGAACTGGTTAGAAATAGGCACGAAGCGATGCTTCAGGCACCGAAATTGTTCAAGGAAATAAACCTTCGTTTTGCTAAAACTTTCAGGCGTAGTTATGGTGTAATTGATTCTGTTATACCACCGGGAGCGAAAACTGTAATTTTTGCTGCCGGGGCAACTTCTGAAACTGCCCGCTGGCTGCTACCTGAACTGGACAATACCGGCCTGGTTCAGCTGAGAATGTTCAGGCCTTTTCCCCGGGAGGATCTTTGTAACCTCTTCGAAGCCCATGACATTGAACAAGTTGTAGTGGTTGATCGTAACTGTTCAACTGGAATGGGCGGAATACTGGCCCAGGAATTGCAGGCAGCAGTTTATGGTATGGAAAAACCGCCGGCTGTTAAAGATTTAATCCTGGCTGGTGGAATTGACCTCACCCCCGAGATGCTGCTCAAGGCCCTGAGAGAAAATGAACGTGCAGAAAAGGTAGAATATAAATGGGGAGTTGATCTGCGATGAGAATTGAAGAATATAAGCAGGAGTCGGAAATGCTAAATCCGGGCCACAATGCTTGCCCGGGCTGTGGTGCGGCCCTGGCAGTGCGTTACCTGACCAGAGCCCTGGGACCAAACCTGGCTATAGTTCTTACTGCTTCCTGCTGGAGTATTATTGCCGGAGTACCTCCCCTTTCCGCTTTGAAATGTCCGATCCTGCATTGTCCTTTTCCCAGCGCCGGTTCGGTGGGCAGCGGCGTGCGCCGGGGACTTGATGCCAAGGGCCAGTATGATACTACTGTGGTAGTTCTGGCTGGTGACGGAGGGACTTTTGATATCGGTCTGCAGGCCCTGTCCGGTGCGGCGCAGCGTAACGAAGATTACCTTTTTGTCTGCTATGACAACGAA
>JBNJHL010000141.1:0-6262 GCA_051748445.1 Bacillota bacterium
CCGGGATGATGGGTCCGGGAATGATGGGTTCAATAAATGTATTTGTCGATAGCGAATATGAATATCTGGTGCATATGATTCCCCATCACGAAGAAGCCGTAGAAACAGCTGCATATTTAAAAGAAAACACCGAGCGTGAAGAAATAAGAGAGTTCGCAGAAGGGATTATCAGGAGCCAAAATACAGAGATTGAGCAGATGACAACCTGGCTTGAAAATTGGTATCCGGACAGAAGTCACCAGGTTGATTATCAGCCGATGATGCGCAATCTGGAAAATTTAGAAGGTGATGCCCTTGACAGGGCTTTTCTGGAGGATATGATCCCACACCATATGGCTGCGATAATGATGTCTCAACAACTCATAAATCGTGGTTTAGCAGAACATGAAGAAGTGGAAATCCTGGCTCGAAGTATCAGGGCTAATCAGCAAAATGAAATTCAAACGATGATGCGGTGGCTGGCATCCTGGGACAATGATTCTCCGATTGCTGCCCGCAGAAACCTGCCGGTTCTGGTCATAGGCGGGCTGCTGTTGCTACTGCTTATTATAGTGGTTGTAGTTTTATTAATAATGCTTATTCCAAAAAATAAGTTCCAGAGATCTGCTCTCAATGGAAAACGGGAAATCCTGGACAGACGCTATGTAAAAGGGGAAATATCCCGGGAGAAATACCTCGAAATTCGCCGGAATCTCGAGTAATCTGCGTAAAGGCTAATAGTGGAAAGCATGCGCAACTATTAGCTTGACAACATGCCCGTTAAAGTAAACCCTACTTGCAATTTTATGAGCAAATTACACTGGATAGAGAAGAACGACGGACGGTAATAGAATGATATATTTCATGTGTCTTCCGCATGAACGATTTGATGCAAAACCTACTAAATGATCCGGTCAATGAATTATACTTTCAAATCGCCATAAAACAAAAGATGATAGTTATGTGCATACCGAGTTTAACGCGTCAGCGAAGTTAGATGAACATGGCAATTTAGCCGGCATGCAGGGCAGTTCCGAGGATATTACAGAACGTAAGCAGCTGGAGGAAATAATCATTGAGAGCAGGCACTGTCTGTTACAAAATATGACATCAAAAGTGTTTCCTACGCGGCATTGAAGCTTGAGGACAAGCCTATGCGCATAATTTTGGATGCAACAACGGAAAAAGGAAAAGCTTTGGCTTCCGATACACCTGAGCTTCTTGCAGGTATGGCAGACCTGGCTGCTTCGGCGATTGATGATGCAGTGCTGTTTAAGAAGCTGGAGCATACTAACGTGGAACTGCTGCGGGCCTACGATGCCACAATTGAGGGGGGTGGGCATATGCCTTAGACCTCAGGGATGAAGAATGGGAGGTTATGCGCAAGCATCCCATTCATGCCTTTGAAATGCTCTCCAAGATCGAGTATTTAAGGCCTGCCTTAGATATCCCCGCGGGCTTAAAGGTAAAGAGATACCCCTGCCGGCCAGGATCTTCGCCGTGGTCGATGTTTATGATGCCCTGACCAGTGAGAGACCTTACCGCAAGGCCTGGTCGGAAAAGGAAACCTTAGAATTAATTAAAAAAGATAGCGGCAGCCACTTCGATCCGGAAGTGGTGGAGGTGTTTCTAAACGAGATCGGCAATAAAGTTCAAGCTTTATTAAGCGGCCTAGCTGGGGTGATTTTTCAAAAAACTAAGCAGAATAGAGGTTATCTTCGGGTCAAATTGTTTCCCGGCCCGGTTTCTTAGCTCGGCGCTGATATCTTTAATACTTAATCCTTTTTTATGGGGACGCCCGGAGTACATAACTTCAAAGGCATCGGCAACAGCAATTATTCGGGCAAGAAGCGGTATTTCCTCACCCTTTAAACCCTGCGGGTAGCCTGTTCCGTCCCAGTGTTCATGATGGGCAAGGATATCATTAGCAATATGGGCAAATTCTTCATTAGCGGAGGCAATTCTAAAACCTATTTCCGGGTGTTTTTTTACCTTCTCCCACTCCTCCGGGGTTAAAGGGCTTTCTTTGTTCAGGATTTCTTCGTCAATATTAACCATGCCGATATCATGTAAGGAAGCGGCCAGGTCCAGTCGGCTTAACTCAGCTTTCGACAGGCTCATACTTTGCCCGATCATACGGGCAATTTTCTGTACCGATAAAATATGGGCTTCAGTTTCGAAGCTTTTATCAGAGAGGGTTTTTTTGAGGGTTTTCAGCATACTGCCTTTTGTGCGGCGTTTTATATTTAGCTTTTGCTTGTACATACTATCTTCTGCTTTTTTGAGAATCTCAGCCAGGTCTGTTACCGGCTCTGTCTTAGTAGCCACCCCGACTGCCATAGAAAGGGGAGTGCCTTTTAAGTATTCTGCCTGGCAGCTGTCTGTGATCCTGTTACGGATGGTATTTGCATCTTCCCCTGTGGTCTGAGGCAATAGAATTATAAATTCATCTCCGCCCCAGCGGGCAATGATGTCTTCCTCCCGACAGGCCCTGCGTAATATTTCTGCGGCAGCTTTTAGCATTTTATCGCCGGTATCGTGGCCATAGGTGTCATTGATCAGTTTAAGACTGTTTAAATCGGCCATGATTACGCTAAGCGGCATCTGTCTTTCCGTATCTAAGCGTTCCATTTCTTTTTCCAGGTAAGCCCGGTTGTAGAGATCGGTTAAGGTGTCATGGAAACTCATGTAGCGTATTTTTTCTTCTGCTTGTCTGCGCAGACTTACATTAGTCAGCATTTCTGCGAACACTTTTAAAAGGTTACGTTCCTCATCGGAGAAGGTGTGTTTTTTTTTGACAAAATCGAAACCAACAAAGCCCAGGCACCTTGTTTCAGCTAACATTGGTATCGTTAGCAGGCTTCTAATACCCTGGGCCAGCATCAGCTCTTTTAGTGGCCTCGGCTGCATTGTCTGAACATCTGGAACATCAACGGTTTCTCCCCTAACATGGATGGCTACCCAGTCTGGTAATATGTCTAATGTCACTGATTGCAGATTTTCTATCTGTGGTGTTACTTTCGAAGCACACCATTCATAGGTGTTATGACAAACGCCGCCCGGAAAGTCGTAGTCGAAGATATAGACCCGATCTGCTCCTACAAATTGACCCAATTTCCTAAATGCAGCGTTGATTGCCCCGTCGATATCATCCAGGGGGATGTTAATAAAACCGGAAAGTAAGTCCATCAGCAACTTTTGCAGCTGTGAATAGTATTGTAAGGATTGCTCCATTTGTTTGCGCCGGGTAATATCCCGGTACTGCCACATGTGCCCGATAAACCGGCCGGTTCCGGTAAACACGGGGATATAATCCCGTTCAACAATTCGTCCGTCAGTAAAATTTATTTCTTCGCCGATAGCCACCTGGCGGGTTTCTATCAGTTCTGCTATGCGTCCGGGAAAAAGGTCCGGCTTTGCTACCAGTTTTTTTGCTTCTTCGACAGCCTGGTTACAGTTGGCGCCAATTAAAGCTTCCGGTGGCAACGGGATTGAGAATATATCGCAGAAAGCCTGGTTGGTTAAAATGATCTTGCGTTGATTATCTTCAACTAAGATACCGCCCTGCAGGTTTTCCACCAGGGAGCGAAAATGCAGTTCGCTGTTGCGGAGTGCGTCGGCCTTTTTCTTTTTATCAGTAATATCACGAAAAAGGGTGGTAAAATAGCCCGGTTCTTCGCTGCAGGCAATCACCTCAAAGTAGCGGTTCAGGCGTTCTGAATATTGTTCAAAGCAGATGCTGCCGCCATTAAGGGCTACCTCACCGTAGGTGCCGATCCAGTCAAAGGAGGCTTTTTCAATGCCGGGGTTTAATTCAGTTGCCCTGCGCCCAATTATTTTACTCCGGGATATACCGATCAGCTCTTCGTAGGCCTGGTTTACCTTGAGGTAGATGAAGTCAGTGGGGTTGCCTGTATGATCGGTTAGAATCTGATGGTAGGCATAGGCATAATCGGTTGTGTCTAGAAGAACGCGGTATTTATCATGGTCAGCCATGGCATATTCCACCTTCCTCTAATGCCAACTAAAATTGAAGGTGTCTAACAAATTCGACGTCTTATAGGATTTCCCTGCTTTTATAATATAAATTACTTAAAATCGTTAAATATGCGATTAATATTTTAATTTTTAAAATATTGTTAACTATTGTTAAATTTTATCTTGCAGATATTGATATAAATAGATCTTCATTGCTTGATATTGCTGCTTGAAAGATCTTTTTGCTTCATGCTTGCAGATATTAAAGGGTTGTTTTGCCTGGTGTAGAATATTAAAATGACCTGATCTGGTGTTAAGTTTATTGTTAGGGGAAAGCTTTTGACTTAATTGAAGGAGTTGTGAATATTAATTGGCAAAGTGCTTTGAGGAAGCAAGCAAATATCTTGTAAGTTTTACCTTCAGTGAAGAGGAGAATAATACCCTTTTCCCGATTGATGATGGTGCTGAAACTATAGTAGAAACTGCTGAAATAAATGGAATTGCGATTCCCTGGTTTATTAATGAATACTGGACAGCCAGGCAGAGACAGGCGGCATCAATCCATGAAATATCCTACCGGGCCTGTTTTAAGGCTCAGCTGCCGCGGTTTTTTATAGAGCTACTGACCGAGCGAGGCGATACGGTTTATGACCCCTTCAGCGGTCGCGGAACAACAGTGATTGAGGCAGGTCTGTTAGGACGCAGGGTTATTTCAAATGATATAAATCCCTTGAGCAAGATATTAACTTATCCCCGCCTGGCCATTCCTTCCCTGGCTAAGGTAGAGGCAAGGTTAGATGAAATAGAGTTTGATGAAACCTTAAAAGCAGATCTTGACCTGTCAATGTTCTATCATCCAAAAACTGAAGCGGAAATTGTCTCTTTGCAAAGATACCTTGATGAAAATAAAGGAAGCGGGTGTGAAGATGACGTTGACCACTGGATCAGGATGGTTGCCACGAACCGCCTCACCGGTCATTCTTCAGGGTTCTTTTCAGTTTACACGCTGCCACCTAACCAGGCAGTTAGCCAGGAAAGCCAGGTTAAAATCAATAATAAGCGCAAACAGAAGCCTGATTATCGTAATACTAAAAAAATTATTATGAGAAAAACCATGACTTTGTTAAAAAATATGCGTCCGGATCAGGTTTCTTTACTAAGAAAAGCTGCAAAGAAAGGGCTTTTTCTGGAGAATGATGCCGCAGAGACCGGTAAAATAGCTGATGAATCTGTTAGCTTAACGGTTACCTCTCCGCCGTTTCTGGATATAGTGCAGTATTCGAAGGACAACTGGCTCAGGTGTTGGTTCAATAACCTGGATACCCAAAAAATTGAGAAGCAAATTACCATGGCCAGGACGGTGGAAGATTGGTCTGCAAAAATGGGGCAGATATTTGAAGAGCTATACCGCATTACCAAACCGGGTGGCTGGGTAGCATTTGAAGTGGGGGAGGTTAGAAAAGGCAAAGTCAGGCTGGATGACCAAGTCATTCCTTTAGGCCTGGAAGCAGGTTTTAAATGCCTAGGCGTGGTGGTTAACAGCCAGCAATTTACTAAAACAGCTAACATCTGGGGGGTAAATAATAACCTGTCCGGGACAAACAGCAACCGGATCGTTTTGTTTAATAAGTGTTAAATAAAAAAGCTTAACCAGGTGCTTTTTTACACAATTTTGCAGAGACTTAAAAAAAATTGTATTTTATCACCTATTGATTTAAAAGCTTTTTTACCTTATTCCGATACCCCTTGCTTTAAGAAAATTGCCGAGATAATCACGTGTTTTTGCCATCATTGAGCTGCCGCAGTGTCTGCCCCACGTATCATCTTTTTCACCGCCTGTCCGTTCTTTGTAATAAGTTTTCATTGTTTGGTTATATATTTCCAAGAGTTCGTCATCGCCATTTTCATGATAACAGTCTTCTTTGAAGATAACTTCCCTGGGAAGGCGCGGCTTCTGATCTGGAGATTCACCCGGGTAGCCCAGGCACATGCCGAAAACCGGGTATACCAGCTTCGGGATATCTAGCAGCTCACAGACAGTTTGCAGATCGTTGCGGATACCGCCGATGTATACCCCCTCCAAACCCAGTGACTGGCCGGCAACAATTGCTTTCTGGGCAGCAAGAGCGGTGTCCACGGTAGCGGTGATGAACATTTCAGTGTTGGAGAGAACTGAGGGATCGATTTCTTCCCAGCAATCTTTACTGCGTTTTAAGTTTGCGCAGAAGATAAAAAACAGGGGGCATTCTTCAATCCATTGTTGGCCTCCTGCCAGGCGGGCAATTGTTTTTCGCTTATCGGGATC
>JBNJHL010000142.1:0-6193 GCA_051748445.1 Bacillota bacterium
GGAAGAATCTGCTAACGGGTCCTTACAGCCGCTGCTGCTTGCTGATAAAGATCCTGCGCTTCAAGGAGGGGGCAGCTTGGATCACGGAGCGATGGTTCCACTTTACTACTTGCAGCAGGCAGGGTTGGAGGTCCCCGGTGTCCACATCACTTATAGCTTTCACCCTCTTGAACAGATCTATAATTTTGGTCGCTCTTTAAAAAGGGCTGTAGAAAAACGAGGCAAAAAAGTGACGGTTCTGGCCAGTGGCGATTTGTCGCATCGTCTAACGCGGAGTGCTCCTGCCGGTTACAATCCTCGTGGTGCTGAATTTGACCGACAGCTTGTCGAGTACATTCGTAATGGTGAGGTTGAAAAAATTCTTAACTTTGATCAGCAGCTGGTGGAGCAAGCTGGCGAGTGTGGTCTCAAATCTTTTGTCATGGCGCTTGGCATGCTAAACGGTGAAAAGTTTAACTCGGAAATTATCTCGTACGAAGGTCCTTTTGGGGTAGGTTACCTTGTTGCCGCCCTCAGACCTGCCTCTTAGAATAATGATAATCAGGGGCAGTATTGAGTTGAAGAGGTGATTAAAGTGGGTAGAGATGAAAACAAGCTTAATCCTGCTGATCTGGCCAGGAGAATCCTTGACTTTTACCTAAAGGAAGGCTCCTTGCCAAAAATACCAGAAGAACTGCCCTCTGAATATTACAAGAGGGCAGGAGTATTTGTTTCCTTAAAGAAAGACGGACAGCTGCGTGGTTGTATCGGAACAGTGGAACCGGTCAGAGAAACTCTGGCCGAAGAAATTGCCGTTAATGCGGTTAGTGCGGCAGTGAGGGATCCGCGCTTTCCGCCTGTCAGCATGGAAGAGCTCCCCGAATTGTCTATCTCTGTAGATGTTTTAGGATCGATGGAACGTATTCAAAGTGAAGAAGAGCTCGATCCAAAGCAGTACGGAGTTCTGGTGCGCAGCGGCTCACGCAGCGGGTTGCTGTTGCCGAACCTTGAAGGTATAAATTCAGTGGAAGAGCAGTTAGATATTGCCCGCCGTAAAGCCGGTATTTTGCCCGGTCAACCAGCGGAATTATACCGCTTTAAAGTAACTCGCTTTGGGGAAAGTGATTAGCCTCTAAAAGCATGTTCTGGTGATCGGTGTTTTTAAGAGTCAAGAAGCATGAGTAAAAAACAAGAATGAGGAGTAGGTTATTATGTATAAAGCCAGCTATTACTATAAGCATAACAGCAAAATCACTTGCCTGCTTTGTCCGCATAACTGTATTTTGCAGGAAGGGCAGACAGGAACATGTGGAGTGCGAACTGTACAGGATGGTGAATTATATACTGCTAATTACGGGAAGCTGGCGGCAGACAATTGGGATCCAGTTGAAAAAAAACCTCTTTATCATTTTCACCCCGGGCGGCAGATTTTATCGCTGGGGACATATGGCTGTAATCTTTTATGTTCTTTTTGCCAGAATTGGTCACTGGCCCGCGGAAATCCTTCCCATGCGGCGGATACAGTTAAGCCGGAAGATGTTCTGGCCATGTTAGATCAAGCCGGTGGTCCTGAAAAAGCACTGGGAGTTGCTTATACTTATAATGAACCTGCAATCTGGTATGAATTTGTCTATGATACAGCCCGCCTTTTAAATAAAGAAGGATACAGTAACGTGCTGGTTACCAATGGATATATAAGCCGGGAGCCACTGCAGAATCTGCTTCCCTATATTGATGCCATGAATATTGATGTTAAAGCTTTCAGGGATCATTTCTACAAAGAATACTGCCAGGGGAAAAGGGAGCCTGTCATAGAAACAGTAGAAACTGCAGTTAAACAGTGCCATATTGAAATAACCTGCCTTCTTATTCCAACTTTAAATGACGGAGAAGAAGAACAGGAAGCCCTCGTATCCTGGCTGGCAAGTCTTAGCCCGGATATTGTCCTGCATTATTCCCGCTATTTTCCTCAATACAAAATGGATCTACAGACTACACCGGTAAAAGTGATGGAGGAAGCCAAGAAGAGAGCGGAGAACCATTTGAACTACGTTTATCTCGGCAATATTGACCTGCCTGGTTCAGCTGATACGATTTGTCCATACTGCGGCAATCTCCTGGTTAAACGCACTGCATACCAGACAGAACTAAGCGGTTTGACTGATGATGCAAAATGCAATAATTGTGGAAATAATATTAGCATTGTTATGTCTTAACGTTTGTGGTAACTTTATAGTAGCTTTGCAGGTATTTGTCTTATGAGAAGAGAATAAATTATTTATACTTCGTAGTACTGTAAAAAGAGGGTTCAATCAAAAGTGGCAATATGGGAAAGAATCATTGCAGCAGTTCTTCAGGTCGATTTCCAATGGCTCGATATTGTTGATATTGCTATAATGTCTTATGTGTTCTATCGTCTGATACTGCTTATTCGTGGAACTCGCGCTGAGCAGCTGGTCAAAGGGCTTATTGTACTGCTGCTGGCAACAGTAATCAGCGATCAGCTTGGGCTTGATACTCTTCACTGGACTCTTCGCCAGACAATGACTGTTGGTTTAATTGCTATCCCTATCGTCCTGCAGCCTGAACTACGCAGGGCCCTGGAACACCTTGGTCGTGGGAAAATATTTCAGTCAGCCTATTTTAATTGGAGCAGTGAGGATTTTGAAAAAATGCTTGATGAGATGACCAAGGCAATTTCTGTTTTGGTAAAAAAACGGATTGGGGCCTTGATTGTGATTGAACGCAGCACTGGTTTAAAAGAATTTGCCGATACAGGTATTGCAGTAAACGGAAAAGTGACAGCGGAGCTTTTAGTTAATATTTTCTTTCCCCGTAGCCCACTGCATGATGGGGCTGTGATAATCCAGGGGAATCAGATTGTTGCGGCAGGGTGTTACCTGCCGATGACAGAAGATCCCAACCTTAGCAAGGAGTTGGGAACCAGACACCGTGCCGGAATAGGAATTACAGAGCACTCTGACGCCTTAGCAATAATTGTCTCTGAAGAAACTGGCATTATCTCTTTTGCCAAGGACGGGGTCTTATCCCGTTATCTTGATGAGAAAAAGTTGCGCAACCTGCTAATAGAAGAGTGTTCACCGGAACGTAACGATGGCTTTAGCCTGTGGTCCTGGAGGAATAATAAATAATCATGGAAAAATTTTTTCGAAGCAATAAATTTGTCATGGTAGTTGCTGTATTTATTGCAGTTATACTGTGGCTTTTTGTTACCGGTGATAAAATCGCCCGCACGACACCCCAACGTGAAATTTGGCGGGATGTGCCGCTTCAGGTTAAAAACCTCAGCGAGGATTATGTAGTAGTTGAAATTATCGATACAGTAGATGTTACCCTGGAAGGGTTAGCTGATGATTTTGAAGGTCTGACTATGCAGGAAATTGAGGTTTATGTTGACCTTGATGATAAAGGTTCCGGGAATCACCTGGCCAGGGTTCATGGTAATGTGCCCAGTGGTCTAAGCATTGTAATGATCGAGCCCGAGCAGGTCCGAGTTGCTCTGGAAGCCTATTATTCAGATGATTTTGAGATAGAAGTAAACGTGGTTGGTGAGCCTGCTGAGGGATGGGAACTTGATGAATATACTCCTATTCCGGAAGAAGTTTTAATTGGTGCTCCGGAAAGCATTTTTGAACAGATTGACCGGGTTGTTACATTAGTTGATATAAGCGGGATGCGCCTTATTGAAAGTGTGGAGCTTTCACCGGTAGCTTATGATATCGACGGTAACCGGGTCAATGAACTGGTGATGGATCCTTCACTGGTAATTATAAGGCTGGAATTTTCAAGAGTTGCAGAAACCGAATCCGATTCGGATTCGGAGGAGAATGGTCAAGTGACAGAGGGTAGTGAAGAACAGTCTAACTCTGACCAGTAAAACAGGAGGCTAGTCTTTGAGAAAATTATTTGGGACTGACGGAATCAGGGGGGTAGCTAACCGCGACCTGACCCCTGAACTTTTTTTTAGGATTGGCAGGATTACGGCCTGGATGCTGGGCCGAGAGCATGAAAAACCTGTATTTGTTGTTGGACGCGACACCCGCCTTTCCGGTTCAATGATGGAAGGGTCTCTTATTGCGGGAATAACTTCGGCCGGTGGGGAAGTAAAGCTGCTTGGGATAGCTTCGACCCCAGCTATTGCTTACCTGGCTGGCAAACTTAACACTGCTGCGGGAATGGTTATATCGGCATCTCATAACCCTATCGAAGATAATGGTCTGAAAATATTTGACAGCAGGGGTTTTAAACTGCCTGACAAGATGGAAACCGAGATCGAGAACCATTATTTTCAAAGTTTGGACGAACTGCCGCGCCCCGAAGGGCAGGAGGTGGGCCAGGCCTACCCGGACGGTGCAGCCCTGGAGCAGTACCTGGACCACTTAAAAGAAACCTCTACCAGACTTGACGGGATGAAACTGGTAATAGATTGTGCTCATGGTGCAGCCTGCAATATTGCCGGAAGGCTGTTAAGTGAACTTGGTGCTGAGGTAAAGACGCTCCATGATGAGCCAGATGGCACCTTGATAAATGTGAATTGCGGGGCGACCGATACTACTGATTTGCAGCACGAGGTTGTTAAAAACGGTGCGGCGGCAGGGCTTGCTTTTGATGGTGATGCTGATCGTCTGATTGCTGTCGATGAAAAAGGCAATGAGGTTGACGGCGATGCGATTATGTCAATTTGCGCAGTTGATATGGCTAAAAGGGGTTTATTAAAAAAAGACACCCTGGTTGCAACCGTTATGAGTAATGGAGGACTTGATATACTTGCTGAAAAACACAGCCTAAAAGTAGAGAGAACAGCGGTCGGTGATCGTTATGTTCTCGAAAAAATAATTTCAGGTGGCTATAGCCTGGGTGGTGAACAATCGGGTCACATTATATTTTCTGATCACGCTACTACCGGTGATGGGTTACTGACAGCACTAAAGCTGCTTACATTTATGCAGGAAAATGATAAGCCTTTATCGGACCTGGCAGCCCGGCTCGAATGCTTGCCCCAGGTCCTGGTCAATCAGAAGGTGGTAACCAAGGAAGGCTGGGCTGAAAAGCCACGTATATCCAGGGCAATTAGGAAGATTGAAGACGAGCTGGGTAAGCATGGCCGAATATTGGTAAGGCCTTCCGGGACTGAAGCTAAAATCAGGGTAATGATTGAAGCTCCTCTCGATAAAGAGACCTTACTCGAATATGCCGAGTCCCTGGCAGAAATCATTAAGGAAGAGCAGTCCTAAGCGTTTTAGTAATAACTGTACAGCCTAAACGATCAGCGAATACAGTTTTCATCAGCAGGCAACCAGAATTTAAAATGGTGATACAGTTACATTATATCTATGTTAGCAATGAACATTTGACGATGTTATAATAATTGAGGTTACAGGTTTTTTTAGTACTTATATGCGGGGGTCTGATTATGTGCGGTATTGTAGGTTACACAGGTTTTAAAGAAGCGAATACTATTTTGATAGATGGGTTAAAAAAGCTTGAATACCGCGGCTATGATTCTGCCGGCGTTGCTCTGCAACTTGATGGGAAATTGAAGATTAGTAAAGGAGCCGGGTCTGTCACCGAGCTTGAAAATAGACTGGACATGGCAAAGAGTGCAGTTAAAGTCGGGATAGGACATACCCGCTGGGCAACCCACGGCCGCCCAACAGATGAAAATGCCCACCCTCACTGCAGTTGTTGTGAAAGGATTGCTGTTATCCACAATGGCATTATAGAAAACCATCAAGCCCTGCGCCAGTGGTTGAAAGACGAAGCGGGGCATAAATTTCGTTCTGAAACCGATACCGAGGTGTTAGCTCACCTGGTAGAAGAATATTACGAAGATGACCTGCTTGAAGCAGTTCGTAAAGCTGTTGCAAAAGTGGAAGGATCTTATGCACTGGTCGCAATATCTGCCCGTGAACCGGACCGTCTGGTCTGTGCCCGCCAGGATAGCCCTCTGATTGTTGGTCTGGGTGAGGGTGAAAACCTTGTTGCATCTGACATACCGGCTCTTTTAGCCCATACAAGAAAAATTAATATTTTAGAAGACGGTGAATTTGCTTCAATTACGCCAAGTCAGGTTAAAATCTTCGATTCTGAAGGCAAAAAAGTTGAAAAAGAAGTATTTGAAATCAACTGGGATATAGAAGCTGCCGAAAAGGGCGGGTATGACCATTTTATGCTCAAGGAAATAATGGAACAG
>JBNJHL010000143.1:0-6142 GCA_051748445.1 Bacillota bacterium
CCCGTAAGTCTTCATGACCGGCTGTTTGTAGATGAACTTTTGTACGATTATGGTACAGAGCAGGGGAAAGAACATGTAAATGATAGCAAAAGCCGTGGCGAAGAGAGTGCCCCATTCCAGGCCGGATAAATAAAAGAGCCCTGCTGCAGTCCAGCTGATGAGGAGAGTAAGGCTTATAAAGATTAGTATTTTTTTTCTGTCCATTTTCATGCCTCCCATATTTAAACCTGCTTGAAGCCAAATGCCTCAAAGCTAAAGTGGTGGTCAAAGGCAAGTGCTTCTTCAATTTTCATGTTTTCCATAATTGCAAAACTGGTGCAATCAGTAAAAGAAAAATTTTGATCAGCAAATTTCTTGAAGATCGCAAGGGCACGGGGAAGATATAATGGAGCAGTATAAATTACCTTTGCTGCTTGTTCCGATAATAATTCCTGAGCCAGGGTGCTGGCAGCCTGATGATTATTTAATCTAACCCGGGTTAGGGTTATGGTCTCGTCAATAATATAGTCAGAGGTATAGCAGATGGTGCCAGCTTCTGGTAAAGATCTAAAAAAAGCTACAGCGGCAGAATGATTGGGATCATTTTTATTTTTAAGGGCATACCAGGCACCTGTATCTACAAATACTTTTCTCATTAATATAAGTCCTCATCGTGGTGTTTATACTCCACAGGTCCATCTACAGCAAATTTAGCCATTCTTATTCCGCCCTGCGATTGTTTATTAATTGTTTCAGCCATTTTCTCATCGATCATTTTTCGAATTATATCTGATATGCTGGTATTATTGACTTCTGCCTGTTGAACAAGATAATTATGCTGCTCTTCTTTTACAAGTATTTGAGTTCTTTTCATAGCAACCGTTCCTTTATGTGTGGTTACACATATACATCATAGCATAAATATTAAATCTGGTCTACACAGTTACTTCTCAATTAACCAAATAATATTTCGCTAAATATAAACAATAAATATTATATCGCAAACGCAAAGTTTTAAAGTTTTATTTACCGGCCTTTGAAGTTAGCCTTGCGTTTTTCGATGAAGGATTGTATTCCTTCAATGGCATCTTCACTTTGCATGATCGGCTGCAGGTCGGGCAGAAGCCTGGAGATAGCTCTTTCAGTTCCCTCACGACGGGTGATTTGCGCTGAACGCAGGGTAGCCTGTACGCCAAGTGGAGCTTGTTCACATATGCTTTCGGCAAGGGAAAGTGCGTGTTTAAACTGTTCGCCCGGTGCTGTTACTTCCTGGATTAAGCCTATCCGGTATGCATCTTCAGCTGACATTTCATCACCAGTTAAGAGATAACGCATGGCATTGCCCCAGCCCACTTCCTGGTGCAAGCGGATGGTAGCGCCGCCTACAGGGTAGATTCCCCTTTTCACTTCAATCTGACCGAAACGGGTGTTTGTAGAGGCGACCCGGATATCGGCTGCAAGCATTAACTCCAGACTGATAGTATAGCAAATGCCCTGGACTGCTATAACCAGCGGTTTACTTAGAATTCTCTTCTGGGCAAGGCCGAAAGGATCGCGGGAGCTTTCCGGGAGTGAGGGGAAAGAACCGCTACTAAATACTTCGACCCATTTAACCATATCCAGGCCGGAAGTGAAGTGATCGCCGTGAGCGAATAAAAGGCCACAGCGTAAATTTGGCTCATGATGGAGCTTTCCCAGTGCTGCTGCAAGTTCTGTATACATATCGAGGTCAAAGGCGTTCATTTTTTCCGGTCGGTTTAAGCCAATTAACAGGGTATGTTTTTTCTCCTCTACCGTTATCTTAGTCATAATTTGGTTCCTTTCCAGCTCATAGGACTAATTAGCTGTGAGATTGAGATAATTATATCATTAGCAAGATATGAATAAGAAAAAGCAAAGAGAATTTAGCAATTATGAAATTTAACAGACTAACCGGGGCTATAAGGATAGAAAGCTCGAAGAACAATATTGCCGACAAAAAGCTTTACCAGGCCAAATTAATGGTTAAAATCAGTTGTAGTTTAATTTATGTTTTAACTAAAAATATTTTATCGTAAGCATGATTTTACCTGTTTGGGCAGGAAAAAAGTAAAAATTCCAGAAGTCAGTTTGTAGAAAAGGCAGCCAGGCAGCTGTGTCATTTGGAGGAGTGAATTAGCATGAAAAGAATACTTGGATTAAGCAGCATAATTGTTCTGGTGCTTATGCTGTTGCTAGCCGGTTGTGGTGAACCGGAAGATACTGAGGCACCGGAAGTAGAACCCGATGAGGAAGCCGAGGAAGAAGAAGCAGCGGTTGAAGAGGAGGAAGATATAGCAACAGAAGATGAGGAAGTAGAAGCAGATGAAGATGCTGTTTATTTTGAGTCAGATCGTTATGTACTGCCGGAAACCTTTACAGATTTCATAGCAACATTTAAAGAAATCCAGTATACCGGCGGGGAAGTCGGCGGAGAAGAAGTTTCCGTCCAGTATGAGCACGTCGGAGTGGAAGAAGTTGATGGAGTGCAAACCGATAAAGTAGAACTCAGCATAGCGGGGGAAGGTTCATGTACCGCATGGGTAGATGACAAAGGTGATTTTCAGAGGGTAATCATTGATGGTGAGGAAATTCCCATCGAAATGGCTCAACCTTTGGCCGAACCAATTAAAAATGCTGCAATGGCGCCATTTCATCATGCTTCCGCGATTGATGTCGAAAATGTATTTAGTAGTTCTACCCCGGGTTATGAACAAACCATAGTAAATACCGAAACTGAAACAATTGGGGACATGACTGCAACAGTTTATACTGTTGAAGTCAGTGTTGGGCCTCCTGCCGTAGAAGAGGAATTATCAGCAAGTGCAACTTTGCGTATTGCAGATTTCGGAGATTTTCAGGCTGTAATTTCCTGGGAAGCTACTGAGCCCCAGCAAGGTGAATCAAAAGGTTTCTTCAGAATTGATGAATTTGCTTTGCGTTAAAAAGTAACATATGACCAACAAAAGGACAGGCTTATTGTGTGGTTTTTGAGCCAAAGAAGCCTGTCCTTTTTGTGTACTATTTTTTGCGATAAATAAGCAGAAGCAGTTGACCATAGTGGTCATTTAGTTTATAGTGATAATTGACCAATGCGGTCAATTGGTTTTGTCAGAGTTGATAGCCGCCACGAAAAGGTTGATAAACAAAATAGACCGGAATACTTGGTTATCTTAGTGTTCGTGAGTGGACTTAAATTATTAGAGGTGATCCATACTGGATAAAAACGGTGTGCAGAACAAACAGATCATTAACTGGCTGGGCGGCAAATACCAGGGTGAAACCATCCAGGGCAGGCCTCATGGAAAAGGCAGGCTGTTACTACCAAACGGTACAAAGTATGACGGTGAATGGGCCGAGGGTAAACCAGAAGGCCGGGGAATAGTAATATATCCCAACGGTAGTGCTTATAAAGGAAATTTTAAAGCGGGTAAAAAAGATGGCTTTGGAAAATACCGCAGCCCCGATGGGAAAATTACCAGCGGGCTGTGGGAAAAGGGCAGTTTTATTAAGGCTGGGACAGAAAAAGAGGTAAAAAGTGCGGCGCCTTCTGGCCAAAAGCGGGAAGAGATAATAAAAATTGAGGATCTGACCTTTACTTACAAGAGCGGTAAAGGTGTTTTTGATCTTGACTTTTCTGTCGGGAAAGGGGAAGTCTTCGGTTTTCTTGGTCCTAACGGTGCAGGCAAAACTACTACTATCAGAAACCTGCTCGGGTTCACCCGGCCGGACCAAGGAAGATGCAGGATTAACGGACTTGATTGCTGGTCTGATTCTGCAAAAATTCAAAGCATACTCGGATACCTGCCGGGTGAAATGGCCTTTTTCGATGAAATGAGCGGTTCCCAGTTTCTCGATCTGATCGAAGCGATGCGCGGCAGAAGAAAAAATTCGCGTCGTAGAGACCTGGTTGAACGTTTTGAGTTGGACCCCTCCGGAAAAATTCGCAGAATGTCCAAAGGGATGAAGCAGAAGCTTGGTATAGTTACTGCTTTTATGCATGATCCGGCAGTCTATGTTTTAGACGAGCCAACCAGTGGCCTGGACCCGCTGATGCAAAATACTTTTGTTGAGCTAATTCTTGAAGAAAAAGAAAGAGGGAAGACAATTCTTATGTCTTCACACAACTTCGAGGAAACCTACCGCACCTGTGACAGAGCAGGGATTATCCGGGAAGGACGCCTGGCGATCGTTGAAGATGTGCATTCTCTAAAATCGTCCCAGAGAAAAGCTTACCTGGTAACACTGGGTTCAAAAAATGACCTGGAAAAGTTGCGCTCCGCCGGCCTGGAAATAGGCAAAGTCAGTAAAAACACGGTCGAGGTTTTTGTTTCCGGCAACTATGAACAGTTTATAGCTGCCCTAAACCAGTGCACTGTGCTGGGGCTTGATGTTGCCACACAGTCCTTAGAGCAGATCTTTCTAAAATATTACGGCCGGGAGGTTGTCTGATGATCAACTTTGCTCTTCTGAAATCTACCGCCAGGTCGAACTGGGTCATATTTATTATTTTTTTCGCAATCCTCCTTATGTACATGTCGGTAATGCTCGGCATGTATGATCCAGATAATATCGATGCAATGAGACAGATGATGGAAACGATGCCCGAGGGTATGATGGATGCTTTTGGTTACGGAGGGACTCCAACTGACTTGATCACCTTCATGGCCCTCTACTATTACGGGTTCATAATCTTGATGTTTCCCATGATCTACTGCATTATCCTGGCCAACCGGCTTGTGGCCTCCCATGTAGACAAGGGTTCTATGGCTTACCTGATAGCTACACCCAATACAAGGGTTAAGATCATTACTACCCAGGCAGTTTACATGGCCTTAAGCGTTACAATGCTGCTTATCATTAATACGGCTGCAGGCACTGCAATAAGTGAGCTTATGTTCCCGGGCGAGATGGATATACCTGCTTTCCTTCTTCTAAACCTGGTTGCCATTCTTTTAACATTTTCGATCAGTTCAATTTGCTTCTTTTTCTCCTGTATCTTTAATGAAGCCAAATTTGCGCTGGCTTTTGGAGCAGGCATCCCCATTCTCTTTTTTATTATAAACATGCTGCGCAATATTAGTGATCGCTTTGAATGGCTCCAATTTCTAACCCTTTACAGTTTATTTAACCCGGAAGATATAGTTACCGGCGAGCAAGAAGCTATTCTTATTATCTGCCTGGTATTTGTAGCAATTGCCCTGTTACTTTACAGTGCGGGTGTCTTTATTTTCAGCCGGCGCAATCTTTATTTATAAGAGGTGACGGTTATCTCTGAGAAATTTATGAGCTTAACAACAGATAAGCAGGAGCGTATTATCAATGCTGCTCTTGCCGAGTTCGCCCGCAACGGTTACGAAAAGGCTTCTACCAATGAAATTGTTAAAGAAGCCGGTATTTCTAAAGGTTCCCTTTTTGTTTATTTTAATAATAAAAAAGAGCTGTATCTTTTTCTGCTTGGCTATGCTGCAAAAGTAATCAATAAAATATACGGCGAGGTGGATTGGGGCGAAACTGACATATTTGAGAGAATGAAGGCGCTGGGGCTGGCAAAATTCAAGACTTATAAAAGCTACCCGCAAGCCTTTAATTTTTTGAAAGCTACAGCCTATGAAGATGCCGATGAAGTGAAAGTTGAAGTCCGGAAACTGGCAAACACTCTCATTGCAGAGGGTCTTGAAAAAGGATACAAGGACATCGACCGATCAAAGTTCCGCGAGGATATTGATATTAACAAGGCCCTGGACATAATCAGCTGGACCATGCTTGGTTTTGCTGAACAGAAAAGAGATGAGATTGGCTCAATCGACGACTTCGATCTTGAAATATTAGAAGAAGCGAACAGCTATTTTGAAATTTTGCAGCGCTGCTTTTATAAAGAAGAGCAGTAAACTTTTTTATCCTGCCAATAAAAATCAAAGGCGATGTTTGATGGGTCCTATTTGCCTAGTTCATTAGCTAAAATAGCGGCAGCCTATGTTTGATAGTAATTTCGGTAAGCTTTATGTGGCCCCAACTTATCTTTGTAGATGCAGGGCAGAAATTTAGCCCGCTTGTGTTTACTTTATCTCTTCTAAAAACGCTTTAGCGTTTTTAGCAATTATATCCGATTTATCATAATGGACATAATGGCCAGTATCAAGAT
>JBNJHL010000144.1:0-6065 GCA_051748445.1 Bacillota bacterium
GTTGTCAACAACCCCGTCCCCCTGACAAAAAGGTTAGCAGCAAACTCTGGAGTTTAAAAGGAGGATGTCCATCCTGAACTATCCTTACCTGGTGCTGTCATTTATTGCTGGAGTTGTGCTCGGAGGTTTTTTCTTCGGCGGTCTCTGGTGGACCGTACAGAAAATGCGTGGCAGCAAAAACCCTTACCTGGTATCTACAATCAGTTTTGTGCTGCGAACAGTCGTGGTCATGTTTGTATTCTACCTGTTATTAGGTGTGGGACTGCCCTACCTGGTGGCGTCCCTGGTTGGGTTTGTCGGGGCGAGAACTTACCTGGCCTACAGGCTGCAGCCGCACAGGTAATATGTTAATGTTAAATTGCTAACAAAGCGTGATCGTTTGAATTAAGTGTAGCATTAAGTATAGAATCTATAACCTGATTAAAAAAGTTATCCCAAAGCCTCAAGGCTTTTTTATACTCAAACGGGAGGTCGGTACGAGTGACCATAAATCCGGATGAAATTATCTTTTACCAGTTTGGCTGGTTTACCATTAATTCGACCATATTTTTTACCTGGCTGGTTATGTTTTTGCTCACCTTCGGTTCCTGGCTGGTAACCAGGAAGCTGACCAGTGAAGGGGAGCTATCGCGCTGGCAAAACCTGCTCGAGGTTTTGATTGTCGGCATAAACAATCAGATTCGTGAAGTGAGCCGGCAGAAGCCGGGCCAGTACCTGCCCTTTGTCGGTACACTTTTTATCTTTATTGCCTTTTCCAATTTACTGGGCATAGTACCGGGTTACACACCCCCGACCAGTTCTCTTTCAACCACGGCCGCCCTGGCTATTTGCGTCTTTATTGCCGTGCCGGTTTTTGGAATTATTCAAATCGGGGTGCTCAATTACCTCAGACAGTATATTCAGCCCACTTTTTTCATGCTGCCCTTCAACATTATTGGAGAGCTTAGCCGCACCCTGGCCCTGGCCGTTCGTCTTTACGGCAATATAATGAGTGGCACAATCATTGTCGCTATTTTACTGACTATCACCCCGCTTATATTCCCCGTAGTGATGCAGGCCTTAGGTCTGCTCACCGGGTTAATCCAGGCATATATCTTTGCTATCCTGGCTATGGTCTATATTGCTTCGGCCAGCCAGGCCCACCGGGAAATAGAGAAAAAAGGAGAGAGATCAAATGGATAACTTAGGTTTTGTCGGCATAATCTCGATTGCCACCGCCGGAATAACTATTGCTTTCGGCTCACTGGGGCCGGCCCTCGGCCAGGGGCGTGCAGTTTCACAGGCTTTAAGCTCGATCGCTCAGCAGCCCGATGAAGCGAACACCATTACCCGGACCCTTTTTGTTGGTCTGGCCATGATCGAGTCTACGGCCATTTACTGCTTCGTGGTATCGATGATCTTAATTTTTGCCAATCCATTCTGGAACCATTTTCTTTAGGAGATTACTATGATTATAGACTGGTATACTATTATATTTCAGATTATAAATTTCTTGGTGCTGGTTTTTTTGCTGCGTCGCTTCCTCTACGGCCCGATTATCCGTGCGATGGACGAACGTGAGCAAAAAATAATGGAGCGGGAAGAAAAAGCGGCCCACGAAAGAGAAGAAGCAAAAAAAGAAGCCCGGCAGTATCGAGAGCAAAAGGAAGAACTGGAGCAGAAGGAAGACGAGATTATCGAAGAAGCTCGTGAAAAAGCGGAAAAAGAAAAGCAAGAGCTGGTTAGTGATGCCCGTGAAGAGGTTGAAGAAACCAGGCGCCGCTGGGAAGAAGCTTTTGAACGTGAAAAGGAAACCTTTATCAGCGAGCTGCGCCGCCGTATCGGGCAGCAGGCCTGCCAGGTTGCCCGCCGCTGCTTGAAGGACCTGGCCGACTCCCGCTTAGAGGAGCTGACCTGGGACCTGTTCCTGGAAAAAATAAAAGACCTGCCCGAAGAGGATATTTTCGAACTAAAAGGCGCCATTACCTCAGAAGATGGAAAAGTAGTCCTGCAAAGCGCCTTTGAACCGTCAGAAGAAAAGGTGGAACAGCTGCAGCAGGTTTTGCAGAAGTTGCAGGATGATTCTGAAAAGACAGTTAAGCTGGAGCGGAAGACTGACCAGAACCTGATCTGCGGCCTGGAGCTCTCTGTCGGCGGTTACCGTGTGGCCTGGAGTATGGAAAGTTATCTTGACGATGTAGAAGCACAAATTATAAAGGGCCTTGAACAGGATATACCAGGTGCAGCGGAGGGGGAGGTGAATGATGGTGACGAAAGGGAAGACTGAAGATGGTTCTTTGCTTGATTCCCTGCGCGGTGCTGTTGAGAGCAGCGACCGGGCGGTTGAAAGGGCCCTTGAAAGAGTCGAAAAAGACCCGAAAATAGAAGAAAGCGGCATAGTTTCCTCTATCGGTAACGGCATTGCCCGGGTTTCAGGATTGGCCGGTGTACAGGCCGACGAACTGGTTGAGTTTACCGGTGGAGTAACCGGGATAGCTTTTAACCTGGACCGTCAACAGGTAGGAGTTATCCTGCTTGGCAGCTCCGATCAGGTGACCTCCGGCAGCCGGGTGCGTCGAACCAAACGGGTGGTTGATATCCCCGTCGGCGATGACCTGCTTGGCCGAGTTATCGATGCCGCGGCCGAACCACTTGACAACCGCGGCCCGGTTAGTTTTAAAGAAAGGCGGCCTGTAGAGCGGGAGGCCCCGCCGATCATGGCCCGTGCCCCCGTAACCGAGCCTTTGCAATCAGGTCTGAAAGTGGTCGATGCTTTGATTCCGGTCGGCCGCGGGCAGCGTGAACTGATCTTAGGCGACCGCCAGATCGGTAAAACAGCCATTGCCTTAGATACTATTATTAACCAGGCCGATAAGAACGTTATCTGCGTCTACTGTGCAATCGGCCAGCAGGGTGCTGATACGGCCAAGTTGATCGGCCAGCTGCGTGAATACGGGGCCATGGAATATACCACAGTAGTGATTGCTTCCGGCGACGGTCCGCCGGGCCTGCGCTTTATCGCCCCCTACGCCGCCACGACTGTTGCTGAATATTTCATGGAGCAGGGTAATGATGTTCTGATCGTTTATGATGATTTAACTTTACATGCCCGCGCCTACCGCGAGCTTTCCCTGCTGCTGGAAAGACCGCCCGGTCGCGAAGCATACCCGGGCGACATCTTTTACCTGCACTCCCGTTTGCTCGAAAGGTCTACCCACCTGCGTGAGGAATACGGCGGCGGTTCCCTGACAGCCCTGCCGATTATTGAAACCCAGGCCCAGAATATCTCGGCTTACATTCCGACCAACCTGATTTCGATTACAGATGGGCAGATTTACCTCTCTCCTGACCTCTTTCAGCTCAACCACTTGCCTGCTGTTGATGTGGGTAAGTCGGTATCCAGGGTCGGGGGTAAAACCCAGCTGCCAGCCTACCGCAGGGTAACCGGTGACCTGCGCCTCTCCTATGCTCAGTTCGAAGAGCTGGAAATGTTTGCCCGCTTCGGCACCCGTCTCGATGAAAAAACCCGGGCCACCATCGAGCGCGGCCGCCGGGTCCGTAAAGTTTTAAACCAGCCCGAACTGCAGCCGCTGACCATCCCTGAGCAGATTGCTGTCCTCTTAGCTGTCACCGAGGGCCTTTTCGACGACCTGGAGGTGGAGGCAATCCCTGAAGCAGAAAAGAAAGTGCGTAAAGCCGTAACAGAAAACCTCTCTGATATTTGCGACAAGATTGAATCCGGCGAAGAGCTCTCCGATCACGATAAAGGTATAATAATCGAAACCGCCCGGGCAGCACTGTAAGCTCCCAAGTACACAGGGACGGAGGTTTTGTACTTAAAATTGAGCACCTTAGAAGCCCTGCAAAAACAGATTGCCAGCGGAGAAGATCTATCTTCTATTGTCAGGACCATGAAGGCCCTGGCGGCCACCAGCGTGCGCCAGTATGAGAAAGCAGCGGAGTCACTTGATGACTACTATCATACTATTGAACTAGGGCTCTCGGTGGTTCTTTCAAATCAGCTGCAGCAGGATATAAAGGCAATTTCAGCCTCCGCCTCCCCAAAAAGTCATTTGTTAATAATATTCGGCTCCGATCACGGCCTGGCCGGACGCTTTAATGAACACATAGTTTCTTATGCCCTGGAAGAATACTGGCAGCAGAATGAAAGGACAACCCAGATTCCGCCACCGGGAAGCAGCTATCTTGCCGTAGGCGAACAGGTTGTCACCAGGATTGGTGCCGCAGGGATTGCTCCGTCCGAGATTTACCACATGCCAAGTTCAATTAGCGCCATTACACCCTTTACCCAGCGACTTTTAGAAGAAATTGAAAGATGGCGCTCTGTAGAAAATGTTGAAAAAGTGATGCTCTTCTATAACCGGCCGGAAACTGCAGGGTTTAATCCCAGGGCTGAAACGCTATTACCCGTTAATCTTCTTCGGCTGCAAGAAACGAGACTCGAATGGGAATCCCGTTCTCTGCCCACCTACACCTTATCTCGGGACCAGCTTTTATCTTCCCTGCTGCGCCAGTATTTCTTTGTATCGCTTTACCGGGCCTGCGCCCTTTCCCTGGCCGCAGAAAACACCAGCCGCCTTGCAGCAATGCAAGCAGCTGAAAAAAATATTGATGAGCGCCTGGGCGAGTTGAAAACATCTTACCAGCACGAAAGACAGGCAGCCATAACTGAAGAGCTGCTCGATATTATATCAGGCTTCAGAGCAGTTAAGGGCAGCTTGGGTTCTGAAAAGTAAGTTAAGCGCTAAAGGGTTAAATCAGGGTTCCGGTTTAAAGGGGTTAGCAAAACTGGTGCTTCACTGTATATTGATTTTTGGTGTATTATATTATTGACACAGACTTGAAGGTAAAACCAATTTCAGGGGAGAATTTATAATTTATGAAGCTGACCATTAAATTAATGCCGCCCTATAAAAAAAAGGGTGAACAGGCGGAATATCCCTTAGAGTTAAAGGCAGAAAAGCTTGATCTGCAGCAGCTGGCTTACTACCTTTCCAGGGAATGGAAAGAGAGGTTTGATTTTGAGCTGATTGACAGCAACCAGCTGCTGACAGCCGAGTTCATGGTTAACGGTAAACATTCAGATCTGGCCCATGTGGTTAGAGACGGTGATAAGGTAACTGTGGTTCCGTACATCTGCGGTGGTTAACTTTCTACCTATCAAAAGGGGCTGAAAAATTCAGCCGTAATAAAAGAGTTAAGCTTTTTTTGTCTCGTCGGTCTGAGTAATGGGGTAATCCGGTGGACATACCCTGGATTTGATAATGAGGTGATTTTATAGGAGCGCCTATCCTTGATCAGTGTTTCTCATAATAATGGGGGCGCTGTAATCGGTACCAGCTAAATATCTAAGAAGAAAACATTTACCGCCGGTACAGTTACTGCCTGTGGGTAAAATAAAAAGAAAATTTGTAATTTGTTTGACATATTTACGATCATGCGTTATAATGTGAACAAATATTTAATAATTGAATAAGGTTTTGTTGAGAATAAAAATTTCAACCTGACCGACAAAGGCAAACCTGCCGAAAGACAGGGACGCAAAGTAAAGGGTCTAAGGTTCTCTAACTGGAACTAAGACAGCCTTGCTGCCGAAACAGGTTATTTTGTTTCACTTTGTCGGTCCCTCATGAAGGAGGGACTTTTTAGTGGAAAAGTATATTTTGCAGTGTGGTAGATTCACCTCTTTTATCCCCTTTCCTGGCGTGTTGTTGAACCTGAAGCAAAAAGCATACCTGCTTTCAGCAGTGATAATCCTGCTTCTGCTGCTGAGCGTTCCTGCCTCGGCCGCTGTGGAAGGAATCTTAACCCATGATAGTGACGGCAGTTACCATCATTACAGTTATGAGGATTTGATCAGTTCATATATAACCAACTATCGTGGTAATCCGGACGGCTTGTACGAGGACTATATCTCTAAAAAACCAGTTGCCCTGCTCGATTCCGGTAACGGTTATGTTGACTTTAACTATGTATTGAACCAGTATGCCCGTATGCTGATACGCGGGCAGTCTGTTACAATCGACGAAATTGCAGGGCGGACAGATGTCAGAAAAGCCGAGGTG
>JBNJHL010000145.1:0-6024 GCA_051748445.1 Bacillota bacterium
ACCCCTTCCTGGGTAACTATTATAGCTTCGTTTATGTTATCCACCAGATCCCGGTAACGTTCCTCCGACTTCCTTAACAATTTTTCTGACCGAAGACGCTTAATGGTTGATGCTAAATAATTAATATAAAGCTCAAGCAGTTCCTTATTTTCCAGGTCCTGGTTTTTGGGCATAATCAAAGCCACAATGCCAAAGGGTTCTCCTGCGTAATTAATCTCCATAGCATACAGGCTGACAGGTAGCAGGGATTTTTCTATCTTCTTTAACACCGGTATCAGGGCAGAATAATCGTAGTTATCGATATCGGAAAAGGAGGAGTAATAAACCAACCTGTTTTTACAACCAGTACCCAGTTTTCCATGGTCTGTGTCCCATACGGCTCCCTCCAGGTCAAAACCCAGCAGTTCACTCACCCAGGAAAGATTGCCAGTAGCACCGGAAACGGCCTGGGTAACGATTTTGCTTTTGTCCTCTTCTGAAATTAAATTTAAAATAACAAATATTGCTCCAGACAATTCCATAATAGTATCTGTGAAAAAGCGGTAATCCAATGTATCAGCTGAAGATTCCTGGGCTTTATGGACATAACCTATTATTTTTTTTGTTTTCTCGTTTTCTATTTTTAATTCATTAACATCTTTGAACACTGTAATGAAATAACCTTTTTCATCACTAAAGGCAACAACTTCGTACCAGCGACCCAGCGGCTCTGAAAAAGCTTCAAAATGGACGCTCTTTCCGGTAAGCGCTACTTTTCCGTAAGCTCCGATCCAGTCAAAATCAGAAAACTTGAGGTCAGGCAGGACCTCGGTCATCTTTTTGCCCAGTATATCTTCTTTTTTTAACCCGGTTATCTTTTCAAAAAAAGGATTTATTCTCATAAATATGTAGTCTACTGGATTATCATTTTCATCCATCACCGGATGATGATAGGCAAAGGCGTCGGGCAGGTTCTCTATCAGCAGACGGTATTTGCTTTTTCCATTTCCCATGTTATTGGCCTCCTAGTTTCAAGCTTATACCAGCCTTTGTTTTAAAATGATATATAAATATGTTTATATCCAGAGCCCAAAAAATTTTGACCATTCCGGCAGCCTGGTTGTCAAAGTCAAAATCTTAGAATTATGGCTTTGTTTCTGTTTTTTAGATTTACATTAACCATCTAAATTATAACAATGTTGATGCTATTTTGTCTACTTATCATGAACAAAGAACACAGGGGGACGGTTCTTTTGTGCTGATGAGGTTGAATGGTAGTTCTTTTTCTCTAATAAAAAATCAATAATATTAAAGTGCTAAGTACCATTGTGCTCAGTAGTGCCATCAAAACGGTATTATTCCAGGGTGAGCTAAGGAAAAGCAGGTAAAAATATTAACTATATGGGCAAGATTGCCATAATATACCTGTAACTATTTATGCATTTAGTATACGTTACAGTTGTTATATAAAAACATTTTTTAATCGGTCTGCAGAGAACCTGCTGCAGGACTTCTTATAATATGAACCGAAGAATTTAGGGGAGCTTTTAAATATAACGGGATCTGGAATAGTGAATTTAGGTCAGCAAATAACATATTTTACCTGAGCATATCTCCTGCGTATTACTTGAGCAGTATTTCTAATCGGAAACTACTTTACACAAGGTTAGCGACTTGTTTTTTTCTCACCGGGCCTTAGCGGTGAGCCCCGTAACATCGGTGTCGCTTCATGCATTCGGAAAGCTTAACTTTAGTAATCAACAATGTTGCTGAGTTTTCTAAGGGGATGGCCTGTCTACCGAAAACTGGAGTAATTACTTACTAAGTAATTCCCGGAAAGCACTGTTCCAGTTCAGCAATTACTGCTTCCAAAATAGCATCTTTCTCACCCTGAGTTGCAGCAAGAGTTGGTGTTAATTCGTTACGGGTCAAAAACGGGTTCTTTTCCTACTGTTTGGTGAATGCAATTGTAACCAGGTATTCTCCCAGGATTTCTTGGCTTCGTGGAAAAGGTTCATAGCCGCTGGTGTAAGGGATACTGGCTGTATCAGCGTAGTTGACTGTTACTGTCTGTGAGCCATCTGCAGCCTGCAGTTCTGTCATGCGCCGACCACCGACAGCATCTACCCAGGGCAGGACTATTTCCATGTTTTGCCGACCTGTTAACTCCCGGTTCAAAAAGTTTTCCAGCTCATCGTGCCCTGTCAGGTAACTCAACAGGTAATTATCATGGTGCATGAAAAAGGCAACTGGCTCAGCATTATCAGGCATTAAATTAGAAGTGAATGCAGGTATTTGTTCAAGGCTGCTTGCCAGGTTACGGATTTCATTGTTTTCTGTTAATTGATTATTAGGTAATTTAAAGCTGCGCAAAACTTCCTGCACCCAGTACTCAGCAGCAGAATCAAGCAGCTCTTTTGTAAAATTTGCCTGGTTAAACCAACCACGGCCGGTAGCTGAGACAGTTGTCCCGGCATTCATTTGAGTTAGAACTTCTTGCTTAAGGGGAAAATATTCTGCCGATACCCTAACTTTGCCCTGACGTGATAACTGCCATCCGCTACTTTCAAGATTAAAATGAAAGATAAAGACACCTTCTAGGTTTTCAGCAGCTTCACTTATATCAATATATTCGGGCAGGATGAAGACTTTACTTATGCCTTTGGCTTGCAGTTCAACGGCTACGTTCTCTAAAAATTGCACAGCGGCTTTTTCATCCTCAGGGGCATAGTGTAGCTGCAGCCCCAGTTGAGACCAGAGTTCAGGTTCAGCATCGGTAATGTGCGCGCTGGACACATATCCTTCGTTGTTAACTTCAGTGCTCCCAGCATTAAAGAATGCTAAAGCTATCAGTAATATAATAAGTAAAATTAAGATGAGCGGAGCAGTAATTTTTCTCAGCAACATAAAGAGCGCCTCCAATTCGTATATAAGAGTAGTACAGCTACAGCCTTATTAACTGTTATTAAAGACAATTTACTTTGATGATCGGTTTCAGTGCATATAAATGTATTTATCCATCTTGATCATCAATATGATTGTCACGTCCAGTGCTCCACAAGTAGAATGCTTCACCGGCATTTTTTAGATACTCCAAAATCACCTGGTCAGAATTTGAACCAAGTGCACCTGAGTTGACCAGCATGGCCAGTCCGTGAGTGAAAATCCAGGTGTACTGAATAAGTGCTTCCTGCCCTGACTTTTTCAATTCTAAAAGCGCTTTACCAGCATCGCTTTCTGTTCCAAACTCGGAGAAGAAGGCATCTTTCATTCTTGACATATTCTCCAGGTCTAACCTCCCTGGCCGATCAAGGTAAAGAAATCGGAACAAATGCTTTTCATCCCTGGCGAATACTACATACCCGAAAGCCAAGTTGAGAAGGGTATGCTCAGTGTAAGGGTGCTGCTGGAATTCTTTAAGCAGGCTGCTTGCCTTTACCCGCAGTTCTTTCTCAAGTTCTTCCACAGATTTAAGATGAGAGTATATCGGCATCGTTGATGAGCCCAGTTTCTTTGCGATTGCGCGGGTGGTAACACCCTGCCAGCCTATTTCCTTAATTAATTCAAAGGCAGCATTAATGATTTGTTCATATGAGTATATACTTGGTTGCTTCAATAAAGTCACCCTCTCAAGCTATTTTTACGTACAGGCACTAAGTGAAGTTAAACAGTAAACCTGCTGTCGGCAAGGCAAAAATAACGCTGTAAATGATTATCTCCAGCCAGAATTTCCAGATCTTAGTTCCCTGCATGTACTTTTGCTTCATGTAAACAAAACCTTCTATATTGGTTGGAAAAGGTACAGCGCTGGATATTTCGGTGTAGACAAACATCAGCCCAGCAAAGAAGAAAAACCTGACCAGGAATGGTATTTCTCCCAGTGCTTCTAAAACAGGGTAGAGGACAAACGACATGATGACGCCCCTTATCAGTTGGGCAGGTATAAATGATTTCTGGACATGCTTGCTTTCGGCTGGATCGCCCATATCCCTTAAAAAGTCGGCGTAGCGTTCCTTACTTTCGTAAATGTCTTTACTAATTTTGAGGGCGATTACCCCGGCTAGAATGTAAGCGACAGTGTGAATTATTGTAAACCAGAATGTAAACGTCAGATAACTCATCGTTAAACCTCCAATGCTTTGTTCTAAGTAGTAATCATATAACTACTGTTATTATATATAACATATGTTATATTGTCAATCAGGTGATAACTAATTATTCATGTTGTTTGGCAATAAAAATATGGTAAAGTTTCATTGTAATTGGAGGTGGTCATACCTTCAGCGGCTGGGCAGCCCTAAAAAACTCATACTACCAGGGTTATATAAGCTCAGTTTTTTCCTGGGCCCTGATGATCTGGATTGTGGTCCAGTGCCTCATAATGGAAGCAGTAAATTTTTTGCATGTGTTCTATTTTCTCTTAGGGGTAATCGGTGCAGTTTTGGCAATACTGCTTTTGTTTGATAAAAGACAGTTTCCGGCAAGCCTTTTTATAAAATAATTGGATCCGGTTAGGGTGTCTGTTCGAAGCATTAAATATTATAGACAAGATTAAGGACTTGATCATATTTTTACTATCGTGATTTTGAAAAATTATCCAAGGTGGCAAGAGTAGAACCTGGGTGATTATTTTTTAAGATTATATGTTTTGACTTAATAAAGAGAAAGAGCACAGTTTTTACTGTGCTCAAAAAATATATAAAAAGAGGGGGTCAACTCAACAGTTATTATACAGGCAAAAGATTACAGGAATATTACAAGAAAAATTTTTTTTCGAGGGAACGACTTATTGAAGAATTAATGAAAACCGAGCTGATATTAGTTTTTGGCCTGGAGCAGACAGGTGACAAACGAATAAAAAACAAATAATCCGCAAGGAACGTGTCGCTGAAACGATGAAAGGAATTTAAAAGAATCGGGCGATAATTGTTGCTCCTGGTAAGCAGGTAAGCGCCATTGAATATTGTTGAGCATCGAAGATACTGTGGGTGTGCATGATCTGCTGCATCCATCTTTCAATCCGGACATGAACAGGGCGCAGTATGACATACAGGGTGAGCATTCCAGCTGTTTTGCAAACTTCATCAGTGTGTTGGGCGAATACGGCCTGGAAGAAAAAGATATTGTGACGCCTTTCAACATATTTATGAATACCAGGGTAAATACTGATGGCCGGGTTGAAGTGAAAGCGCCGCTTTCCAAAGAGGGTGATTTTATAATTTTGCAAGCGGAAACCAACCTGCTTGCAGCAGTTACCGCCTGCTCCGTAGAGGAAAGTGCTTGCAACGCATACTGCTGCACTGCTATCGGGCTGGAAATAATCGAATGATTTCGCCCGTTAAAAAAAGTTTCGGAAAATATTCCGGGGGGCAATGATATTTATGCCTGGTGTTCCGGAATTACTTATCTTAATTGCGATCTTTCAAGGGAACATAAGCATTGCGATCAGAAATTGCTTTGTAAGCAGGCCTGATAATTTTGTTTGCATTGATTATCTCTTCCAGCCGGTGAGCAGACCAACCAGCAATTCGGGCAACAGCAAACAGCGGAGTATATAATTGTAGCGGCAGGTCTAACATGTTATAGACAAAGCCGCTGTAGAAGTCGACATTTGCGCTGACACCTTTATAAATTTTGCGCTGCTTTCCTATTATTTCCGGACCTAGTTTTTCTACTAAAGAGTAAAGTTCGAATTCCTCACTTCGGTTTTTCTCTTTTGAAAGATTTTCTACATATTTTCTAAAAACATTCGCCCGAGGATCTGAGAGGGAATATACAGCATGGCCCATACCATATATTAATCCTGCACGGTCAAAGGCTTCCTTGTTTAACAACTTTACAAGGTAATCAGCCACACTTGATTCATCTTTCCAATCCTTAATAGTTGCTTTCATATCCTCAATCATTTGTACAACCTTAATATTGGCGCCGCCGTGTCTTGGACCTTTGAGCGACCCGAGCGCAGCTGCAATAACTGAGTAAGTATCTGTGCCTGTCGACGTGGCCACATGCGTAATAAAAGTTGAATTATTACCACCACCATGT
>JBNJHL010000146.1:0-5873 GCA_051748445.1 Bacillota bacterium
CACCCGGTTGGAGCCAGTGGCGCAAGGATAGTGATGACCCTGGCTTATGAATTAAGACGCAGGGGCGGTGGGCTTGGAGCGGCTGCCATCTGCGGCGGATTGTCCCAGGGAGATGCAGTAATCCTTGAGGTTTAACAGCTTCTCTAATACAATAATAAGCACATGATTATTATAAAGATGATACTGCCTGAAATATTTTGAAAATGAAAGGATAACGATGGTTAAAGCTTTACTCTTTGATTTCGACGGAACCCTGGCTGACACAGGCCATATTTTATTTAAAGTTTACGATCGTTTAACACAGAGACATAATATTGAAAAGATGACTCATGAAGAGCTGCATGAAATGCGCTCATTACCAATCAGGGAGCGTTTTAAGAAAGCTGGTGTCCCCTTTTTTAAACTGCCCAGTCTTGCCGCTGAAGCAGTGCAGATATTCGGTGAATTTATCGGTTCAGCCGAACCTTTCCCCGGCATAGAAGATCTGATCCGCAGCCTGAAAGATCGCGGGTACACCCTGGCCATAGTTTCTTCAAATACACATCGTAATATTAACAGTTTCCTTGCTGCACACAACCTGGAATATTTTGATGTAATACAGTGCAGCTCAAGCTTGTTCGGGAAGCATAAAATCATTAAACGGGCCTTAAAAGAAATAAATTTAAAAAGTGACCAGGCCATATATATTGGTGATGAGTATCGTGATATTGCCGCCTGCAAAAAAATACCAATTAGAATTATCTCTGTGCTCTGGGGTTATGATTACCTTTCCCTGCTGCAGGAAGGAAAACCTGATTATATTGCCGAGAAGCCTGGGGATATTTTGACCATAGTTGAAAAAATGTAAGATGAGTTCAACTGCCCAGCCTACTGAAGAAAACTGCGCAGTTTCTTTTAGCAATATAGGATGAGCAATTACTATGCTATATTTTAAATGGCCGAGGGGGAGAACTTGCCGCTAAAATAGAAAAAAGCTGATGTTAACATAGCCACCAGGATGCCCAGGATAATCCAGCTAACAGTATAAGTGCCGGTTATGTCTGCTGCCAATCCGAACAGGGGCGGCATAATCACTGTGCTGCTGCGGGGAAAGATTAACGCCAGGCCTGTGACCGTTCCGACCTGCTGCTTTGCCACTAGTTCGCTCACAGTTGTAAAGTAAATTGCTATAATGCCCAGGGTGCTAAATCCCAGCAGAAATGAGAATAACAATATAAATTGCGGGGCAAACATATATCTGCTGATAATCAGGCCAAAAAAGAGCTGAAACCCGCAAATTAAGAAACCAAGAATGGATAATACGATTCTTCGGTTGCCCGGAAAAACTTTTTCGTTAAAAAACCCCCAGAAAGGTTGGCCGAGTATACCTCCAAGGTGGAAAACAGCTAATCCCATCCCGGCAAAAGTTGTAGAGGTGCCAAGGTCGCGGACCATGTAGATGGGAAAATGCCCGGTAACTGAAGAAATGCTAACTCCAAATGCTATGCCCATGGCAAAAACAGTCATCAGATAGCGGTTACGCAGGAAGAGGCCCAGGTCGTTTCTTAAAGATGACTTTTCTTTTTCAACGGTTACTTCAGCTTGCTCTTCCAGATTAGCTGGCTGTCGGTAATATTTTAAGATAAACAAAGCAACAATTATGGCAAAAATACTACCAAAGAGAAGGGTTGTGCGCCAGCCAAATAACTCTCCTAAATATGGCAGCATTACTGCCCCGAGCACGCCGCCAAACCCTCCACCGCCATGGACAATACCCATGGATAAACTTCTTTTCGATGGTTCGGATATTTCAAGAACCCCTTTATTGACCGAAGGAGTAATCAGGCTAAAAGCAATGCCTGTAACAAAGGCAAGAACCAGGATCAGACTGAAAGTTGGTGATATGGAATGGAGGGCTATCATTGCCGCTACTAAACCCACACCAAGCACCAGGCCGTTTTTAGTGCCCAACCGGTCGGCAATTTTACCGCTGAAGATTGCTATTATAACAGAACTGAAGAAGTAAAAGCTCGAGTACAGTCCTACCTCGGCCCTGCTGATTAGAAACTCGTCCTGCACCAGGGGCAGCATCGCTTTAAACCCCTGTATATTAATAAAAACGGCAATATATGCGGTTGATATGATCAGAAGTGCTATTAACTTTTTCTGTTGTGTTTTAACTGCGTTTATTTAGCTCATTCCCTTTACTTATTTCCTGGCAGCATTCGGGCATGCTTCGCTTTGATCATCCAGGTATATTTTTAGACAGAAGTTCTCCGGATGCTTTGGAGTAACATCTTTATAATGATCTTTTATGATTTCCATGTCTTTTTTAAAATCTCCTGTAGGCATAAAGCCAGGGCCTAAGACTGCTTCCTTTTTGGCATAATCCAAATGACTCAGGTAAATGGGAACATTGGCCTTTAAAGCGGCATAATAAAAACCGGTTTTCCATTTGCAGGCATGTTTCCTGGTTGCTTCAGGGGTTATTAAAACAGCCATTCGTTCTTTTGAGTTTATAAGTAATTCTGCTAGTTTATCGACCATGGTTTCGCCTTTTCTGGCCCTGTCGATACCGACTGCTCCGGCAGAAAGTAAAATATTTTTTAAAGGAAAATGCCTGAGCCACTCTTTTTTAATCAAAAACCTGACTGGAACTTTCATTTTTATAAAACCGGCATAAGCGAAAATTAGGTCAAAATTACTGGTATGCGGGGCGCCGACAACGATACACTTATCTACATCTTCAGGTATCTGTCCATACTGCTTCCATCTTCCGAGTTTAAATAGTAATAAAGCCAGCCATTTTAGCAAGTTGATTCCTCCTCTGAAGTTGCTTCATATAGTTTAACATTTTTATTGCTTATTACAAACACGGCTTAACGCGGGTTAAGGATTTTGTTTGATTCAGAGGAATGAGAAGACTCCTATTGAATATAAATAGAGTATTACTTTTTGCAGCGTTGGAGTGTATGATTATTAAAATAACCAACCTAAGAACAGGAGGCTTTTAAATGACAGAGCAAGTTAGAATTCACACCAAAGATGCCCCGGCTGCTGTCGGTCCTTACAGCCAGGGGGTAAAGACGGGAAACATGATCTTTGTATCCGGGCAGATGCCGGTGGTGCCGTCAACCGGAGAAGCTGTAGAAGGCGATGCCGGTGAAAAGGCAAAGCAGTGCATGAAAAATGTTCTTGCTATTCTTAAAGAGGCCGGGCTAACAGCGGATAACATTGTTAAGACCACCATATTTCTTACAGACATGAATGATTTCGGAGCTGTTAACGAGGTCTATGCGTCATTTTTCGGTGATAATTACCCGGCCAGATCCTGCGTGGAAGTTTCCAGGCTGCCCAAGGGTGTTGATGTGGAAATTGAAGCAATAGCAGCTTACTAACAGACTGGTATGCCGACTTTCAAGATTACAAATTAAACCTGTTAGGAGATTAACAGCCTTGCAGACAGAGCACCGATTTATTTACAGTGACTCCCGGAATTTAAAAGCACTAAATAATAACAGCATCGACCTGGTGGTTACTTCGCCGCCCTACCCGATGATCGAAATGTGGGATAGCCAATTTGCCTCTTTCATCCCGAACCTGGAAAAGATGCTGGGAAAAAATGATTACAGCGGGGCTTTTGAAGCAATGCATTTAGAGCTTGATAGAGTTTGGGTTGAGCTTAAGCGGATCATGAAGCAGGGAGCCCTGGCCTGTATAAATATTGGAGATGCAACCAGAGCTATGGATGGTCGATTTCGACTTTTTGCCAACCATGCCAGGGTGCAAAGTAAATTTTTTGAACTTGGTTTTGACCTGCTGCCAGTGATTCTCTGGCGAAAGCAGACCAATGCCCCAAATAAATTTATGGGTTCCGGTATGCTTCCACCTGGCGCTTATATTACCCTTGAACATGAATACATTTTGACTTTCCGTAAAGGTCCTAAAAGGGCCTTTATTACGGAAAAAGAAAAGCAAGACCGCAGAGAAAGCACATATTTCTGGGAAGAGCGAAACAGCTGGTTTTCCGATCTTTGGGATTTTAAAGGAACAAGGCAGGAAATCAATTCTGTTGAGCTTCGCAAACGAAGCGCCGCCTATCCTTTTCTGCTGCCTTTTCGCCTGATTAATATGTTTTCTGTTTTTGGCGATACGGTACTGGATCCCTTTTCCGGGACCGGGACAACTGCGTTGGCTGCTATTGCTGCAGGAAGAAATAGTATTAATTGTGAATTCGAAAGCAGTTTTTACAGGCCTGTTAAAGACAGGTTGATTCGAGAGGCTCCCCAACTGAGCAGTTTTAACCGGGAGAGAATTGCCAGGCACCTCGAATTTGCAGAAAACTATCAGAAGGAAAAAGGCAAGTTGAAATACTTGAATAAAAATTATGGGTTCCCCGTCATGACCAGACAGGAACAAGATTTGAAGCTGGCTTTTGTCGAGAACATTAAAGAACAAGAGGGAAACAACTTTATGGCAAATTATGTTGATGCCCATCAAATCAAAACCTGTGATTTCAACCAGATGCCTTTTGATGGGACGGATAACAATGAATCGCAACTGAAGCTTTTTTAGCAAGAGTAGCCGGGATCTGCATATCTTAGCACGTAAGACAGGGGAGATAAGACAGGGGGACGTTTCATCTGTCTTATGTATTTTGGGATGATAATTTTCAATCAGTTTATCTCGCCATTGTAATTTACCCATAAGACAGATGAAACGTCCCCCTGCCTTATGTTACTTTAATCTTCTGCCCTGGATAATTACATCAGAGCCAAATTTTTTCCTCAGCTTATCCCTTGTTTCGGTTAACCTGCTTTCTTTTTCGTTTTCTGTCCTGGATCTAAAAAGTGACATCTGGCTGCCCTTTTCAAAACCCGAGGCCTGGACGCCTACCAGCCGCCAGGGTGGACCGCCGCAGTGTTTTTTAAAGAGATTCAGTGCTGTCTGGTAAATATCCCTGTCGCTATAAATTGCTTCTGGTATTGTCAGACTACGGGTAATAGTCCGGAAATTTCGGTAGCGCAGTTTGAAGGTTATTGTTTTAGCAGTTAATCCTGAAGAACGCAGGCGGTAGCCGACACCGGCAGAAAGCTCCATTAAAACAGATTTCATGGTTTCATGGTCAAAGATGTCCTCGGCAAATGTTGTTTCTTCAGAGATTGATTTGGCCTGGTGTTCCAGTTCCAGTTCGCGATTGTCAAGGCCATGGGCATAGTTACTGACAGCTTCTGCGTTGTTTCCGAGAATATGTTTTAAACTTTTTGCCGGATATGCAGCCAGATCTTGAACAGTCTTTATGCCAAGACTGTTTAAGCTTTTTTCTGCTACCGGCCCAATACCCGGCAAGGCCCTGACAGATAGCGGCCATAGTTTTTCCTCAATTTCTGCTGGCCAGAGGGAATCTACATTATTTGGTTTGGCCAGCTCGCAGGCGATTTTAGCCAGTAGTTTATTAACTGAAATCCCCACACTGATTGGCAACTGTAGTTCATCTCTGACTGTGTGGTGGATGGCGATTCCGGTTTCAAGCCCGTGACCGTTTTTAACTGCCAGGTAAGCTTCGTCAATAGAAACAAACTCTATGTCAGGGGTAAAGCGTTCGAAAATATTTCTCACCTGTAAAGAAACATCCTTGTAACGAGACATTCGGCCCCTGATAATTACAGCACCAGGGCATAGAGTTACTGCTTTTTTCATTGGCATGGCTGACCGGACACCATACTTCCTGGCTTCATATGAGCAGGTTGAAACAACACCCCGTCCATCCGGATTGCCTCCGACCAGGACCGGTTTGTCCCTTAGGTCAGGATTGTCCAGCTGTTCAACGGAAGCAAAAAATGCATCAAGGTCACAGAGCAGGATGTCACAATTTTTTTTCATATATTGATCCT
>JBNJHL010000147.1:0-5829 GCA_051748445.1 Bacillota bacterium
TCCCACCCTGGACAATAAAAATTTTTGATACAGGCAGGAATTATGATATCTTATGAATAAGTATAATTGGCTGAGGAGTTAAATAGATTATGGCTTTTCAAGTGTGAGTAGATGCTTTGAAGGTGGTGATTGATGGCACATGTTTTATGTTTAAAGTATGGCTTTTTATTAAAACTAAGGGGGTTTTAAAAGAATGAGAAAGTATTTGTTTGGGTTTTTAATATTATTGTTAATGACAGGACTTCTTTTTGGCGGCTGCGCTCCTGACGAAGATGCTGTGGATGAGCCTGTTGATGAAGAACCTGTTGATGAAGAACCTGATGATGAAGAAATGCATCCGCTTGAAGATGTTAGGGTCAGACAGGCCCTGAACTACGCTATCGATAAAGAAGCGATTATTGAAACCACTTTCCAGGGAGTAGGTTCTCCTTCCACTGCTCCCGTGGTTCCCGCTGTTTTTGGTTATACCGAAGTAGGCCCTTATGAGTATGATCCGGACAGGGCCAGGGAACTTTTAGAGGAAGCAGGTTACGGAGATGGTTTTGATCTTGAGCTTTACCATCCTACCGGCCGTTATTCACAGGATGATGTTGTAATCGAAGCAGTCCAGGCTATGCTGGCTGAAGTGGGTGTCAATGCCTCACTTACCACATATGACTGGGGCACTTATTTGGACACCGTAATCGTTCCGCCTGAAGAAGCAGAACATGATGCTTATATGCTCGGCTGGGGGACAGTAACTCTGGATGCCGATTATGGTCTGTACGCGTTATTCCATTCCAGCCAGTGGCCTCCGGCCAACAATGTTTCTTACTATGCTGATGATGAAGTGGATGCATTGCTTGACGAAGCCAGGGTAACACCTGACCGCGATGTTCGGGAAGGTCTCTACAGCGATGCTATTAACTTGATCTGGGAAGATGCGCCGTGGCTTTTCCTGCACAACGAAGGACAGGTTAATGCGGTCCGTGAAGGAGTGGAAGGCTTAATCCACCACCCGTTGGAAAATATCCTCGCCTGGGATGCTACTCTCGAAGGTGAAGATCAGGACTTGATCATTGCCATTGGAGCAGAGCCTGAAAATCTTGATCCACTTAAAATGATGTCAGCACCTGCTGCAACTGTTTCTGAGCATGTGGCTCAAACCCTGATTTACCTGGCTGAAGATGGCTCTCTTGAGCCTAATCTGGCTGAATCCTGGGAGCCCAGCGAAGATGGTTTAGCCTGGGACCTTAAGCTGCGTGAAGGGGTTACTTTCCATGACGGTGAACCTTTCAATGCTGAAGCGGTTAAATATAATCTTGACCGCTTTATGGCCAAGGGTGAATTTGAAGGTGAAGAAGCTGCTGTATTTTCCTTCCTGCTTGGCGAAGTAAATGAAGTTGAAGTTGTAGATGAATATACGGTAAGACTTCATCTTGACCAGGTATTTGCTCCAATCGCATCTCACCTTTCTCACTCATTTATTGCAATGCACAGCCCTGCTTCCCTGGAAGCCCTTGATGAGGGTGATGACGTAGAAGAACCGGTTGGCACAGGACCATTTAAGTTTGTCAGCTGGGATCGTGGTGAGCAGTTTGTAATGGAGAAAAACGAAGATTACTGGGGCGATGTTCCTGAACTGGATACCGTAACTTTCAAGTTTGTTCCTGAAGCCAGTTCCAGGGTGATCATGCTTGAAACCGGAGAAGCACATGCTATAATGGCTGTTCCTCCGACTGAAATTGAGCGCCTGGAAGATGAAGCAGAAATTGATGTAGTATTTGAAGATAGCGTTCGCGTTATCTACATTGGTTTCAACCTGCAGCCGCAGTAAAAATGCAATTTGTTTGAAGTAACAATGCACGCTAATTAGTAAAATGAGGGGATCGGGCGTGAGTTTCGGTTTACGCTTCGTGCTTTAGCGCCCGGTCCTTAATCTTTTGTGAGCCAGTTAAAGATAAAATATATTGATGAATCAGCAACTTTGGGAGCTGACGCTATTTGTACGGATATGTAATTAGAAGACTGTTTTTGGCTGTCCCGGTATTAATTGGGGTATCTATTCTTGTTTTTGCTATTATACGTTTTATACCGGGAGACCCCGCCCGTGCTATTGCCGGAGTGCATGCCAGTCCAGAATATATAGAACAGGTTCGCAGGGAACTTTTGTTAGATGAAGGTTTGCATGTTCAGTACTATGTTTATTTAACTAACCTTTTACAGGGTGATATGGGCCGGTCAACTTTTACAGGGCGTGCGGTTACAACAGAATTAAAGGAGCGTTTTCCAAACACTCTGCTGTTGGCCTCGACCGCTATGGTTATTGCTATTATTATTGGTATGAGTGCAGGTATAGTTTCCGCCACTAAACGCTATTCCCTGTTTGATAACGCCAGTATGCTGGCAGCCCTTTTGGGAGTTGCCGCTCCCGTATTCTGGCTGGGTATTATGTTTCAGCTTCTTTTTTCCGTAAACCTTGGCTGGTTTCCTTCTGGTGGTATCGGCACATGGAGGCATCTTGTGCTGCCTGCCCTTACCCTGGGGTTGGCTACAACTGCCCTGATAGCCCGCATTACTCGTTCCAGTATGCTCGATGTTTTAGGTCAGGATTATATAACCACAGCTCGTTCTAAGGGACTGGTAGAAAGGGTTGTTGTTTACAAACATGCTTTAAAAAATGCCTTGATTCCGGTAGTAACTGTGATGGGTTTGCAATTTGGAACTTTGCTGGGTGGCGCAGTGCTTACTGAAACTGTTTTTTCCTGGCCCGGTGTGGGTCGTTTGATGGTTGATTCAATCCTGGCCCGAGATTACCCTGTTGTCCAGGGTGCTGTACTGATCCTTGCCGTTTTTTTTGTTATGATAAATCTTGTAGTTGATATAATTTATGCCTTCCTTGATCCCCGTATAACTTACGGAAGTAAGGAGGTGGAGTAATATATGTTTGGCAAGGATAAAAAAATCGATGCTGTTAGTAATCTGCCTACTCCTAAAAGAGATACAGAGATGCTCCAGGTTTGGAGGCATCTTCGCCGTAACCGGTTGGCCATGGTTGGCCTGGCTATGCTTATTATCTTTATGTTTTCTGCGATTTTTGCGCCAGTTATTACTCCCTATGATCCAATCAAGACAGACTTCAGTTCCGCTTACCAGGCTCCGTCCAGCGAGAACCTTTTAGGTGCTGACTGGCTTGGTCGGGATAATTTTTCCAGGATTCTTTACGGGGCACGGATTTCATTATTGATCGGTTTTATTTCCGTGGCAATTGGCCTGGTTGTCGGGGTGCCGGTAGGAGCTCTTTCAGGCTATTATGGTGGAAAATTTGACCTGCTAATTCAACGTATAATCGATATTTTAATTGCTTTTCCGGGAATATTACTTGCTATTGTTGTGGTCACTATTCTGGGGACGGGTGTGGAAAATGTTATGATTGCGGTCGGTATTGCTTCAGTGCCAATCTATACCCGCCTGGTTCGTGGTTCTGTTCTTTCTATTAAAGAACAGGGCTATGTTTCTGCCGCCAAAGCACTGGGCATCGGAGATGGCAGGATAATAATGCGCCATATTATGCCTAACTCCCTGGGTCCGATTATTGTTCAGTCTACATTCCAAATAGCCACGGCTATACTCTGGGCTGCCGGTCTGGGCTTCCTTGGCCTCGGTGCCCAGGCCCCTGATCCTGAATGGGGCCGAATGCTAAGCGATGGTCGAGAGTATATCCGTACTGCCCATCACCTGACTACATATCCGGGTCTGGCCATATTTCTGATGGTACTTGGTTTTAATTTGATAGGTGATGGCATGCGGGATGCCCTGGATCCCCGATCCAGGCGACACAGGTAGTTATGAATACTTATAAAAGGAAGGTCATTGATGGATTTTTTACTTAAGGTAGAAGATTTAAAAACCACCTTTTACACCGATGAGGCTGTCATCCGTGCTGTAGACGGGGTCTCATTTAATGTCAGGCCGGGAGAAGTGGTTGGCCTGGTAGGTGAATCGGGTTGTGGTAAAAGTGTGGTTTCTCTTAGTATTATGAGGCTGATCAAATACCCCCCGGGCAAAATTGAAGGAGGGAAGGTTTTTTTAAACGATCAGGACCTTTTAGCTTTAGATGAAAAAAGTATGCGCCGTATCAGGGGTAATGATATTGCTATGATTTTTCAGGAACCGATGACCTCTTTTAATCCTGTTTACAGGATTGGTGATCAGGTTAGTGAAACAATTCGCCTACATCAAGGCCTGGAAAAAGATAAAGCCTGGCAAGAGGCCGTAAAAATGCTTTCCTTAGTCGGCATCCCCCGGCCCGATGAAGTTATTAATGATTACCCACACCAGCTAAGCGGTGGAATGCGTCAGCGAGCGATGATTGCCATGGCCCTGTCGTGCAATCCGAAGCTTTTAATTGCGGACGAACCGACAACTGCCTTGGACGTAACTATACAGGCTCAGATTCTGGAGCTGATGAAAGAGATTAAAGAAAGAATAAATACAGCAATTATATTTATCACCCATGACCTGGGTGTAATTGCCGAGATGGCTGACTATGTAGTAGTTATGTATTCTGGTAAAATTGTTGAAAACACTGATGTCAGGCGCTTGTTTGATGAACCCATGCATCCTTATACCGCAGGCCTGATAAAGTCGAAACCAATTCTGGAAGAAGAGAAGCAGGCACTTGAGTTTATTCCGGGTTCAGTTCCAAATCCAATGGAGATGCCTACCGGGTGCGCATTTCATCCGCGCTGTTCCGAAGCAATGGATATATGCCGCCGGGAGATGCCAGATCTTTTAGAAACAAGGCCGCAACACCTGGTTCGCTGCTGGCTGTACCAAAAACAGAAAACTGAAGGGATGACTTAAATGGCAAACCCTGAACCGATTCTTGAAGTTGAAGGTTTAAAAAAATATTTTGCCATAAAGTCTGGTGTTTTTTCCCGGCTAGCAGGTTATGTCAAGGCTGTGGACGGTATAGATATGAGGATTTTAACCGGTGAAACTTACGGGCTGGTTGGGGAATCTGGTTGCGGCAAATCAACTGCCGGCATGAGCATTCTCAGAATGCTTACACCTACGGCCGGTTCAATAGTTTTTAACGGTCGTAATGTTATGGCTATGAGCAAAGAGGAAATGCGCAACTTACGCAGAGAGATGCAAATAATATTCCAGGATCCATACAGCTCTTTAAATCCGCGTATGAGTATCGGGGAAGCTATCGGTGAGGCGCTGGAAGTACACGGAATTGCCAGTGGTAATGAGCGACGTGAACGGGTGGAATCAATATTAAAGGTATGTGGTTTGGATTCTTATCATTACCGCCGCTATCCCCATGAGTTTTCCGGTGGTCAGCGGCAGCGGGTCGGTATTGCCCGGGCGCTGGTTCTCGAGCCAAACTTTATTGTTGCCGATGAGCCGATTTCTGCTCTTGATGTTTCCATCCAATCCCAGATTGTTAACCTTCTTGAAGAGTTACAGGAAAAATTTGGACTGACTTTTCTATTCATATCGCATGACTTAAGTGTAGTTAAACATATAGCAGATCGGGTCGGTGTTATGTACCTGGGCCGAATTGTAGAAGAAGCCCCTAAAAAAGAATTTTACTCGTCGCCCCTGCACCCTTATGCCCAGGCTTTACTTTCGGCTGTGCCTTCGATGGATCCGAAAGTGCAAAAGGAACGAATCATATTGAAAGGTGATGTGCCCAGTCCTTCTAATCCTCCCCCGGGATGCACCTTTCATACCCGCTGCCCTATTGCGGAAAAGATGTGTTCTGAAGTAGTGCCGGAGTTGAAAAAAGTAGGCCCCGATCATTACGCTTCCTGCCACCTGGTCCAGGAGGTTAGCTAA
>JBNJHL010000148.1:0-5801 GCA_051748445.1 Bacillota bacterium
TAAAAAAATTGCTGACAGGAAATTTTGTGCACTTGCATTGCCACAGTGAGTATAGTCTGTTAGGAAGCACTGCCAGAATAAAAGATATGGTTAAGCAAGCTGCCGACCTTGGCATGCCCGCGCTGGCTATAACCGATTATGGAAACATGTTTGGTGCGTTTGATTTTTATAGAGTTGCCAGGGAAGCGGGTGTCAAGCCGATCCTTGGTTGTGAGGTTTATCTGGCTCCGAGATCCCGTTTTCTGAAGGAAGAAGAACACGATGATTTGCAGTATCATCTTGTCTTGCTTGCAGAAAACAATACCGGCTACCACAATTTAGTTAAACTTGTATCTATAGGTTATCTGGAGGGTTTCTATCACAAACCAAAGGTTGATCGGTCTCTGCTAAAAGAGTGCAGCGAAGGTATAATTGCCTTGAGCGCTTGTCTGGGTGGCGAGATTCCGACCCTGATTATGCAGGGGAAGATTGAAAAAGTTCACCACGCGGCTCGTGAATACAAAGAAATTTTTGGCCAGGATAACTTCTTTCTGGAACTGAATGACCACGGTCTTCCTGAGCAGAAGACCATCAATGAAAGGCTACTCAAGATATCAAAAGCTGAAGGAATACCGCTTGTGGCAACAAACAACGTGCATTACCTATTCCGCCAAGATGCTGGTGTCCACGATGTGCTTCTTTGCATGCAGACAGGCAAAACGATTGAAGAAAGCGAGCGCATGAGGTTCAAAACGGAAGAATACTACTTTAAAACTGCTGAAGAGATGGCAGATCTATTTGCCAGTAATGAAGAAGCTATAAACAACACCATGCAAATAGCAGCACGTTGTAACGTTGAAAATGTTTTTAGCAAGTGTAGTGTTAGCTTGCCAGAATATCACTTGCCTGTAGGCAAAGATCCTGACAGCTATTTGAAAGAACTCTGCTATAAAGGACTGGACCAGCGGTATGGTGAAATAACTTCTGAAGCACTGAGCAGATTGGACTACGAGCTTGACGTAATCGGGCTAAGGGACTATTCCAACTATTTTTTAATTGTATGGGACCTGATTCAATATGCCAAAAAAGAGAAAGTGATAGTAAGTCCTGGGCGCGGTTCTGCTGCCAGCAGCCTGGTTCTATATGTCATAGGGATTACTAATGTTGATCCCCTTGAATATAGCTTGCTCTTTGAAAGGTTTCTCAATCCTGAAGTTATTGCAATGCCAGATATAGTTTTAGACGTTTGTGACGATAAAAGAGATCATATATTGCAGTATGTCTGTAACAAGTATGGCTATGATAGGGTGGCCCAAACTATATCATTTGGGTCCATGGCTGCTCGTGCGGCTATAAGGGATGTTGGCAGGGTCATGGCCATACCATTTGCCGAAGTCGACAAAATTGCCAGGCTAATTCCAAATGAATTAAAGATGACTATCTCTAAGGCGCTGGAACAGAGCAAAGAGTTAAGGGCACTAAATAAAGATAAAAAATATCGAAAATTACTCGACACTGCAATGGCGGTTGAAGGAATGCCCAGGCATGCATCTATACATGCGGCAGGTGTAGTAATCTCTAAAGAACCCCTAATAAATTTTATTCCACTATGTAAAACAACTGGTGATACGATGGTTACACAATTTCCTATGGAAATCCTTGAGGACCTCGAAATATTTAAAATGGATTTTTTAGAGCTCAAAGCACTCAGTGTTATTAGAAACACCCTGGAAAATATCGAGAAAAGCCAGGGTAGAGTTATTAGTATTGAAAAAATAGTGCTGAATGATGAGAATACCTATAACTTGCTCTCTGAAGGAGAAACTATCGGTATATTTCAGCTTGAAAGTTCAGGAATGCGCTCTGTATTAAAGGAGTTACGGCCAAATAGATTTGAAGATATTATTGCTTTAATAGCCTTATATCGCCCTGGTTCACAGGAACAGTTACCGGTTTTTATAAAAAGCAAACATGGCATTAAAGAGATTAAAAATGCATATCCTGTTTTGGAGCCAATTCTAAATGAAACATATGGAATTGTAGTATACCAGGAGCAGATCATAGAGATTGCCGCCAGGATGGCCGGTTTAACCTTAGGGCAGTCTGATTTGCTGAGAAGGGCAATCGGCATGAAACAACTCGAAATACTTGATGATCAACGCCTGCTATTTGTTGAAGGCTCTGTAAAAAATGGTTATTCAAAAGAGTTTGCTGCCGAAACATACGAACTCATTCTAAAATACGCACCTTGCAGCGTTAATAAGTCACACGCTGCAGCATATGCATTGATTGCATATCAAACAGCTTACCTTAAAGCCAACTACCCAACAGAATTTATGGCTGCCATTATGACAGTTTACTATGCCAATAGTGATAAAGTTGCGCTCTACATAGCAGAGTGCAAGCGCATGGGTATCGAAGTAATGCCACCGGATATAAATGAAAGTGAAATAGGCTTCACCATAGTCGGTGAAAACAAGATTCGCCATGGCCTGGAAAAATGAGCGTAGAATGTGGCTGATTTAAAATTAAAGGAGTTGAAGTTGTTGGCATCATTAGCCTGGTATAGAAAGGTATACTGGATTACCCAAAGGGAGTTTCCCCGGTGGCTGTTAGGCTGGGACTCAATCTGGACATTTGGCGACATTATCCTTGGGAACAGGGTCAAGGAATGCATGCTCTCAGATCTTTGCGCAATCTTATCAGATGTAACTAATATCAGCTATGATGATGAGCTGTTTTACGCTCTTATGAATGAATATTATAAGGAGGAAAATGAAACGCCGGAGGTAACTGTGGATAAGCTTTACCGTCTAAGGATTGAAATCAACAAGGCAGAAAGGCATACAAGCTTTGCAGAAAGAAGGAAAAACCTGGAGCAGTTAGCCAAAGCGACTGACCACAGCGTCTGCAAATCATTTTTGCTAAATGCCATAGCCGATCATTTAGATTTAGAAGGGTTGCGCTCTGAAGCAAACGAAACCCTGGCAGCCATGCCTCATGAGCGAAGGCGATCATTTGCATTTATAAGGCGGCTTTTTGATTTACAATGGGACGAAGAAAATTACCCCCGTTATTATGCACTTATTACCCACCCGGGCGATCAAGCTACCTTTGAAAAGATGAACAATCATTACCATTTAAACATTGGTTAAACCTTTAAATACTTTTTTTGTAGTTGAACGCAAGGCACCGGCCAGCAGCCGGAAAGGAGCATTTCTTTATGGATAACGGTTACACTATAATACCTGGGCATATTCGTGAAAACCTGAAGCAATATAGCCCCAACATTACAGAAGGCAATATCATCTGTCTGGAATGCGGTTACCAGGGTCAGATGGGCTTTACTGCCAAGAGACGCTGGGATTTTGGTTCTTTTTTTAATATCGGGGTTTGGGGTCTCTTTGCTTTAGGTCTTTTATTAACCATTGCAACCGGCGGGGGCTTTTTAGTGCTAATCGCACTTGTTTTATGTGTTTACTGGTGTCTTCAAAACATTCGAGGTAATAGAGCCACCTTATATCACTGCCCTAATTGTGGGGCGGTATTAGCGATACAGGAGACGAATTAGCACTTAGGTTCTAAGCCAGCAAATCTGAAAGCATCCTTAAAGGAGGACTGAAAATGGAAGAGGAAATTCGCCAGCTTGCTGATATTATTTGCGAAGGGCAAGGCTCAAATCTTGTTGTAATTGCTGCACGACCACTCATGGGAAAAACCCAATTATCACTACACTTAACACATCACTTGTTTAAAGAGGGGAAGAAAACAGCTTACTTTAGTTTAAAATGGCCGAGCCAAAATATTAAGCGCTACATTTTTAGTATTTCTGCAGATGTTGAAAAAGGGCCAGTAAGTCAGGATGGTTTGCCAGCTAAAGATTTGGATAAAAACTCCGATGTAGAAAAATATCTGAGCTGTATGCCTCTAACCATTCATGAATACAGTTCTTGTTCAACAGAAGAAGTTAAACTAAAAGCAATCAAACAGAAAAATACAACCGGACTGGACGTAATAATTATTGATTACCTGCAACTATTACGAAGCACAGCCAAATATGACACCAGTCGAGAAAAGACAACAAAAATACTGTATGACTTAAAAGCGATTGCTGAAGAGCTTTCCGTATCCGTTATAGTTCTCTCACAGTTGAGCCGTTCAGTTGAAAACAGGGATGATAGGCGACCGGAAATAAATGATTTGCAAAACTTTGGCCAGGTAGAAACAGTTGCAGATATTATTATCTTTCTCTATAGTGATTCATATTACAGAGATAAACCCACAAATGGCAGTTCTACTGAAATTATAATTGCAAAAAACAGTCACGGAAAACCGGTAAAATCGTAATTGATAACTTTATCGAAACAGCTTTATCTTATGGATGAAAATGCGAATTGACATTTTCATCCATAAGATTGTAAAGCTACAGGTTCATGTGTATTCGGCTGAAAAACGACCACTGGTGAATACCGTGAAATCATGGTAAATTGGATAAAAGGCTTATAGAGAGCGAATACAGTTAATCGCACTATTATTATATTTATAACGCTGTTGAAATATGGGGCACTCAGGTGAAAAAATGATGTTAAATTATAGTTTTATTAACAGTCTTTCAATAGCATGCGAACCTACATTTCATTCTTGTCCGAATCTTTGCTATCGTGATCTCAGGTAAGGGTAAACCATTTTATTTGGATGCAATTCTTTAAAATGTCATTTATACCATTTCTATTTATGATCACTATAAATTGATAATCTTTGTCTTGAATGCATCTTCATTATTTATGAGCAGATAGGATTTTCCGCTTTTTAGGTTTTTTATTAATTCATAATCCGAATCACCGCACATTATGATTACTTGATCAGCTAACTTAGAAAAAAAAGAGAGCAATTCTTCAGCCCTAGCTTGATCTAAACAAATAAATGGTGAATCAATTACTAAAGGATAATCAGAATCAGTAGATCGGCTTTTGCTATCTTTAAGACACATTAGTAACACTACTTTTAGTAATATGCTTATCATTACCTTATCAGCTTTTGACTTACCAGTATCCCTGTTGGCGAGTTGACCGTCAGTCAATATTGCACGAAGCATACTGATGTAATAAGAAGCTACTTTTGGATCATCAAACCTATTACCAATATAATCTAAAATGCCCCAGAAATAAGCTTTATTATCTTTTGCAAACTTTCTGATCAAGATTAATATTTCAGCATCCCCAACTAAAGCAGAGTTTTTCATCTCTTCAAAAGTTGTAATGAGATGTTTGTGCGCTTCTGGTGAAAACATATTACCAATGATACTTTGATCACCTTTCTGTAATAACCAATCACCCCTTTCAAGCTTGCTTAATTCTACTTTGGTGCCTTTAGTTTTATTATCATCATCTATCTTTATTGCTATATTAGATTTTCTAATCTTATATTGAAATTCCTCTACTTGAAAGATCAGTGAAGCCCAACATTTTATGGAGTAACCTATTTCAGCTTCTTTTATAGCATCGTAATTAAAAATTTGAGCTCTTAAAGGATCGTTCGTATCATTTGAATAACCAGTTAAAATCCATTTGAGAGCATTAATAATAGTAGTTTTTCCAGTGCCAGCTTTACCAGCAACACAGGTTAAGTTTCTGTTTTTATCTACAGCAAAATCAATTAGATTATTAGAGCCATAAAAGTTCTTATAATTATTTAGCTGAAAACTGAGAAGTTTGATATTGTTTTACCCTCCTTTCTTGAATTACTTAACCTTCTGGTGGAACAGAAATGGAAACCAAATGACAACTAATTTATCCTCTCCATTTCTGCTTCCAGAAAATAAT
>JBNJHL010000149.1:0-5785 GCA_051748445.1 Bacillota bacterium
TGCCTGTGCTTACCCTCTTGGCGGAAAATTTGGGACAGGGCATGGCGTTACCAACGCCTTGCTTTTGCCTTACATAATGGAATATAACATGATTGGTGATCTGCAAAAATTTGCTAATATTGCTTATGCCATGGGAGAAATTACAGAAATGCTCTCTTTGCGTGAGCAGGCTGAGTTGGCCTGTAAAGCAGTGTTTTCCTTATCCAGGGATATTGGCATCCCTCAAAAATTAAGCGAATTTGGTGTTAAGAGAGATGACATTCCGGGTTTGGCCGAAGCATCAATGAAGGTTACACGTTTAATGGATAACAATCCGAAAAAACTGACTCTGGAAGAAGTACAGGAGTGTCTGTATAAAGCATGTGATTAGTTTTTGAGAGGTGAATTATAAAATGGCAAACTTATCGGTTGATTTAAATGGGAAAGTGGCAATCGTTACCGGTGCCGGCAAGGGCATTGGCAGAGCTATTGCTTTGGCTTTGGCTAAGTCTGGGGCGCATATTTTTGCTGTCAGCCGGACCTTGAAAGATCTCGAAGTATTAAAAACAGAAATTGAGAAAGGGGGTGACAAATGTTCAATTATCAGCTGTGATGTACAGGATGTTAAGGCGATAGGAAAAATGATCGATCAAGTTGATAATCAAGTAAATAATATTGATATTCTTGTAAACTCAGCAGGACTAAATATTCAAGCTCATACCTTAGATGTAACAGAGGAACAATGGGATACGATTATAAACACCAACCTGAAAGGCGCCTTTTTTACATCACAGGCTGCGGCTAAAATAATGAAAAAGAAAGGTGAAGGCCGCATAATCAACATCACCTCTCAGATGGCGATGGTAGGCTTCTATAAAAGGGCAGCTTACTGTGCCAGCAAAGGCGGACTGACCCAGGCTACCAAGGCCATGGCGGTTGAACTGGCAGAATATGATATCAAGGTTAACTGCGTAGCACCGACATTTTTAAAGACTCCACTTACAGAACCGATGTTTGAGGATAAGGAGTTTTACAATGAAGTGATGAACCGGATTCCATTAGGGAAGATTGGAACTCCGGATGATGTCGTTGGCGCAGTTTTATACCTTGCCTCAGATTATGCCGGCCTGGTTACCGGGAGCACTATCCTGGTGGACGGTGGCTGGGTGGCCTGGTAAAAATTAAGATGAAATAACAAAAGACAGGAGGATTTTTAATGACAGTTCTTAACACTGTAGGAAACAAGCTTTCTAATGTATCGGAAAAGGTAATGCCTAGTCCCTTAATATTTGCTCTTTTATTAACTTTTGTATCGTTTGTTCTTGGTATTACCCTGGCTGGTAATACTCCGATTCAGATGGTTGAGCACTGGTATGATGGATTTTGGAACCTGCTGGCATTCGCAATGCAGATGGTATTAATTCTGGTTACCGGACATGCTTTAACCAGGGCACCCCAGGTTAGTAAACTCATTAAGAATTTGGCCGGTCTCCCCAACAATAACCCCCAGGCGGTTGGATTAACAGCTTTAGTTGCCTGCCTGGTTGGCTATTTCCACTGGGGGTTTGGTTTGATTGTTGGTGCTCTTTTTGCTGTTGAGGTAGCCAAACAGGCTCATCATAAGGGGATTAAACTGCATTATCCCCTGATTGCTGCTGCAGCATATGCCAGTCAACTGGTCTGGCATGTAGGGCCTTCAAGCTCAGCCGGGTTGCTTTCTGCAACTCCGGGACACGTATATGAAGACTTGATCGGCATTGTTCCCCTTAGCGAATCAGTTTTTTCAATATATGCTTTTTTAATAGCAATTATGCTTTGCATATTTGTTATTCCGATTGCTTATTACTTTATGGCGCCAAAAACTGAAGAAGGCGTAAAAACAATTTCTGACATGGCACCAAAACTGATAGAACAGGATGAGCATGGTATTGAAGATGATATTCCTGCTAACCCAACCATCGGGGACAAGCTTGATAATAGCAGGCTTATTGCCATTATAACTGCCATCATGGGAGCTGTGGCTATTGTTCTATATTTCTATACTCGGGGTTTTACTCTTGATCTGAATATTTTTAACTTTATTTTTATAGTTCTTGGTTTTATCCTGCATGGAACTCCTGAGCGTTATGCAAAGGCTATTGGCGAAGCTGTGAAGGGATCTGCCGGTATAATTCTACAGTTCCCCTTCTATGCTGGGATTATGGGTATGATTCAGTATTCAGGCCTTGCTGTTATTGCTGCAGACTGGTTCCTCGGTTTTGCTACTACTTCTAACTTCCCCGTTATAGCCTGGTTGACAGGTTCTGTAATGAATATTTTTGTTCCCTCCGGTGGTGGAGAATGGGCTGTTATTGGTGGTATCATGAGCGAGGTATCACTGGCTCTTGATGTGCCCATCGGTAAGACCATTGTCGCTTATGGCTGCGGTGATATGTGGACCAACATGCTCCAGCCCTTCTGGGCCATTGCCCTGCTTGGAATTACCCAGCTGCGGGCCCGGGATATAATTGGTTATACCCTTACCATAATGTTGATCACCGGTCCCTTTATCGCTTTAGGCTTGTATTTCTTCCCGTACTAAAGGTTAATCGAAAAAACTTATTAGTCAAGACGCTGTTCACTTTTATACTCGGGCAGCGTCTTTTTTCTATAGTTAGAAAAATATTATTTTACAGCCATTTTTATTAGTGCTGCAGGCAGGGATATGATACTATTTAGGCAGAATGAATATGCGGCAACTCTTAAATATAAGGACAGGAGTTAGAAACATGCTTACTGCAGGGCAGGCTTGAAGAAAAGAAGAAATTAGCCAGGATGATTGCCGGAATAGACAGTGAAGTATAGAAGGATTAAAGGAGGCAGGTTTGATTGAAAGCAGCAGAAGGAAAAGTGGGGCGGGTTTTTGTGATTCGCCTTGAAGATGAAGATGTTATTCCAGACTGCCTGGAAGCATTCGCTAAAGAAAAAGGTGTTAAAACTGGCCTGGTCACCATGATTGGTGGTGTAAGTGAAGGCAATATTGTTACCGGTCCCCGGAAAACCGGAGAAATGCCACCAGACCCGCTGATTACCCCTGTTGAAGAAGCTCATGAAACTATAGGACTGGGGGTAATTGCTTTAGATGAAAATGAGTGTCCAAAGCTTCACCTGCATGGAGCCCTGGGAAGAACGGGCAGTTTTATGGCCGGTTGTTTTCGCCCGGGCCTGAAGACCTGGCTGGTTGGTGAAGTGATAATAACAGAAATAACCGGTATTGAGAGCCGGCGGGTCCTTGACGAAAAAAGCGGGTTTGCCCTTCTTAGGCCGTACATTTAATCAAAAAGTAACAGGTGGTTTTAAATGAAAAAAAGCAATCACTCTGTAAAACATGCCGGGAAAACAATACCCTTTACCCTGCTCAGGAAGAAAGTGAAAAATGTTAATTTAAGGGTTAGGCCAGATGCAACGGTAGTTGTTTCAGCCGGTAGTAAGGTGCCCTTTAAATATGTAGAAGGGGTAGTCAAAAAGAAAGCATCCTGGATTATTGAGGCTTTAGCACATTATAGTGAGCAGCAGAACAAGATAAACCAGCGCCAGTATAATACAGGAGAATTAATTACCTTTCTCGGGCAGAATTATCCACTGCAAGTGGTGGTTGTAAAGAAACAGGAAGAAGTAATAATTGACCAGGGTCAGTGTTACCTGTTCATTAAGGATGAAAACGATTTTAAAAGCAAAGAGTGCCTTATCACAGAATGGCAAAAAGAGCAGGCGCGGCCACTTTTTGAGCAGTCACTGGATAGAGTTCATCCTCTCGTAGCAGAGCGGGGGATAACCAAGCCTTCAATTACTGTGCGAAAGATGAAAACCAGGTGGGGCTCCTGTTCATGGGGCAGGAATAAAATTACTCTTAACAGTGAGCTGGTAAAAGCACCCGAAGCTTGTCTAGACTATGTTGTTCTCCACGAGTTAGCCCATTTCAAATATCGAAAACATGACCAATTATTTTATAACTTTTTGACTGAAATAATGCCTGACTGGAAAGATAGACGTAAGCTCTTAAAGGGCATAATTTCAGTAATCTGAAGTTTAAGGTGTTATTAATTATTACTTCTCTAGCTTCTCTTCCACCGACTTAACCTTTTGTTCTATGGTTCCCGGCCGGTCCCTGCGGTCGTCTATTTTTATGCTGGTGCTTACTCTCCGCGCACCCTGGTCAAATGGCACCTCATGCAGGCGGCGGACCAGGGTCATGATTTGATCCAGGTCACCTTCTAATATTGTTCCCATGGCCGTCAGTTCATACTTCAGGTCACCACTGTTTTCCCGCAGTACTTTTTCACAGGCCGCAACATAAGGGCTTAAACTGGTGCTGCCAGTGCCCAGCGGAACAATTGATATTTCTACAATAGCCATTATCTTAAACCTCCATATATAAGTATTAATAATCTCGTAACTGTTCAGCTCGCCTCAGCTTCTTAAGCAAGCTGCTTAACAACATGCGATGTAGGTTTAATATTTAGATTTTCTATACTGTATCAGGTAAAAGGGCTGACTGCTAAGCCGGTTTAATAGCCAGGATGACCTGTCCTTCCTGGACAGTGTCGTTAACTCTGGCGCAGATTTCTATGATCTGACCGTCGAACGGTGCGGTAACGGCATTTTCCATTTTCATTGCCTCTATATTGGCCACTTCTTCCCCCTTGTGAACGATATCTCCTACCTTTAAAGTGCCCCTTTCCTGGCTGCCTATTCTCCACAGGTTACCGTTGATCGGCGATCCTACTTCCCCGGGTTTTAAGGCCATACGAAGCGGTGCTTTTGTGGTCTTCCCGGTTTCAATGGCATAGATCTTGGTTTTGCTGTTAACTTTCATCAGCACATGGATATAACCGTCATATTCGCTGCCGACCGATACCAGTTCTATACTGCAGGGCTTGCCCCAAAAATCAAAATCAACCTTGCTTCCCGGTCTAAGCAGGCCTTTGCGCCATACCTTTGTCGGTAAAACAAGAGGGGCCTCACTGTATTTCCCCCGAAATTTAATATATTCTACTGCATCTTTTGGGTGCATTAAGTAAAGTATAAACTCTTCTTCATCAGGATTCCGTTCCAGGGCATCGGTCAGCTCTTTTCTTGCTTTCTCCAAATTTTCATCGTTAAGAAGATCCAGGGGTGATAGTTCATTGCGGTCCCTGATCAAGCTTTCCCAGTCGCTGCCGAAGGTGCTTTTGTAAACCCATTCAGCCGGCCAGCCGACCGGTAACCTGCCATACTTACCCAGCAGCAGGTTTTTAAAGTCGCTGGAAGTCCCGGAAAAAAGACTCAGCAGTTCATCCTGTTCTTCAGGTTCCATTTCTTCAAAAGTCTGGTTTTTTTCTTCGACAAACCTTCTGATCAATTTGGTAATATGTTTAACCCCGGCTTCTCCCTTTTCTTTCTTGTAGCGGTTGATGATGCCGCTGCAGGTAGTCCAGGTAATTTGTGAGCCGGGTGTAACGTCGAAGTATTTGATAATCTTGTTATAGAGAGACATCAGGGTTAATATTTCCGGCATTAGATCTAAGAAATTTCCCTTTTCGGCCTGTTCGAATGAGCTGGGAAAGGCTCCGCCTGGCATGCGGTGCTGAGTAACACAGTGGTCAAATCCCTTGAATGGAGATTCTGCCCAGTCGTATTCTCTGATCCATCCACGTACTTTTTCCACGGCAGTTTCTGCCTCCGGCCGGTTTAGGCGGACAGGAATTCCTGCTTCTTCCAAACCGGCCTGCAGGCTTAAAATTGGGGCCTGCCCGTAGAAACGGGCCAGAGAATCTTCCTGGACATC
>JBNJHL010000150.1:0-5779 GCA_051748445.1 Bacillota bacterium
CCTTCCTTTGCTTCTATAGCCTGATGAAGGCCTTCCGAGTAACGGCGACCCGGCATCAATCGCCCGGTAAATTCATCAACAATAACTACCTTGCCATCCTGGACCACATAATCAACATCTCTCTCATAAAGAGAGTATGCCCTGATCAGTTGATCGAAGTAATGGCGGTGCTCACCTGCTGTATCTGCTTCTTGATCATCCAGATCATCAATATCTTCAGCATACTCCTTGTCCAGCTTCAGGAGACTCAGAAGCTGTGGATTAATCCGTTCCAGTTCGCGGTAACCTTTATCCTTGATATCGGCCAGCCTGGTAGCTTCATCAATTACATAATAAAGCTCTTCATCAAGATGATTTAGCCTTTTTTCAGTCATCAGGCGCTGCTTGGTTCGCTCAACCAGCTTCTCCAGTCCAGGTTCCTTCATGATTTTCATCAATTTTTTATTCTTGGGCGATGCCCTGCGGACTAAAAGTAATTTTTCGGCAGCTTCCTCCTTTTCACCGGCATCAAGCTCTTTACGAGCCTGGTTTAAGAGATCGTTGACCAGTTTGCCCTGCTTGCGGATCAGGTGTTCTACTTCGTCTTTCCAACGACCGTACTCTTCTTTGCTTTCAACCCTGCTGCTAATAATCAGGGGGGTCCGCGCTTCATCAATAAGAATGCTATCTACTTCGTCGACGATGGCATAATGCTGTTCCCGTTGAACCATATCTTTTTTGTAGATAACCATGTTGTCGCGCAGATAATCAAAACCCAGTTCGTTATTAGTGGCATAGATTATATCCCGGCTGTATTCTTCACGGCGTCTTGCCGGTTCTAACCCCTGCACAATCAAACCCACGTCCTGGCCAAGATATTCATAAACCGGCCCCATCCAATCACGGTCACGGCGAGCCAGGTAATCGTTAACGGTAACAATATGAACACCTTTGCCGGTCAGGGCATTAAGGTAGGCAGGCAGGGTGGCCACCAGGGTTTTACCTTCACCTGTCTTCATCTCGGCAATCCGGCCGTGGTGAAGAACTATAGCCCCTAAAATCTGAACATCAAAAGGCCTCATCCCCGTCATACGTTTGGCCGCTTCACGGGCCAGGGCAAAGGCTTCGGGCATTAGATCATCCAGGCTTTCCCCCTGCTGAAGACGTTCCTTGAACTGCTTGGTCTGAGCAGGAAACTGCTCATCATCTAAACCGGAGGCCCAGGGCTCCAACTCGTTTATTTTTTCTACTATTTTTTCCAGTCGACGTAATTCTTTTTCATTTTGATCGCCGAACAGCTTTTGGATTAGTGAAGACATTTTAATACTCCTTTCCCTTGCCCTGCGGGTCAAGCTCACTGCAAAGCGCCCACAGGCTGCCTGAAACCAGCGAGTGCCCTCCCAGGATTACCGGAATCGGACATTCAACCGCAGCCCTGGTAAACTCCTTCAACCAGGGGTTTTCAACCTCCTGCCAGCGGCCGAGATCAGAGAGAAAACGATCCCGGTCAGATGGGTATTGCTGATAATGATAAGTCAAGACCCTGCTATCGATAAAAGCACAGCGGACCAATCCTGATAGGTGGTCAAAAAAATTCTCCAGGCCGGCATGTTCAATTAGCAGGCCCAGTAAAGATTCAACTTCCTTTGCTTCAACCCGGCCGAGTGATTTCATGCCACGCTCTTCGGAAAAAACCCGTAACCGCAGCTTCAGGACAGCGTTGAGTCGGCCGATAATCGGCGCTCCGACCCTGCCGATCAGGGCTACATCTTCATATTCATCGCTTAGCACTGCCTTGGCCTGTTCCAGGGTGTTGTAATCAAGCTGCAAGCTATCAATTGCTGCTTTTGTGCGCGGTCCGGTAAAAGGCCCGGCCCCCAGGATCAGGAGATCACTGGGTGTATCTATATCAAACAGGAGCCCCAGCGAATGGGGCATCAGCTCCATTTTCAGACCCAGCTGGTCACGTAAAGTTAAGGCCAGGCTGTTGTCCATGGCCGGAAGCTCAATCGAATCCAGATGCGATGGAACAGTGAATGCGACAACATCAACCGACTGAGTATTATTTGTATAAACAAAGTTCTTCCTGCTTAACAGGGTTTCACAAACCATTTTCAGCTCTTCAACCGAAATAAGGGGCGAGCCGGCTCCGTTCAGGCAAAAAACATTTTTAAGATCATGCTCTCTGATCGCGGCCTGCAGCTGTTTTCCATAATGGAACTGATCCGGCGGAGTACTATTAAGGTAAACTTTGGCGCCAAGCTCAGCTGCCGGGCTCGCCAGCTCCGAACGGTTTGTGTAAAGGTAAGATTGGCCAAGGGAGGAAACTTGCTTGATTTTTTCCAAATTATCGAGCAATGCCGCCTGCCTGGCCAGAGCCATGGCCTCTTCTATTTCACTTTGCGGCTGTGAACCTTCAAAGATCACTGCATTTACTTCATTGTTCATGCGGACCAACCTCTTCCTGCCTAAAGCCTGGAACAAATGTTGTTAAGATATTATTCCGGCTCAATCAACCCATAATTATCGTCCTTCCGCCGGTAAACAACATTTATATCTTCAGTCTCGGCATTGGTAAATACGAAAAAGTTGTGCCCCAGTAAGTCCATCTGCAGAATCGCTTCTTCCACACTCATTGGCTTTAAGGAGAAACGCTTGGTTCTAACTACCTGAGGCTTATCGTCCTCCATTCTTTCTTCTGCTTCCATTGCAGCATGTTTTTCGCTGATGATCCGTGTGCCTCTTTGCCGCATAGATTTATTCATCCGCGTTTTGTATTTTTTAAGCTGCCGCTCAAGTTTATCAACTACCATGTCAATGGAAGCATACATATCACCGGTGGATTCTTCACCTCGTAAAATTAAACCATTTAAATTCATGGTTACTTCAACAATATGTTCTTCCCTGATTACACTCAAGACCACCTGAACATCCGTGGATTTATCAAAATGCTTTTCCAATTTACTAAGCTTTTTCTGAGCATAATCTACCAGGGCCGGTGTGGCATCAATGTTTTTACCGCGTACATTTATATCCATATTTCTTACCTCCTACTCTTTGATATGGAATCTATCTTACTACATTAACTATTCCCCAGTCCAGCAAAAAATCCTTCCATTAATCAATTCTTGATTAATGGATTATAAGCAACTACCGCTCCATGTACTTCTGCACCATGCCTGTATAAAATATCTGCGGCTTCCATCATGGTTGAACCAGTTGTATAGATATCATCAACCAGCAAAACTGTTGATCCACTCTTAATAGGACCAGCCAGGCTGAAGGCCCCGTGAATATTGTTTTGCCTATCGCGGCGAGATAAGGCTGTCTGCGATAAAGTCTTTTTATGCTTGTCTAGAAGCGGGGAAAAAGGTACTTCAAGGAACATAGCCAGATGTTTAGCAATAAGCGCACTTTGATTAAAACCCCTTTCTTTCTCTCTGTCCCTGTGCAGGGGAATCGGCACTACCAGATCGGGAAGCTGAACCTGCTGAGTATTGAGCTCATAGGCCAGCCATCTGCCCAGAGGTCGGCCCAGGGACCGACGTCCGTAATACTTCAAATTATGCAACAGCAACCGCCACTGTTGTTCAAATTTAGCAAGGGCAAAGAGAGAGTGAAGTGATGGTTGTAGTGGCCTGCAGATACAAAAAGCATTTGCCGGTAAGGTTACCTCACAGTAGGGACACAGAAAACCGGCCGCAATAAATTCTTTTTCACAGACAGCGCACAGTGACCTACTCGCAAGGTTAGGAAGGACAGCATTGCAAAACAGACAGCGCTCCGGATAAACCAGGCTGATAATATTATCAAATAATTTATTCATCACTGCAGGTTTCCAGATCGCAATCGCTGATCGAGCAGGGTAAACCGTTCTTCAGCTTTATTATTACGGACGGCTATGGCCAGAGCTTTTTTACTGCCCACCAGTACAGCCAGTTTGCGGGCCCTGGTTATGCCGGTATACAGCAGATTGCGCTGTAAAAGCATGTAATGCTGGGTAAGCACAGGCATAATGATTACCGGGTATTCGCTGCCCTGACTTTTATGGACCGAAACTGCATAAGAAAGCACCAGCTCATCAAGCTCAGTAAAATCATAAACTACGGGGCGAGCTTGGAGCAAATCTCGGAAAGTGACAACCAGCTCGGTCTCTTCCTTATCAATTGCTGTGATCAGACCAATATCGCCGTTATAGACTTCCTTTTGATAATTGTTGCGAATCTGCATCACTTTATCCCCCAGGCGAAAAACAGACCCTTTGCCGGAAGCTTCAAGCTTTTCCCGAGACTGGGGATTTAGTGCTTCCTGCAAAAGCTGATTCAAACGCTCTACACCGGCAGCCGTTTTACGCATGGGTGTTAGCACCTGCAAATCAAGCAGCGGATCATAAGGCCCGTAATTGGGTAACCTTTCCTGGCAGAGTTCAACTACTAGCCGGGCCGCATATTCCGGGTCCTCCTCCTGCATGAAAAAAAAATCTTTATTTTTTACATTCAGGTAAGGCATTTCGCCCTGATTGACCCGGTGGGCGTTAACTATAATCAGACTTTCGCGGGCCTGCCTGAAAATATAACTGAGCCTGAAACAGGGAATATTTCCGGAGCTGATTAAATCCCTGAGGACATTCCCGGCCCCCACTGCCGGAAGCTGATCAACATCTCCCACCATGACCAGGCGGCAGCCGGCTGGAAGCGCTTTTAGCAGATTATACATTAACAGAAGATCCACCATTGATGCTTCATCAATAATAACAACCTGGGCCTCAACCGGGTTGTCCCCATTACGTTGAAAGCGGAAACCTTCCCCTTCTGTATAGCTATACTCCAGCATACGGTGAATAGTAAAAGCTTCCTCTCCGGTTGCTTCGGTAACTCTTTTTGCAGCCCGGCCGGTCGGGGCAGCCAGGAGCACCTTTTGTCTCATTGATTGAAATGTAGACAGAAGTGCTTTAATTGTTGTGGTTTTACCGGTTCCGGGTCCGCCAGTAACTACCAGGACCCCATTTTGCAGAGCTTTTTCCAGGACCTGCAGCTGTTCTTCTGTCAGGTGAGATGAATCATGTTGCACTTTACCGAGAACCTGGTTCATCTCCAGCTGAGAATAAGGGTTCACTTTGCCTTCGAGCTCCAGGAGCAAACGGGCAGAGCCCTGCTCGGCCTGGTAAAAGGGAGCATAGTATACTGCTTCTCCTACCTCCTGTATTTCGCTGAAGAGGCGCTTTTCTTCAATCATCTGACGAAGCTGTTCCTCAAGATATGATTCGGACAGATTTTGCCCTGTATCATTAAGCAACTCTTTAATTCTCTCAAACAGCACTTCCCGGGGCAGGTAAACATGCCCCTGTTCGGCAGCCCTGCTCAGGGTATAAGAAATTGAAGCCTGGATTCTTTGCGGGGCATCCTCAGGCAGGCCAAGCTGACGGGCAATTTTATCGGCTGTTTTAAACCCAACCCCGAAAATATCTTCTGCCATACGATAGGGATTTTCCTGGACCTGGTTGATAGTATCCGAACCGTATCGACGGTAGAGGCGCATCGCCTGTCCGACGCTTACCCCGTAGCCCTGTAAAAAAATCAGGACATTCTGAACATCCTTATACTGCTTGTAACTGTCTATGATGCCTGCCGCTTTTTTTGCCCCGATGCTGTCAACTTCCTGCAGGCGATGCGGTTCATTTTCAATAATATCAAGGGTGTCGAGCCCAAAATGATCAACTATTTTATCTGCTGTGGCCGGGCCGATACCTTTAATCAGGCCGGAAGCAAGGTACCCTTTTAAACCTGCCTTTGTTTTCGGC
>JBNJHL010000151.1:0-5720 GCA_051748445.1 Bacillota bacterium
TCAGGTTGCCGCCCCTTCTAATTTGCCTCAGAATAGCAAATAAATATCATCACAATTATGTATATTATAGTTGCGGAAACACGCTTTAGTCAAACATATTACGCTTTATTGGTTGCTTTCCATTCAGCGCTTGCTACTCAGGCAATATTAATTTTTATGAAATTATTTTTGTTTTTTATCTTTTACTGGCCCAAACCGAATCTGATCCTGCCTGGCTTCAAACCTCAGTGAACAGTGGTATATAAATTAAAGGCTTGCTTAATTATTTTTACTCCGGCCGACGAATAGGTTGCTAACAGCCGGGTGCGATAATACCCTCACCAACAATAAGCCCAGTATAATGCCCACTGTGTCGATACCCACATCTATAATTGCAGCCTGTCGCCCGGGCACAAAAACCTGGTGCAGTTCATCGCTAACAGCATAAATTAAGCCGAAAACAAAAGCATTCCCAGCAGCCCTGACATTCCAGCCAGAAAGGCCTTGGTTAAAAGCCCTGTAAAGCAAAAAAGAAAGTATAGCATAGCCGATAAGGTGTCCGATCCCCGGCGAAGTAGGGAAGCTTTCCAGGACTTTGCTGCCCTCGGGCTGGGAAGAGAAATAAAAAATCAAGGCCATCTGGATCAGAACAGGCAGCCAGTAAATAATCAAATCTAAAAACTTTTTTTTTCTATCCCTTAACTTCATTGATTACCCTCATGTCTTGATTATATTTTCTACAGGTCATAACCCTTCTCAACATTCCAGGGATTAATTTATCCGGGGCAGCACTTTAATCTTCAGCCAGACCCGCGGCACGAATAAAAACAAGGCACCAGCGCCATCCATAAATTCATCTGTCTATTGCCTCATCCCTGCTGGTGCAATGGTTAAAGACAATAATCACGCTATGCTTTATTTGTTTAGCTGATACTTAAACTTTTTTTATTTTGCTTATACCATTCGACCGTTCGCCTTAAACCTTCCTTAAGTTCTAAAAATATTCTATAGTCTAGAATCTCTTTAATTTAGTGAAATTACTTTCATAGTAGCGGACATCATCCTTCAGCGGGTTTGTATACTAAGATGCAATCTCAGTTGCCAAGATTTCATTTAAAAAAACTACCAGTCTACTTAAATTATATCTCTCACCAATAGCAAAATTAATAAATAACAGATTGAGAATACTAATTACATTTACTTCTTTACTGCTCCTGGTATCGTCTATTCTGTGTGGCATTGAAGGAAATGCCCCCTGATGGAGAACTAAGTAACTCCGTCGAGGGCCTTTCTTACATCTTCAATATCAGTCAAGCTTCTTTTGATCACTTCCAGACCCATTAATTCCTCAAGATTCTCCGGTTAAGCGGAAGCAAAGTTATCTAAAACTCTCACCGATTTTTTCCTATCAATAAGTTGCCGAACAATGTTACTGCCGATAAATCCTGCCCCGCCGGTTACTTAATACAAAGAACTCACTTCCTTTATATGCCATCAATATCATATATTCTTACCAATTATTTTGCTCACCAGCTTAGCTAATAACCATTTACATCGCCTATGATACTTTTTATTGCACAACGTTGCAACCATTTGCTTTCTTGCAACCCCGGTTTGCAAATCTCCTTCTAATGATAGGATGTTCTTGCATATCTATCTAGTATGCTTCGATACAATCCAGCCATTAAGGCATAATCGGGAACAATTTTCTTAAAACTTCTGTGGTTAATCATTCTCCACCTATCAACAGTATCACTCCATGGGGCAATATTGGGGCAGTAAAGGCTGCATAATATTACACTTTATAACCATTCCAAATTACTCCAGAGAGTGATGTGCAAATTTAGAAATAGTAGTAATTAATAGAATAGGAATAAATATTTTAAACCGATATTTAGGAGGAGAGTGTTATTTATTATGCGGGGTAATAAGTTGTTTATGTTTGTAATCGTAATACTGTTAGTTGGCGTTTTTGTTATGACGGCTTATGCTTCAAGCGTTACCTTTATTAACAACGATACTGGCAATTATATTCCGATCACTAAGGTTACACTGGAAGTAGATGGAGATACGATGGAGCAGAGCAGTTCATATCCTGATGGTCCCCCGAAAGTTAAAACCGGCAAACCAATTAAACTGATTTCATTAGAAGTTAATGACGGCGGCCTGGTTAAAATAGCACCCTTCAACACGAGCGGGGCTGTCGTAAAGCTGCAAGGCCTGTCGACAGAATCCAGTGAGGACATCGGTGTAATCGTACCGGATAATGGCAATTACAGCCTGGTAAGACATACCACCGATAACGAAGCTTATTTCCGCATAGAAGCAGAAAAGACTTTCCAAAACCTGAACCTGAACAACTATATCTTTTACGACGATAGCGACAGACCCCAGGAATATACAGGCAACTCAGACTTTGATGTAATCTATGAGACCCCCCTTAAAGCTGACGATTACGTGGTCGTAATGGAAAGATGGGGCAATTCCCACTTCCAGATCACACCCCTGAACCAGGCAGGTGATATAATAGTTGAAGCCAATACACTTCATTTCGGAAAAGCTACCTGGTCCAACGCAAAAGTTTATCAGTGGAATACTGGCCATGCTCACAACAACTATATCCCCCACCAGTCTTACTGGTTAATGGTTGCAAAAGTAAGCCAGTTCTTCAATGGAAGTTACGAGGAAGTTTACGGCTTCGCTATCGAGAACAGGGGCGAAGCGGACATAAAGCTATTCACCTTTCAGAAACTCCCGCCCGTTCCATGTACAGTCTATACCCAGGGATACTGGAGAAACAAAGGGTATAAGGATGGTTGGCCTGCACCTCCGGTAATTGCAGAACACCCTGAGATTTCCTACGAAAACTTCTTTGGGCACGGTTCGTGGATTGATGTTCTTAGGACACCACCTCGCGGCGGTGATGCATTTTATATCCTGGCCCACCAGTTTATTGCCGCCCATCTGAACATGCAGCTGCCGGAAAACGAAACCTGTGTAATACCCGAAGAAGTTAAAAATGCTTACACTGAAGCGCTAAACTTTTTCCATGGCAATGGGGGCTACAGTGACTATAATAAACCGGGCGATCTTACCGGCAGGATGAACAAAGACAAGCGAGAGGATAGGGCTGCAGTCCTCGGCTGGGCTGAAACCCTGGATAGTTGGAACAACGGCTTGTAGGATAAGGAACTATCCTAATATATTAATACTAGATTAACTACGCATTTATGGTCTAAAGTAAATTTGGCATATTAAAGGGCGCCAACTTAAACCTGGCTCCCTTTTTATTTATCAGGCAAACGAGGTAAATCGTCGTTTGCTTAGCTAATGCAGTTTACTGCTATTGATCGGATCAACAAACCTTCATGTTCGATATATTCAGCCTGCACAGTCTCTCAATGCAGGTTCCGGTGTTGCAAGGCTTCGCAATCTCTAACTCTTTCTTTGCACCACTTCACCTTCTTTCTCTCTGGGAAGACAGCCGTTATACGGGCCTTCCCAGCTGTCCTGCATGATGGGCAATCTTGGTCTCGGCTAATTATTCACGCTACCGAGCTCTCAGCGGACGCTCACCACCAAACTGCCGGCCATACCTGGCAAGCCATAAAGAATCCCGCCTGGTAGTTACCAGGCGGGACAGTTAAGATCTCAGTAATTCAGCTGTTTCAATTCCAATCATCGGGCAGTGAATCTGTAATCTTGCCGCTTAATTTTGCCTTTACATATTGATTATCAGGTAAGACCCGCACTGCCCACAAACCCTTACCTGGGTGTTTGATCACTTCTTGTTCTTCACTATTGTGGGCATTTACATCCAGGACTTCATTCTCTCTTGACGTGATAAAATATCGATCCATTTAATCACCTAACTTAACAGGTTTAATGAAAAAATGATTGCTGCATCTCAGCTGCACCCTGTAACTCTTGCGCAATATTAATGGGTGTTAACATCTAAGCGAACTAATAACCAAGCAGAAAGGGTTGGGTGTAAGTTCTGCCAGAACTATTTTCCAGCTCGGCCCGGACAAAGATACTCCCATCGTCTAGTTCTGATACGTCGATTGAAACACCACTGCCGACAACCCCTTTGTCGGATCGCCAGGTGATCGAAGCCGCAGCGGTGGCAGTTATGGTTATTACGGTATCGTCTGTAACCGTAATACTGGTGATCCGTGGAGCAAGAGCATCGCCGCTTCCTCCTGACTCATAACAGAAGTAAAAAGCACCCGCTTCCATCGATTCCCTGAGCGCTGCTTCAGTTAATTCCTCCATCAGCATGAACTGGTAATTGCGAAACAGATGACCGGAATTGTGCATATCGTCATTGCTATAACCGAAGATAGCAATACTTGGCATAACAAGAGTGCTGGCCTGTCACATTTCTAAGTTAGAGATGTTATTCCAAGAAAAACCGAGCATTGACAGGAACACATGCCCGGTAACAATATCTTGATCATAAAAGTTAATGGCTCAATTTTTTATCAGAGCATTAACTAAAATCAGTTGAATTCAGCTGTAATTGCATCCCCATCAAACATATAAGCAAGGATCAAATCAGTTGTTAAAAAGTAATTGTTGGAGCTCAGACTTAACGTTGAATATGCAGTCATATCCAAGCCAAGTAAAAGATTTAGACTATTAAACCAAGTGCTAGCCATTTTAGAATAGCCCGAATCATTAGGATGCACACTATCTGCAAGATCACCCGGATAGACCAAGGCATTTTCTTGATCAACCATAACTAAATTATCGCCAGCTGCGATACGCTCCATAACCATCGCTTCTACAGCATTATTGAAAGCCACTGTCTGATCAGATTTAGTATCATCCCTTAAAATGATTCTTGCCACAAGGACAGTTACATTTTTACTGTATGTATCTTCGTATCGGTTTATTTCATCAAGTATAGCCTCGACTTCATCTACATCTTCATTATCACCTTGTATATCGTTCGTGCCAATATGAAGTAAAACTATGTCAGCATGATTGGCTACCAGCCAGTTATAAATGTTGTCCCGGATTTGATCTGCACGCCAACCGCTGTGCCCTTCGTGGTCCTTGTCAAAGTCAGATGGAATACCACTATTCTGGGTTCCCACAAAATCTACATTGTAACCTGAATCAGTTAATTGCTGGTATAATTCTCGTCTGTAACCAGTTTGATCTGTACTGCCAACACCAACGGTTATCGAGTCGCCAAGAGGCATGATGGAAATCAAGGCCGGTTCTCCGATCACAACCTCATTTGATGCGTATGTATTGCCGGCTGCGGTTGCTGAGAACGGGGTGACTTCGGCCCGCCAGGTTTGGCCATCAACCGTATGCCCTGTTGTTATCGCCCTGGAATCCCCGGCACCGCTGCTATACATCTGGGCAATTTGTTCCGGGGTCAATGCAAAATCAAAGACCCTTGCATCATCAATCCTGCCTCTCCAGCTTGCCCCGCCACTATACCTTCCAACCCATAAGGTCGGATCGGTCATAGCCCTTTCTCCTTCTGGGATAACAACTCCGCCGACATAGGCGCCGTCTTTATACAGCTTCAGATCGCCGGTATCGTAATCAAAAGTGCTGACCACAAAGTACCACTGGTCATTTGAAATAGAATCCGGATCTGCAAACGAATTTAAAGCGTTATGTCCGATCTTAATCTGCCCAGCATTGACTAACAGCAGGTGATTGAAATCATCGCCGCTAATTATGTTCTGCCAGGCATCATTTGTTGTCTTATATATCCA
>JBNJHL010000152.1:0-5710 GCA_051748445.1 Bacillota bacterium
TTTTGTAGTGTAGCTTCTTAAAGGCGATTATTACCTAAGCTCAGATTAATCTTCTTTAAAGTATGCAACGATCGGCTTGATGGCCAAGATGAACGCTACTATAATAAGTAGCCATACATAACCTAAAACAAAATCCGCAAAGTATGCCCCTAACACCATGCCAATTAAAATGCAACTCCATTTGATTAAGCCAATATCTATGACCGAATACTTCTTGTCCTTAAACAACTTCATTTTCGTTACTCCTCTCCCTTTTTACTTTAAGCAATGCTTTTCATGTTCATTGCGGTCATTACCACGGGAAGTAAGGTGATAAAGCACTCCAGGATATTCAATGCGTAGTGGTCTGGCCATGGGTATAAGCAATCATGAAATATGTTGGATTGCAAGACCTGACCCCTATTGCATATTGGCAGGAACCTGGTGCAAACTGTTATAAAGTGGGCCCGCGAAGAGGGTTTTAATCACCTGGCGCTCACCACCTTTAGTAACGTTCCATGGAACGCACCATTTTATGAGAAAATGGGCTTCAGGCGTTTGCGCAGGGCTGAATTAACTGCCGTTCTTATTGCTGCTTTAGACCGGGAAGCCGAACTAGGGCTGAAAGACAGAGTGGCGATGCAAATTGAATTATTGACATTAGAAATGAGCGAACAGCTTATAGCTCCTTGCGGAATGAACTGCAACCTTTGCATAGCTTACCAGGCCCAGAAGTATGATCTCGACAAACAGGGTTTCAGAAGAAAATATTGTCCGGGCTGCCTGCCGCGCGGTAAGAACTGCCTGCACATGAAAGACTGCTGCGATAAAGTTGGCAATGGGTTAATCCGCTTTTGTTATCAGTGCACATATTTCCCCTGTAAGCGCTTAAAAGCGCTCGACAAACGCTACAGAACAAAATACCACATGAGCATGATAAATAACCTCAGGTCAATTAGTGAAAAAGGCATGAAAGCATTTCTCGAAAGTGAAGCAGCACACTGGCGTTGCTCCAAATGCGAAGCAGCTATTTGCTGCCATAATGGCCTCTGTTTAAAATGTGATCTTGACAAGTTACGCCAAAACAGAAAATACCGCTGGGGAGAGCAATAATCTTAAACAGCAGCTTAAGCGTTTAGCTGTTTTTTAAGACCCAGGCTGCTCTGTAAGTAACCCACTTATTGGGTTCCTTTTTGGGGCCGAAATCGACCCAGGTTTTACCGCTGTAGCTATATTCCATTAACCATTTGCCCTCTGCATCCTGTTTGCTGCGAATGTAGTCAAGCGCATTTTTCAACCGGGGGTCGTTTCCCAAACCTAACCTGACCAGTGCTTCAATATTTTGCAGTAAATCTGTTACATAAAAGATCGGAAACCCAAACTTCCACCAGTTACCGCTCGGTTGATCATTCCAGCCGGAGGGGTATGCAGAACTCATAGGATCAACTCCTAACAGAAAGTCGATGCCGGTTGTGATCGCCTGGTCAATAGAGGGGGTTCTTTTCTCCACCGGCAGCTTACTGAAGGCAAGCATCACTTTCACAGCGCCCCAGGCACAAGGCAGTTTGTTGTTGGAACCGCACCTAAAACCGGGGCCGCATTTACCGGCATAATAGCGCAGCGGTTCAGTTTTATCTTCCATCGGTGCCACCCCATCCCCGGTTACGCTGCGGGCCATCCATTCAAAAGCCTTAGCCAGGCGGGGGTCGGTAAACCCTAAATCAAGCATCGCCGACAGCAAGTTGCCCTGCAGGCAGTCAACCGTGCCTGATGCCGTCTTGGTGGTGCTGAACTGGCCATTTATGGTCAGGCTCTGGTCACACAGATAACGGCAGGCCTTTTCTATCCGCTGATCCAGCTCGATCTTAGCGCCCAGTTGAGCCAGCATTATTAGCGACCATACACTGCTGTAGTACTTAGGCAGGTAACCATGTCCTGGGTTAACCCAGTAGCCATCACTATCCATCTCTTTCAGGATAACCGCAATCGGGCCTTCACGGTGAGCCTGCTCCCGGGCAGCGACCAGCTCCCCGTCGTAAGAGGGGCGGTCCAGCAAATCTCGCAAAGCAAGGTAGCGCACACCCGGGTTACCCTCACCGAGCAGCCAAATGATTGAATCGCCCTTTATTTGCTGTTGCCAGTCCATTATCTAATCGCCCCTCTAGGGTTATTTAATCATATTGTAGCACAACTATTATTAGCAGAAGAAGGTATCATAAATGAGATGAGCGACCCTGCTTTGCCTTCCCAAAAACCCTAACCGATGATCTGCTCAACAAACTGAGCCATAACCTCAAAACTAAAGACGCCTGCTTCTTTAACAATAACATTTCCCTGGGCATCAATGAAGAAAAACATCGGGATATAGGGCACATTATAACCTTCTGCCTGCATCAGCATAAATGTTTCTTCCCTGTTAAAATCAGCTACAATAAATTTCGCCTGATTCTGGTACTGCTGTTTTAGAGCCATGAACACGGGCTCCATCATCACACAGGCGCTTCACGTTGGAGAGTAAAATTTTATGACGATTGGCTCACCCTGTTGGCGGGCCTGGATAAAATCCTGATAAGGAGTCTCGGTTATCATAAACCCTGCGTCATCAGCAGCAATACCCCCTTCGCCTCCTTCAGGTTCAATTTCTTCAACCGCTGCCTCTTCGTCCGGCGTATCAGCCACCACTTCTTCTTCGGCATCAGCATCCTCTTCTTCAACCGCTGCTGCGCTGTCATCTGCAATTTCAACGCTATCTTCCGCCGGCTCTATCACCTCATCTGCCGCTGTGAATAGGCCCTGGTTGAAAAACACTAATATTGTTATTCCGGCTGCCAAAGCAATCAGCAGCCCAATCAGGTACTTTTTCATGATTGAAAACCTCCTCAAGCAATATTTCTCTATTGTATTGCATATAAGGTTAGTAAGTCAATAGGAATAATAGATAAACTGCATGCAGCGTCTCAGCGTCTGTCCGAAAAGCTGGTATTGCCCACAGCATTATGCGGCATCTTTACTGCAAACCCGGCACGAAGTTTAGTGCCCCTTGCCGCTACCCGAAAACCAGAACATCTCCATACTACCAAAAATATATACCTCCATATCAGGAGGTAATTACACCTGTTTAACCGAGCCTTAGTTAGTAGTATAGTCATGAAGCTTTACAGATCCTTCACCATCAAAAAGTCGGTTTCCTGTTCCTTAATCACTTTGAATTCAAGCCTTTTATAAAGGTTGACGGCCCGGTTTGCTTTATCCACGCTAAGTGACAGTTTCTTGTAACCAAGCATCTTTAATTCTTCTGTCAGGGCTTGCATCAGCGCTGTTCCAACGCCCATGCCCCGGTATTTTTCATATATCGCCAGGGCTAACTCAGGGGTTCCATTGTCAACAAACCCGTAACCACCGGCCTCAGTATTTTCAAACAACCTGGTCCAGGCAGCGCCTGCGTCTTCACCCTCAATTTCTGCAATAAAGCCAACATCATCTGTTTTCTTCCACCCACGTACATACTTATTAATTTCGGGTGCATCAAGAATTGAAAGCGGAGGCTTTGTTTCCCCTTCAGGTATAAAAATTGCTTCATAAAGCATCTGCTGTAGAAAGGGATAGTCTTTAGTTTCCGCCGGGCGGATTAGGGGTTTTAGATTTTTTACTGTTTCAAACGATTTCATTAAGTATTCCTTTTTATCAATCGTTAATGATAATTACTGTTTCTTCGCTGGAGGCTGAGATACCTTTATAATTATTTACGAACAACTGGACAAAAGGAGAAAATTATATTACTATAAACATGATAAATGCAATATAGATTGCAAAATTAATATATATAATGCAGCGAGGTAGAGCAATGAAACGTTTTTTAATGCAGAATTTGATTAATTGGAAGAATGATAAATATCGTAAGCCGCTTATACTCAAAGGTGTTCGCCAGTGTGGCAAAACTTACTTGCTAAAAGAATTTGCCAGAACCGAATACCAGGATTCAGCGTACTTTAACTTTGAGGGTAATCCTGCCCTGGCCGATCTCTTCGAGCAGGATCTTGATCCTAATCGCATTATTGTTGAGTTAAGTATTGTGTTGGGTAAAAAAATAAATCCTGTTACGAGCCTGATTATCTTTGATGAGGTGCAGTTTTGCCCCAAGGCGCTTACTTTTTTGAAATACTTGCAGGAGCAGTCTCCACAATATCATCTGGCTTGCGCTGGCTCCCTGCTGGGGATAGCCCTTTCCAACCCTTCATCATTTCCAGTTGGCAAGGTTGATATTCTCACTCTAAGGCCTCTGAATTTTCATGAATACCTGCTAGCGCATGGAGAAGATGATTTGGTCGGTTATCTTAAGAATTATCATTTTGAGCAGCCCTTGGCTAAAGTGTTTACCGAAAAACTGACTGCCTTGGTCAGAACCTATTTTGTGACTGGTGGCATGCCGGAAGTTGTGTCTAGATGGGTTGATACAAAAAACCTTGAACTGATCGAAAAGCTGCAGGATGCTATTATAAATGCTTATGAGCTTGATTTTGCCAAATATGCACCGTTAAAAGACTATCCTAAGCTTTCATTGATCTGGCAAAGTATTCCGGCTCAACTCGCTAAGGACAATAGTAAGTTTATCTATGGTCATGCCAAAGCGGGAGCCCGGGCCAAAGATTTGGAAGATGCAATGAATTGGCTGATTGGGGCAGGCATTGCTTACAAGATATGCAAAATTGAAAAACCTGCACTTCCTCTGTCAGCCTACGCTGATCCTGGCCATTTCAAACTCTATGTATCTGATACGGGTTTACTGCGCAGAATGTCTAAATTGCCGGCTTCGGCAATTTTTGAACAGTCTCCTTCGTATGTTGAATTTAAAGGGGCACTAACCGAAAACTTCGTTTTAACGGAGTTGATCAGCACCAGCGATGAAACGCCATATTACTGGCGATCAGGCAATACAGCAGAAGTTGATTTTGTAATTCAGCAAAATGAGAAGGTAATACCGGTTGAGGTTAAATCGGCAACTAATGTCAGAGCGCGCAGTCTTGCGGAATATCGGAAAAAATATAAACCTGAACTGGCAATTAAAGTTTCGCTGCGCCCCTTTCATCAAGAAGCAAGCCTGCTTCACCTGCCGCTTTACCTTCTCTTTATCTTGCCGCAATATTTTAGTGTTTCCTGACAATAATCTGTATTTTTCTGTAAGCGTTCCTCAGTAAAATTGGTCGGTGTTGATGTAACAAACTGTTTGCCATACTATGATTGTTAGAAAATAATGAAAGCATTACAGCAGAAATTTAAGCTGAGGTAACAAGATGAAAAGATTATACGAGTTGTTCTTTAAAGCGCAAAATAAAGGGCGTAAAAAAGATAGTAGCCTGGCAGCGGGTGAGTCGCCGCAGGCCAACTTCAATTATATAATGGATTATGAAAGCGGCACCACTCCTCTCGGAGATTTGCCGATCGGGGCGTTAGTTGTTGATCCCACATGGAAATGGGAATTCCGCACTTCAAGCAGCTATACGGGAAACGGCGAGATGAAGCCTGTTAACTGGATCGTAGTGGCGCATAGCCACTATGGGATGCTTGAGCCACATACTACATTACTCTCACAGGAATTAGTTGGCAAATACTGCTATGATAACAGCACCAATCAAGGCCATAATGATGATCGCTACGGACACAATCACTGGGGCGACAGTGGCGCTTTTAATGCTGCTTGCGGTATACGACTCTGGCTCAATTCAACCGGTAT
>JBNJHL010000153.1:0-5065 GCA_051748445.1 Bacillota bacterium
ATAAAATATTTTAAAAAGTTATTGCTTTTTTAAAAGTAAAGTGTTATTCTTAGACCAGTCGGTCTAGACCAAGTGGTCTAAGGAGGTTGTCACCATGGTCAAGCAAGGTTTTCTTAATTTAGCGCCCGAGGAAAAAGGTAAAGTTATCGATGCAGCACTCGATGAATTTGCTGATAAAGATTTTGAGGCAGCATCGCTGAACAGCATAATCGCAAGGGCCGGTACTTCAAAGGGCAGTATGTACCATTATTTCGGCAACAAGGAAGACCTTTACTTGTATCTCGTAAACCAAACCATGAAAATGAAAGAGGTTTTTCTAAAAGAAGCCCTTGCCCGGACTGATAAACCACTGGCAGAAATGAGTTTCTTCGAAAACCTGGAATTCCAGATGCTGGCTTCGGTTGATTTTGCCGTGCAGCATTACAGGGAACACCAGCTTGGCATTCGCCTGCAAAACATGGCAGAAGGGTCTTTGAAAGAGAGACTGATCGGGGAGTTAAATATGGCTTTTGAAGATTATGTAAAAAATATGATCGATAAAGCAATCAAGGCGGGTGAAATACGGGACGATTTCGACAGGGATTTTGTAATTCGTATATTAAAGTTCACCCTGATGCATTTTATTGATATTTACCCTGACTCAAAAAATATCATTGCTGATGATAGTGAAGCTTTAAAAGAAGAAGCTCGCAAATTGTCTTCTTTCCTAAAAAAGGGCTTACAAAAATATAACAACAAGGAGGAGTTATAATGAACTATTTTCAGGTTTTAAGCATTGTATTTGGAGCGATTCTAATCCTGACCCGACCGGCAATTCAGTTCTTTCCGAAGCAGTGGAACACATTCGAGTTAAATACTGCATATACTGAAGAACAGCCCGGCTGGGTATGGTATGTCGGACTGTTTGGTTTCGGATTGGTGGCTTTTACCTGGTATAAACACTTCACAGCAGGGATTCCATACTCCCTGGTAATTACATTGATGCTGTCCTTAACACTGGCAAAAATGTCACAGGTGCTCTTCAACTACAAGCAGTTCAGGGCTTTCGTGGTGCGGGTGCTGAAAACAGATCGAAAAACCCTGACCCTGATTAACATATTTGCCATAGCCTTAGGCGTAGCATCTATATTAATGGGTTTTTTGCTCTACTAGGAGGTTAGAATATGAATTACTTTAAAGTTCTTGGTATTATTTTCGGCCTGGCTGCTTTTCTAAAACCTTTTTACATGCATTTGCTACCCTGGGATGAAAATAGCTTTATTGAAAAGTTTTACACAAAAAAGCGCCCGACCTATATTGTGGCTATAGCCCTGCTGGGCCTGGCCCTAATTGCCCTTACCTGGTATTTTCACTTTACCCTTGATGTTGCAAACTCGATATACATAACTGTCCTGTTTTCTTTAACTGCGATCAAGGCCCTGGTGCTGTTACTCGATTACCAGAAATTCCAGAAGACTGTTGCAGCAATGCTGAGCAAGGACAGTGGCCGGAGGGTAGTGCTGATTGATATTGGGGCCTCAGTTATCGGCCTGGTTATCCTAATACTTACTTTTATCCTGTATTAAAGTACAGGTATTACCTTTGGAGGTATTAAGATGATAAAAATCGCCAATCTTTCTAAAAGCTACAACAAAGGCGCAGTCAAAGCTGTTGATAATTTGAACCTGACTGTAAATAATGGCGAGATCTTCGGTTTTCTTGGGCCGAACGGGGCCGGGAAAACAACCACGATCAAGATGATGGTGGGTTTGCTGAAGCCTGATAGTGGATCGGTTTTAATTAACGGACACTCCATTACCGAAGACCCGCTGGCAGTTAAGAGATCAATCAGCTTTGTCCCAGACAGCCCGGAAGTTTATGAAAAACTTACAGGTATCGAATACCTGAATTTTATGGGAGATGTTTACTCCGTTCCAGCTGAGGTACGCCATGAAAGGCTTACTTACCTGCTGGATCTCTTTGCGCTCAGTGATGCCGTAGGTGACCTTATACAGTCATTTTCCCATGGCATGCGGCAAAAAATTGTACTGGTCGGGGCCATGCTGCACAAACCGGAACTGTTCATTTTGGATGAACCGATGGTCGGGCTTGACCCCCGCTCATCAAACAACCTGAAGAGCTACATGCGTGAACACTGTAAAGAAGGCAAAACGGTTTTCTTTTCTACCCATGTCCTGGAAGTGGCAGAAAAGTTATGTGACCGGATAGGCATTATTCATCAGGGACGTCTGATAGCCTGCGGTACAATGGAAGAGCTTAAGTCTTTGGCTGCCAACCGGGAAAGCCTCGAAAATATCTTCCTGGAGCTGACTGAACGATGACCATCTTTAAATTAACCCTAATTCAGTTAAAGATTAGCCTGGGCTTATCCGCTATGCGCTGGAATATAAAGCATGATTTGAAGAAGTTTCTGGGATCAGCCGGTATAATTTCCCTGGTTCTTTTCAGCCTGGGGCCGATGTTTTTTTTCTACATTAGAATGCTCCAGGGAGCTTACCAGGTTACGGCGGAACTCGGTCAGCCTGAAGTTGTTTTGGCTGCAGGTTTAATGATTTCCTCAATGCTGGTACTCTTTTTTGGTTTAACAATGGTTCTATCTGTATTTTTCTTTTCCAGGGATTTATCAATTCTTGTTCCCTTACCGCTGCAGCCTGGTACAATCATCGGTTCGAAATTCTTAGTAATCATTGTATATGAGTACCTGACTGTAGCGCCTTTTTTGATCCCGGCAATCTGGGTTTTTGGCAGCGGCAGCGGGGCAGGTTTTCTCTATTGGATAATAGCGTTATTTGTATTTCTGCTGACACCAATTATCCCCTTGGGTTTAGCTGCCTTATTTACCCTGTTGCTAATGGGCATTACCAATCTGAGCAGAAAGCGCGATACCCTAAGAATTGTTGGAATGGGTATCTTTTTGCTGCTGATCTTCATGCTAAACTATCTTTTTACCGGTATTCCTGAAGGGGAGGAACTAGCCTACATAGAGGAAATGATGCAAAAAAGTGAAGGCCTGCTGATGCAAATGACCCGGATTTTCCCTCCCGCTTTATTAGCTGTTCGGGCTCTGTCAGCAGCCGGCACGACAAAAATTACCTGGCTTGCCTATTTTCTGCTTGTTAATGTTATCGGTATGGCAGTTGTTTACCTGGGCGGGCAGAAGCTCTTTTACCGGGGCTTGATCGGTGGGACTGAAATTAGCAAAGGTAAGTCCCTATCGGAAGAGCGATTAACAAAAAAACTTAACTCCAGTTCATCACCGGCAATGGCGATCGCCATACGTGAAATTAAGTATCTGCTACGCACTCCTATATACTTGTTTAACAGCCTTGCCATTCTGGTAGTAGCCCCGGTTATCCTGGTTATTCCCCTCATCAGCGGTGGAGCTTTAACCAATATGATTGACGCACTTCGCGATGAAATACCACGCCTGGTTCAGGTGTTTTCTCTGGCCGGCTTTATAGCACTCATGGCCCTGTTTACTCCTGCCGCTTCCAGTTCATTTTCACGTGAGGGCAGGCAGTTCTGGATTTCCCAGGTTATCCCCGTCAGTGCAAAGGAACAGGTTAATGGTAAGATTATATACAGCTACCTGGTTTCTGCTTTATCTATTCCCCTTGTTCTAATGGTCAGCCTGGTCATTCTGCCCCTTGACCCAATAGAACTTTTACTGGTAATCATAATCGGCCTTTTGGCAAGCTTGCCAGTTATTGTTGTCAGTCTGCTTATTGACCTGCTCAGACCCTATCTAAATTGGGATAACCCTCAGAAAGCGATCAAGCAGAATATCAACGTTCTTTTAGCTATGCTCGCTGGAGGGGTGATTTATGCCCTGATTTTTTTAGCCGGCTGGTTAGCTTACCAGGGTTTAGACTCGAACCTGGCTGTTTACCTGGCAGTTACAGCGGTGTCCCTTGTGACTGGAGCAGCACTCTATTATTTATTAATCAAGATAGCCCCTAACCGTTACCGGGGAATTGAGGTTTAGGAGAGGAAAAATGTCAGACTGTAACAGTATATGCTAATGATGTGGATACATCTGTTAATCAAAACCTTCAACCAGGCGAAGTTGAACTGTTTGCTGACAGTTTTTTTCAGAGTGCCCTTGAAGATTACAATATCCCCGGTTCTGTATTTGTTGCCGTTGAAAATGGCGAGGTTATCTTTGCCAGGGGTTATGGCTATGCCGACATGGAAAATAGTATTCCCGTAGATCCAGAGAAAACCATGTTTTGTGCCGGATCAGTAGGAAAACTGATCAACTGGACCGGCGGCAGCGGCCGCCTTGACTAACAGCTGGTTTCTATATTACTGGAATCTAATTGGCTATAGAGTTTAATTATTAGCTATAGAAAGGATGACTTTAAAAGATGCAATATTACTCAGAAAGCAAAACCTGGACAGAGCAATTCCCAGATTTTTTGCCCAAGAGAAATCGGTTAAGTGAAAACCAGGTGGTAGAGTACTACTGGAACTGGAATAACAACGAGGTACATGTAGATCACTACAGATGCGAAACATCACCTGTCAGAATAGTGATGCTGCATGGCGTAGGTGGCAATGGAAGATTACTTTCATTTATTGCCACCCCGTTGCATAGAGCTAATCTTGAACTGATGGCGCTGGATCTACCAGGTTATGGCCTGACGAAAATGAATGACAAAATTATCACTTACGATCACTGGCTAAACATGGCAAATGACTTTCTCGCTTATGAGCAGCAGCGCGACCCCAGACCAATAATACTGTTCGGTCTTAGTGCCGGTGGGATGCTCGCATACCAGGTGGCATGCCTCAATAAAAGAGTAAAAGGCATTATAGTGACTACTCTATTGGACCAGCGTTTGATGGAGGTAAGACGTTATTCTGCTATTTATCCATGGATGGCCGGGGTTATGGGACCTTTTCTGAAAGCTGCATCAGCAATTATGCCCGGGGTATTGATTCCTATGAAGAAAGTTGCCAACATGAAGGCAATTGTAAATAACAAAGAACTACTTAACCTTTTAATAAATGACCCTACATCAAGCGGCACAAAAGTGTCAATAGCATTTATTAATACACTGAT
>JBNJHL010000153.1:5075-5616 GCA_051748445.1 Bacillota bacterium
ATTTCATTGGAAAGTTTAACTAATTTTCCATTTAAGTTTGGTGCAGAAAAGTCTATATATTTTTTCCCAACTTTAATATTGTCAATAGCATTTATTAATACACTGCTGGAGGCTTATCCTGAAATAGAGCCTGAAGAATTTGATATCTGCCCGATGTTGCTTGCTCACCCGGAAAAAGACTTATGGACTCCTGTAGAGATAAGCGAACTTTTCTTTAATCGTCTGCATAAAATTAACAAGCAGTTGGTGATTTTAGAAAATGCCGGACATTTTCCCATTGAAAGTCCAGGCCTCCAACTGCTTGAAGAAAGCATTTTAGGGTTCATTGGAGAACTAAATTAGTAATATAAAGTCAGTACATAGATAATCGTTAAGAAGAGAGGCGACAGTGATGACAGAAGTTCTTAGTAAAATCAGCATTTCGTATTTAGATAAGCTCTGTAATTTGATAGGAGAGCGTCCTGTAGGCAGTGTGGGTAATCGGGAAGCTGCAGTTTTTATTGAAAAGGAAATGAATCTACTGGGATGGGAGACTGTAACT
>JBNJHL010000154.1:0-5593 GCA_051748445.1 Bacillota bacterium
TCACTATGTTACCTCCTTTAAGGATAATCTTAACTTATCATATCACAGCTGCTTCAAGGGGACGGGGTTGTTGATGTCAAGGGGACGGGGTTGTTGACAACTTTTAAAAATCTGCCCATTTCTCTTGACTGTGTTGTCAGCAACCCCGTCCCCTTGACATCTAGCTGATTGTTAATTGTGTAGAAAAATTGAAACCTTGAAAATGATGCGAGGAAAAGATAAATGACCAATTAAGCTTTGCAGGATTGGATTAACGAAATGGTTAAGCTGTGTGAACCGGATCAACTGGTTTGGATTGATTGCAGCAAGTAGAGAAAACTGCTGGATAAAGAGGCTGTTGCTACCGGTGAAGTTGATCCCTTTAGATAAGAATAAATGGACGGGATGCCTGGAGGAGGATGCCGGTCCGAATAATCACTGGATAATAGAGAAGAACTTGCTTTTCTGCTTGAGTTATAACACTATTCTATCCTACGACATGTCAAATTAGCTTGACCCAAAAAACTGGCATATTTGCAGTCTCGAAGCTTTTATACAAAAAAGGCCTTTCCCTTATAAAGGGAAAGGCCTGCCATGTTCATAACAATTGCCATTAATTGCTTTCTTCCATGTCTACTTCCATTTGCTGCTGTTGTTGCTGCATCTCTTCATATAGTTCTCTTAGCTCTTCTTCCGAGAATTCCAATTCCTCCGGGTTGAGGTTTTCATCTATATAGTCACTTATATAGGTTTGCATCTTAAGCTGCTGTTTAATGTTATCTCTTAACTCTTCCTCTGTTAACCCTGCTTCTTCCAGCTGCTGTTCAAAAGCGTCCTGGCCACCAGCCTGTTCAACAAACTGTTGGTACTGTTCTTCAATATCTTCTTCGCTAGCAGTAATACCCTCTTTTTCAACCCGTTTCTCTAAAAGCACATTGTTAATTAAGTTGTCCAAGATTTGTGGCCTAAGATCTTCCATCATCTCTTGCATTTCAGAGCTTTCCGGGTCCAGTCCCTGCTGTGCCATAGCTTGCATTTGCTGCTCTTCCTGTTCTTGGTACTGTTCGAAATATATTTCTTCATCATCAACCTGGGCAACTATTGTGCCCTCGGTTCCTTCGTCAATCGCTTCGGGATACTTTTCTACATCACTTTCTTCTTCTAAGTCCGCAAGATGCTGCATCAGCAGTTCCTGTTCTTTCTCCTGTCTTAACTGCTGCTCCAGTTGCGGTTTTAACTCTTCAAAACCATTGTCTCCCTCCATTTGGTTTCCATTAGTTTCTTCCTCACCTGCTGTTTCATTTTCCCCAGCTGCCTCTTCCTCGGAGTCACAGCCGATAGTAGAAAATCCGAATAAAGCGATAACTATCATTGTCAGCAAAACTACTTTTTTAATTTCAAATACCTCCTAGTTGAAATTATTTTTTTCATTGTAAAGGACACCAGTGGAAATTGTATGGGATTTTTTTTAACATTTTATTAAATATCTACTTTTCGCCCGTCGATTGTTTCTGAGCAAGCTTACCCCTCCCAACTTCAAAATAGACCTCTTGTTATCCCCGCAAAATGCCAAACGGGGTTTGCTGCGTGCCCTGTCCAAGGGGGTTGTCATAACGCATGAATTCCTCTATTTCGTTAATTGGCAGGTTGTCGCAAGATTTGCCTATGACTGTGCTGCCACCGATGTCATTAACATCCATAATGACTACAGTATATCCTTCCAGGGCATCACTGATGCTGCGCGCTGCCTGATCAGGGTTAGCCGGAGGTGGAACAATGTATTTTTGCAGTTCCTCAAAGCGATGTTCTACAACGCCGTCGATCATGGAAACTTCAGGCCCTGCTACCTTATAAAAATAACCGTTAAGGCCAATTAGCTTGGCTATTCCACCGATTATAGCGGCCAGCACTACCCTTGCGGGCCCAACCATGTTGATAGCAACCTGCATATTGCGAGGGTCGCGCATGCCTTGTCCGTAGGGGTTGTTAGTGACAAATCGGGAGAGAGCAGCAGCCAGAGGGCTTACCTTTACCTCCTTCTCATCAATCACCCGCCCCTGGCTAAAGGCTACCGCTTTTTCACTGCAAACAACAATATCACCTTTTTCAAGGGATGGTTTTACATTGTTTACCGCCTCATCGATAATTGAGCCGCCTGGTTTTATTACCCCGGTTTTAACTGGAATGCATTTTGTGATTATCTTTTTATTGTTTGTTGTATTGCAATCATTTTTGAATTCCATTAACCTTTCACCTCCAATCAAATTGCTTGACCCTTGCAACCCGCTGTCGCGTTACTCTTTTTTATAAAAATAATGGGCTATTTTCTCGCCATAACGAGGGATTGTTATAATATCGTGATAAGAAAACAATTTTAATCTTAATAATATAAAAATGTATATCGCAGCCCCGGTAAAAATAGCCACCGTTAGGGCAACCCCGGATAGTCCGGTTAGGGCAAGTATAAGTTCATATACAGATAAAGATCCTGCTGCCATAGTGAATAGGGCAAACAGTGTTTTTAAAAAAAACGGAAGGCTAAAAAAAGATCCGGCCAAATACCTGGAAACATATTTAAAGTTTATTAAAAATGTTATGCAGTAACCGCTCACCCGCCCCAGGGCTGCTCCATTGATATTAATCTCTGGTATCGGAGTAAGGAAATATGTAATTATAAACTGGACCAGCATACCGGTTGACAAACCGAGTAAAGGGATTTTTGTTTTCCCAATTCCGTGTAAAGCGCCGACACAAATGTAGCTTAGCGATAAAAAGACAATGCCTGTCGAGCGTATTTGCAGCGGCATAGTTGCCCCGGCGTCATTAAATAAAAGCAAATTTACCTCGCGAGCAAAAATTAACAGCCCTACAGCGCTGGCAGCACTAAAGACAAAAGCCAGTTTCAAGGATTTTTCCACCGGGGACACCGGTTTGCTGCTGTTTTCACTGTTGTATAAGCAGGCCACGGCAGGTACCAGGCTGGCGGAAAGGCTGATCGCGAAAACTTCAGGCAAGTTTGCTACGGTTCCGGCATATGATGTAAGGTAACCGTAAAGAGATCGGACCTGTAAGGCTGTTATCCCTTCAATTAGCTCCAGCCTGCGAGTAACCAGGGCAACATCAATAATTCGCATCAAGGGCATCATTATACCGCCGATGGTAATTGGCAGTGCAGATATTAGTAGTTCGCGTGTATTTTTCTTAAACCTATGAAACGAGAGGGGTTCAAGTTTTTCATGGTCGTATTCTCTGTTAATAAAAATAAAGTAATAATATACCATTGCTAATAAGCCACAAAAAGCCCCTATAGTTGTTCCCAGCATAATACCACCTAAAGTAACGGCCGGCAGGGCTTCAATCAGCATAAATCCGAAAAATAAAGCAAAAATGACCTTAACAACCTGCTCTACAATCTGGGATGAGGCAAATGGGAACATATTTTGCATCCCCTGAAAAAAGCCCCGAAAGGCGGTGATCAGAAAAACAAAGAAAATAGCGGGGGAAAGTAATTCTATAGCCAACCCGATATCGGGTGTATCGGCTACTTTTTCTGCGTAGTAATCACTTCCCAGGTACAAAAGTACAGAAAATAATGCGCCGGTGCTCCCCAGCAAGAAAAAAGCGCTTATAAAATAATCGTGTGCCTTTTTATTTCTGCCTGCGCCCTTTTCCCGCGCTACTAACCTTGCCAAGGCTGTAGGAAAACCGAAAATTGACAGCATCACGAGAAGTTGAAACAGGGGATATGCCATCTGGTACATACCCATAATTTCCGGCCCAAAAAACCTGTTTAAAGGGATTCTGTAAGCAGCGCCGATAATTCTACTGATCAGACCGGCTGATGAAAGCCAGAAAGTGCCTTTTATTAATTCATGATACTGCTGATCATTCATTTTTATATGCTCTTTTCTTTAGGCAACAACAATTTTATTGAACCAGGTTTATATCATCTATTATTTTTCACGGTACATTCCAATTTCCGGTTTCTTAGATTCTATCAGCTATTTTTGCTTCATGATGTAAATTTTCTGTAAACAAAAAGAGTTAAAAAGCATTAGCCCTTCTGGTTGCTGGAAAAGTAGCCCTTTTTAAACTAAGCAAATTCCGATTTTAGCTTGAATCGCTCACCAAACTGATTGAGGGAGGAGGGAGCTGGAGCGAATAAAACAAATCCTGTTCAGTTTTTGTCATGAAACCGCTTCTTGCAGGAGATTTTATTCGTTGCATGAAATTAATACTTGTTACTATTGAACAGAAGTGGCCAAAGTGCAATGCCTATATCCAGGAAGAGTATACTACATGTAGTAAATGCAGGGTCCAGTAGGCCTGGAAAGATGGCCGGGCCAGGTAAGCAGCTGAATATGCCATTGACATGCAGCAAGCAGGTTGTGCTATTTCTTCGATTGGTTGTCTGCTGCTTGCTGGGCGAAAATTTCGATTTAATGCATAACAGGAGGCAGAATGAAAAAACTATTAATTACTATAATTGCCCTGCTGGTTCTTCTTTTTCTCCTACCTTCTATAACGGGTGATCTTGAAGAAAAGAAGCTGAACAACCAGGTGCGCAATGAATTGGGGTTAAACTATCTTGAGCTTTCCGACGGTGTGGTTCATTATGAAGATAGTGGGCCTGAAGATGCAGAGGCTGTGGTGTTGGTGCATGGTAATGCAGCACCATTATTTTCCTGGGATAATAACATTGATACGCTCTTAGATGCCGGTTTTCGGGTCATAAGGTATGATCTATACGGGTTTGGGTTCTCGGACCGGCCTGATTTGAACTATTCAAGAGAGTTGTATGATCGTCAGCTAAATGAGCTGCTTTCTAAACTCAACCTGGCAGGCCCTGTCAACCTGGTAGGCACTTCACAGGGGGGTAGCATTGCAGTAGAATTTACTGCAAATCACCCTGAAAAAGTACGAAAACTGGCTCTTCTTTCACCTTTTATTAAAGAGCTTCCCATGAAATTCATGATTGATCTGGTCAGGGTACCAGTAATCGGAGACTATCTGGCCAGCGTGGCTTTTGACCAGGTTAATCTCAATTATCCGGAAAAAGTGTTTGCAGATAATGAATCTATCCCTTCAGAATACTTGGAGAGATATCGCGAACAGCTGGCCTATGAAGGTTTCAAAAAGGCCAGGCTCTCCAACCTTCGAAGTGACTCCCTATCGGACTTTACGCCCCGCTATGAAGAAGTAGCCAAAACCGGTATTCCTGTTCTCCTTACCTGGGGTACTGCTGATAATGTAATTATGGAAGAGTCAATAGACAGGATTAAAAATGCCATCCCTGATATTAAATACCATGAAATAGAAGGCGGCGGACACCTTGTTCACTATGAAAATCCCGAGAGTGTCAATGAGGTATTAACCCAATTCCTGCTTGAATAGAATACAAGAATGGCAAGGGGAATGGGCGGTTTTTAAAAGTTGTCAACAACCCCGTCCCCTTGACATGTCCCCTTGACATGGTCCCCTTGACATGTCTACCCGGATTTTGTCCGATAGCTTTTGAGCTTTTTCAAAGTCATCGATTTCAAGAAAAGCGTTTTCTTTCATCACATAACCGGTACCTTCTTTTTTAAGCTTGCTGGCCAGTAAGTTATGTCCG
>JBNJHL010000155.1:0-5535 GCA_051748445.1 Bacillota bacterium
TCGCAACCGGTTGCGGCAAATAATACCAGGGCCAGAAAGATAAGCAGCAGTATATTTATAGGTACTTTTTTCATAAAAGCCTTCCCCCTTTAAAACCAGGTAAGCGCTTTTAGGCTTCCCGGTGATCTTTTCTCAAGGCCGCTACAATTTGCTTCTAAACCTCAGAACATACCTACCTGAACTGACTTCAATCCTTATTGCCCTTTAACCATAAAACGTAAAATAAACCAGTCTTTTAGCTCACCACACCCTTACTTCCGGGATAAAGGTAACAAACTTACCGCCCCACTGCCTGATCCCGGCCATCTGCTCCTCAATCTCTTCTTGCAAATTCCAGGGCAAAATAATCAGGTATTCAGGCTTTGTTTCTTCTATTTTTTCCGGACCGAAGATCGGAATCCTGCTGCCCGGCAAAAATTTACCCTGCTTGTGGGGGCTGATATCCACGGTATACTCAATTAATTCCGGCCCGATCCCGCAGTAGTTAAGCAAAGTATTTCCCTTGGCCGGGGCGCCGTAAGCAGCAGCGCTGTGCCCTTCTTCTTTTAGTTTAATTAAAAACTTTAAAGTTTCCCGCTTCACCTGCTCAACCCGGCCGGCAAAGGAACGGTAAAACTCTAAATCTTTAAAGCCCATTTTTTCTTCGTGCTCAAGCATTTCTTTCAGCCTCTCGGAACGCTGAAATCGATCCGTTATATTGCCACTTTCCTGACAAGCGGAACCTGTTGGCCGGCTTTTACTGTTCAAACCTGCCCCGCCCGGTTCTACGCCGCGCTCTTCTTCCAGCTCTTCTGCGTGGCAGGCATAAATACGCAGGGAACCGCCATGAGTATTTAGCTGCTCGGCATCAAAGAGCTCCATTTGGTGCGCACTAAAAATTAAAGCCGCCGTGCTCAGTGAAAAATATGAATAGTGTTCATGATAAATCGTATCGAACTGGTTTTCTTCGATCAGGCTGAGCAGGTGTGGAAATTCCATGTTAATTACCCCGCCCGGGTTGAGCAGTACTTTCAAGCCCTGCATCAGGTCATTAACATCGGGAATATGGGCCAGAACATTATTGCCGATCAGCAGATCGGCCCCTTCGCCTGCGGAGGCAATTTCCCCGGCCAAATCCCGCCCGAAAAAGCGCACCACCGTCTCAATACCAAGCTCCCGGGCCGCCCCGGCTACATTAGCCGCCGGTTCAATGCCCAGTACCCCGATACCCATTTCTTTAAAAAAACGCAGCAGATAGCCGTCGTTACTGCCAATTTCGACAACCCTGCTGCTGCTATTTAAGGCCAGCCGCTCCTGCGCCATTTCCGCATAGGCGCGGGCATGCTCCAGCCAGCTTTTGGAATATGATGAAAAATAAGCGTAATCCTCAAATATTGCTTCCGGGCTTTCCATTTCCTCCAGCTGCACCAAAAAGCAGTTTGAACACACATAAGCGTGCAGCGGGTAAAATGGCTCCATCCGGTTTAAGTCTTCTGGGTTAAGGTAAGAGTTAGAAAGGGGTGCAGCTTTGAGGTCGACAAAACTCTGTTCCAGCGGGGTTCGGCAGAACCGGCACCGCCGCTTTTTTAACCCGGTTTTTCCCTCAACCACTTCAATTCCTTCAATTTGCATCAGGAGCTGAAGACCCCCTTCAAGATAAAATCTTCTCGGTCAGCACTTTTCTGCCGGCTCTAACAAAACACTTCCCGCAGGCCAATTACGGCTGCTTAAAAGAGAGGCACGGCACGCCGTGCCTCTCTTTACTGTTTTTTTAAATCCTGCCCTGATCATCTGCTGCTTTATTAATTCGCCTCCGGCGCCTCCACCGGGGAATAAATAACCTCGTCCAGCCGGCCCCGCGTCATTAAACGCCAGTCCGGGTTGGAAACATGCTTCGGTTCGCAGGTCTGCAGGGTAATAGCCGGATAGTCGGTTGAATTAATCGGGCTCCAGTCATACTTGTCGAAAACCTCAACCCACTCTACCTTGTAAATAAAACGGTAGCCGTCAACATCAAGGTAAATTTCGTCGCCTTCTTCAAGCTGGTCTAAATCAAGAAAGAAATTCCACCTTCCGGCCCGGTGCCCGGCAAAGGCCACATTGCCACCCTCGGTACTGGGCAAATCACTCATCTGGAAGTGAGTCGGCCCCTGGTCAAGCAGCGCCTTGTCAAAGACATCACCGCCGCCAACTGCTACCAGGTCAATATCAATGGCAGGGATGATCAACCGCATCGGCTTCCACTCATCAATTACCACTTCCTCCGGCTCGCTCTCCATCTCAATATTCCGGAACCCGGCGGTAGCTTCAAAATCTTCCCGCAGTTGAGCCTGCCTGTGATTGACCATTATTTCCTGAAAACCGGCAAAACCAAGCACCCCGAGCCCAATAATAATCAGAATTGCGGCAAGGATCCTAAATATCCTGGCTTTGCTGCTGTTTTTTTTCAAATGCCTGCGCTCTTTTCGCGATTCAGTCATGGTCGGTTCCTCCCTGTTTCTTATCTCTGATCTCTTTTTATTATTTTATCTGCTAATCTGCCCTTCCAGTCAACCTGGAAAGCCTGTATGGTTAAACTACTTATTCCCTGCGCCACCAAGGTCACCTAAAGCTTTTTGATATGCTTCCAGCAGCACTTCGTCATCAAGCCCTTCGGGAATAGTATGCACTTTTGCCCGCTCTACCCAGTGCTCTTTTATCGCTTCGGCAATCCCCGGACCGGAAGCAATAATCCGCTCTGCTCCTTCGTAAACTTTCTGTTCCAGGTTGCGTGCTCCCTTGATCAAGAGACGATTCTTTAGAGTGCCGCGCTGGATCGGTGCGTCGGGCCAGAGTTCCCTCACCTCCACCACTAAAGGAATGGCAAACTCTTTCTTCAGCTTTAATGCCGGCATCGCCGCGCTAAGTGGCGGTATCGACACCAGCAGCAGATCAGGCTTTGGCAGCAGACGGGCCTGTCTTCCGGCCATCCGTGAAAACTTGAAAAATGAACGCAGCTTTTGCCCCGCACTCATCTGCTGCTCATAGGGGGCGTTAAAGATAATCATGGTCAGGCCTTCATCTTTATAGAGCCCGATTTCCTTATTATCCAGGGCAAAATCAACCCCGGTCGAGCTGGAAAATATAGTTACCTGGTGCCCGCGTTCCACAAAATCGCGCCCCAGTTTGAAAAACCGATCCTCTCCCGGTGCCTGCAAATTCAGGTACTGGGCTATAATGTACAGGTGCATTATGTATTTAAAACCTTCCTTATTTCAGCCATTAATGCTATTAAATCTTTGTTCTCTAAGCAACAACTAATTACTGACTGTTTTAGTTTACATCAATATTATACAATAAATTGGCAAGTCCTGCTAAAATAAATTTGCAGACCGGCCGGCCGGATCAGGTAGGATTTAATTTTTCCATGTAGAATAAAACCAATACAGATAAAAAAATCAAACCCAATCAGGGCTCATTCAACAAAAAAGAACATGCTAACCAGGAGGACTAAATATTGCTTGATCCCGGCCTGCCGTTGAAACTCACCACGAATAACCCACTATATCGCGGCATTTATGACAGTAGAGTTATTTCGGCCGAGAATAACCAGCTAATCATATCCGCCCCGCTGCAAAACGGCAAATTAACCCTGCTGCCGGTTGGCACTATCCTGAAAGTGCGTCCTGCAGGTTCCACAGGAGAACACGGCTTCCAGGCGGAAATTTTAAGCCGCACTTTCCAGCCCGAGCGCACCATCACTATCACCATGCCGCACTCCATTTCACGCAGCGGTCGCACTACTTCGAATACGCAAGCAGCCCGGGTAATCGCTATTACCAGCGGCAAGGGCGGTGTGGGCAAAACCACTGTTTCGATTAACCTGTGCCTGGCTCTGCAGCAGCTCGGTTACCGGGTCTGCCTGATCGATGTCGATCTCGGCACTGCCAACGTCGAATTCCTGCTGAATTTGAATGCGCCATATAACATTGGTCACCTCTTAAACGGTGAACTCAGTTTAAAGGAGATCCTGGTCGAAGGCCCGGAAGGTCTATCCATCCTGCCCGGTGCCTCGGGTTTAGAGAAGCTGGCCAACTTAAACGAGTGGCAGTTTACCCGCCTGGTCAATTCTTTTAATATTATCGACAAAAACTACGACCTGGTCATTCTTGATACCGGGGCCGGCATCTCTACCAACGTCACCAATTTTCTGATGGCGGCAGATGAAATCCTGCTGGTTACCAACCCCGACCCGCATGCCGTGCTTGACGCCTACGCCCTGATAAAAACCGTAAGCCGACTGCGCGAAAAACTTAATATCAAACTGGTCGTTAACCGGATCAGCAAACCGGGCGACGAAGCCCGGGTTAAGTTGAACCTGCTAAACACCTGCCGTTCTTACCTGGACCAGCCTATTGAATTCCTGGGCTCGATCCCGGAAAGCAAAACTGTTGCTGCCTCAATCCGCGAAATGATGCCATTTATTATACATCACCGGGACAGCGCCGCAGCGGCCAGCCTCTATAACATTGCCCAACGTTTAAGCGGCACAGCCCTGAAAACCGGTAGTGCCGGGCCAGTGGAAAATGAGAGCGAGACAGCACAAACAATTGAACCCGAAACCGGAACCGGTCCGGAAGATCGGCGGGGCCTGCGCCGCTTTATCGGCGAACTGCACAAGCTGTTTTCCGCCAGCGGGTAAGGAAAAAGGACATCCTGCAATTCGTGCAAATTAATCTCTGCATAAAAAAAGGGTTCAGCTTTCACCGGTTTCTGCCCTGCATAAAAGTTCCTTTGAGAAAATACCCGCAGAAGAAGGAAATTGCCCTTCAAGAACGAATATTAGGCAAAGCCTGAAAAAAATACAAGGTGAGGTGAAAAAGCAGTGGAAGAAGAAATCAGCCTGGTGGAGATAGGGCAAATATTAATAAAGCGCTGGAAACTGCTTTTTTTCCTGCCCATACTGGCCATAGTTTTCGCTTACGGCATCAGCGCTTATATCATAACCCCGCAATATGTTTCATCTGCAACCCTGATCGTCATGCCCTTTACCGAAGAACTGGAAGGAGGCGGGGTTGTCCGTCACGACATTGAATCGACCCGCCAGGTCGTGCAGAGCACTAAGCAGCTTACTCTCAGTATGGAAAGTATGCAGCAAATTATAGCTGACCTAAACCTGCCTTACACCCCAAATAATCTGCGGGAAAAAATTGAAATTAATGTGGGAGATGTAACCGAAGTGCAGGTAACCGATCAAAACCCGCAGCGGGCTTTTGAGATCTGCACCCAGGTTACCTCTGTCCTGATGGAATATATCACGGAGGCTGCCCGCCTGCCAAATGTTCAACTCTTAAATCCGGCCCAGGTCCCCGGTTCACCGGACAGCCCGCGTATTGCCCTGAATATGGCAATTGCTTATGTGCTAGGCTTAATGATCAGCGTGGCCCTGGCTTTCCTGTTCGAGCACCTTGACAACACCATTAAAACCCCGGACGATGTCCAAAAATATATTGGGTTACCGGTGCTCGGCGTTATACCCGAATTTGAAGAGGAGGATATCCGTTAAATAATGGTGTT
>JBNJHL010000156.1:0-5500 GCA_051748445.1 Bacillota bacterium
TCTGATCACCGCACTGGCCGTTTCCATGATTCTTTATAATACTCTTATGCTGCTTTCGTCCGGGCGGTTTTTACCTTTTAATACTGAAATCAGTACAGAAAGTTTCTTTATCGGCCCCCTGAGATTGACGGAAACCAGGGTGGTCTTGATTGTAGCCGCCTTTACCCTGATGTTTATTATGCATATGTTTATCACCAAGACTATGTATGGTAAAGCGATGCGGGCTATTTCACTGGACAGGGATACCTGCCAGCTCATGGGCATTGATGTCTACAAGATAATTGCCATGACCTTTTTTGTTGGTTCCGCCCTGGCAGCGGCTGCCGGTATTATGGCCGGGGTATACTATGGCACTATTCATTTCTACATGGGCTTCCTTATAGGTTTAAAAGCATTCACCGCTGCAGTTATTGGTGGTATTGGGATTATTCCCGGTGCAATGCTGGGTGGCCTGTTACTGGGCCTGCTTGAGTCATTCGGAACTCAGATACCTTTCATTGGAACAGTGTGGAAAGATGTATTTTCTTTTGCCTTTTTAATTTTGTTTTTAATCTTTAAGCCTAATGGCCTGCTGGGACGCAGCGAAAGTGAGAGGATGTAGCTTTTATGGCAGAGATAAATAAGAAAGCTAAAACGACCAATCCTTTTGAGAAAATCATTGACGCTCTATTCAGTTTTTTTGAGAATAAAATATACCTTTATACCTTTATGGCCCTGGCAGTTGGTTTCCTGATTATCTTTCCCAATGTTTCAAGCAGGTTTACCCAGGAAATCATGACCAACCTCTTCTTTTATGTAGTTGTCTGCCTGGGATTAAATATTATTATTGGTTATGCCGGCCTGCTGCACCTGGGTTACGCTGCTTTCTTTGCTGTTGGGGCCTATACCACAGGAATTTTGAGTTCCAGGCTGGGCATGGACTTCTGGTTAACCTTACCCTTTAGTATCATTGCAGCAGTAATTGCCGGTCTGGCCATCGGTTTTCCTACCCTGAGGCTGCGCGGTGACTACCTGGCGATTGTAACCCTCGGCTTCGGTGAAATAACCAGGTTAACGATCAGAAATCTTGATATAACCGGTGGTGCGATTGGCTTAATTGGCATTCAGCGTCCCATGTTTTTTGGTATCTCTTTAAACCAGATTTCTCATTTTTACTACATGTTTTTCATCCTGGCCATTCTGGCAATTATTGTATCATACCGGCTTGAAAATTCACGCATGGGACGGGCCTGGGCATATATCCGCGAGGATGAAGATGCCGCGGCGGCAATGGGCATTAATGTTGTAACAGCACGTCTCTATGCCTTTATTATCGGCTCAGCTTTTGGAGCAGTGGGCGGATCATTTTTTGCCGCCAAGATGACTGCCATTTCACCGGATTCTTTCATGTTCATTCACTCTGTCATGTTCCTGATGGCGGTAGTCCTTGGTGGTATGGGCAAAATCCCCGGAGTTGTCTTAGGTTCAATCCTTGTTGTTTTAATCCCCGAAGTTGCAAGGGGAATCGGTCCTTACCGGCTGTTGATCTTTGGTTTTTTGTTATTGATTATAATGCTTTACAGGCCGCAGGGTATCTGGCCGGAGAGACCGACTATATCAGCTAAAGAATAATTGGGGGTGTTTAAGTGGCACTACTGGAAATAAAAGACCTAACCTTACGATTCGGCGGGCTGTGCGCTGTAAACGCCCTCTCGCTGGAAATAGAAGAAGGTTCTATCAGAAGTTTGATCGGGCCGAACGGAGCCGGAAAGACCTGTGTTTTTAACTGCATGACCGGCTTTTACATACCCAGTGGCGGCGAAATAATATTTCAGGGTAACAGCCTGAGGGATAAAAAACCGCACTATATTACTTACCTTGGTTTAGCCAGGACTTTTCAAAACCTGAGGCTTTTTAAAGGAATGACTGTCCTGGAAAATGTGATGTCCGGAATGCACTGCCGCACAAATGCAGCTTTCCTGACCACGGTTTTAAGAACCGGGGGACAGAAAAAAGAAGAAAAACAGATCCGGGAAGTAGCTGAAGAATGCCTTGACTTTGTCGGTATTCTTGATAAAAAAGATTTTATTGCCAGCAACCTGCCATACGGAGATCAACGTAAAGTTGAATGGGCCAGGGCCCTGGCTACTCAGCCCAAAATGCTGCTCTTAGATGAACCGGCTGCCGGTTTAAACAAGGATGAAAAATCACGTTTAATTGAATTGATGCACCGCATTCGTGATGAACGCAAAGTTACGATTTTTCTAATTGAACACGATATGGGCCTGGTGATGAAAATTTCTGAGAAGATATTTGTTATAGATTATGGTGTTAAGATTGCCGAAGGAACCACCCAGGAAGTAAGGGACAACCCGAAAGTAGTAGAAGCCTACCTCGGAAAAGAAGAGGAGGAAACTGCATGAGCGAACCAGTCCTTTCCCTGAACAATTTAGAAACCCGTTACGGTCAAATTTATGCTCTGCGGGGCATTAACATGGATGTCCAGAAAGGAGAAATAGTGGCCCTGCTTGGGGCCAACGGCGCGGGTAAAAGTACAACTTTAAAAACAATATCAAGTTTGATCAATGCTTCCTCGGGAAATGTTCTTTTTAACGGCCAGGATATCACCTACATGCAACCCCATGCTATTGTTGAAATGGGGGTTATCCATGTGCCGGAAGGGCGGAGGATTTTTAAAGAGCTGACAGTCAAGGAAAACCTGGAACTCGGTTCCTTTACCCTCAACGACAATGAAATCCGTAAAAAAAGGTTGAAACGGGTTTTTGAGCTGTTCCCTATCCTGGAAGAACGTCAGCAGCAAATGGGAGGCTTTCTTTCCGGCGGCGAGCAGCAGATGCTGGCCATAGGACGAGCCCTGATGACAGAACCCAATTTGCTATTACTGGACGAACCTTCGATGGGTTTAGCTCCGATTATTGTCAATACCATTATGAATATTATCAAGCATATTAACGAAACACAGGGGACAACAATATTGCTTGTTGAACAAAATGCCAAGGCTGCTCTTAAGCTCGCCGACCGGGCTTATGTTTTGGAAACAGGGGAGATAGTGATGGAAGGCAACGCTGAAGAAATGAGCAAAGACGAAAGTATTGTCAAGGCCTATCTTGGCGAATAAATATTTGCTTAAGTAAGGGGTTAGCCTGGTATTGAAGAAATTCTATAAGAAACTTTTGGCAGGAATAGTTTTAATGCTCGTAATTACTGTCACTGTGATTCCTGCAGCAGCCAACGATGACCCAGACCTTGAAGATAATGCTGGTACTGTCTACTATTTCTGGGGTTACTGCCCCACCTGTAGCAAGCCTGAAGAACACGTTGATTTATTTGATGACTACCCTGTTGAAGTAGAGGTTTACGAGGTTTTTCAGGATGAGGAGGGTCGCAAAAAATATGAGCAGATCAGTGAAGAAGTCAGCATTGAAGTCCGCGGCTTTCCGACCCTGGTCTACCAGGATCAGTTTTGGCTTGGCTTCTCAGAAGCAGTGCAGGAAGATATTATAGATGCGATAGAAGCAAGTATGGAAGAAGGAGAAGCTGCAGATCGCAGGGAAGTTTTAGATATACCCATCATCGGAGAGGTAGACCTATCTGCCTCTCCGATTTTACTGAGCACATTTATAATCGCCTTTCTTGACGGGTTCAACCCCTGTTCGCTTTTTGTTTTAACCTTCCTCCTGGCCATTATCATCCATTCTGCCTCCAGGAAGAGAATTTTCCTGGTCGGCTTAACTTTTCTGCTGGTTACCTCTGTTGTATACGGTCTTTTTATCATGGGTATCCTCAATATTATGGTATTTGTTGCCCAGCTATTCTGGATCAGCTACGTGGTCGCAGCAATAGTCATAATACTGGGGCTTGTGGCCATAAAAGATTATTTTTTACTAAAAGAAGGTTTAACCTTTTCGATCCCCGAACAATATAAAAGCAGGTATTATCAGCAGGTCCGCAAAGTTTTTTACACCAAATCGGTCATACCCATGATCTTTACAACAGCAGTTATGGCACTCGGCATTGCCCTGGTTGAACTACCCTGTACAGCCGGATTTCCATTTATCTGGAGTTCACTGATGGCCGAACTCGATTTAGGGTTTACATATTTTATTATCCTGTTTGTAGTCTATTTGCTCACTTACCTCTCCGTAGAACTAATCATCTTTTTAATAGCTGTGATTAGACTGCGCTCGATAAAAATGACAGCAGAGAGGGGACGTTTGCTTAAACTGATTGCCGGTAGTTTAATGCTGGTCCTGGGCCTCATATTACTGGTTGACCCAACTTACATGGAAAACATGATCGGTATCCTGTTTGCTTTTGGTGCTACCGCAATCCTGGCCCTGATCCTATTTTACACCCGCAAGTTTTATGAAAACAGAGGAGGTTATTAAAAATGAATTGGACTGTACCGGAAAAATGGCAGCAGATTACAGCTATCGATGCTCATACCGGCGGTGAACCCTTGCGCATCTTTACCGGAGGTTACCCGCCTTTGCAGGGTAAAACTATTCTAGAAAAACGACGTTATGCCAAAGAAAATTTAGACCACCTGCGCACAGCTACATTGTGGGAGCCACGGGGTCATGCCGATATGTACGGTTGTATTATAACCGAACCGGTCACCGAAGATGGTGACTGCGGTCTTATTTTTACCCATAATGAAGGTTACAGCAGTATGTGCGGTCACGGAATTATCGCTGTCACAAAGGTTGCGCTGGAAACCGGAATGATTGCTAAAGCTGAAAGCAAAAAGCAGCTTAAAATAGACACACCTGCCGGAAGAGTCACTGCCTATCCGCACTGGAAAGAAGGACAGGTCAAAGAAGTATCCTTCCATAATGTTCCATCCTTTGTTTATGCTCTTGACCAATCAGTTGAAGTGCCTGGTCTGGGCAAAGTTAGCTACGACCTTGCTTTCGGCGGAGCATTTTATGCTTTTGTCAGGGCTGATTCTGTTGATGTAGAACTTACCGCTGCAGGCTTCCGCCGGCTAATTGAACTGGGAACCACAATTAAAAAAGCAATAATGAAAAACAGCTCAGTAATTCACCCTGTTGAAAAAGACTTAAGCTTTCTTTACGGAGTAATTTTTGTTGGCCAGGCTCTTGATCCCCGGCATCACAGCCGTAATGTATGCGTTTTTGCCGACGGCGAGGTAGACCGCTCACCAACCGGAACCGGGGTTAGCGCCAGGACTGCCCTGCACCATTCGAGGGGAGAATTGAACCCTGGAGAAAGTATCACCATTGAATCAATTATTGGCTCATGCTTTAAAGCCGAAATCTCGGAGTTAACAAAATTCGAATCATATGAAGCGGTAATCCCCAAGGTAACAGGTACGGCCCATATTTGCGGAATCAATACCCTGTTACTTGATCCTGACGATCCACTGGGAAGCGGTTTTATTCTTCGTTAAAACCACTTCCGGAAAAGATAGCAATACTGCTGTTTTGTTTTTTAAGAAATGCTATCCGCTCTAATAAACGATCTGCAGTGGGAGGAA
>JBNJHL010000157.1:0-5430 GCA_051748445.1 Bacillota bacterium
TTCCAGGGCCAACAGGCGGTTTTCTACGATAGGGTGGCGCAGCCTGGCATAACCGGGAAGCATCACATACTTGGCCGGGTTTTTCGTAAAACCGGTTACCTTATGTTTCTGCCGCTTGCCCGGTACCAGGGTGCCGCGTGAGTGTGAAATCCGGGTGGTGGAGCGCAGCATTACCGGTGTATCAAACTTTTCACTTAAATCCAGGGCGGCGCCTACATAGTCGCGTGCTTCCTCGCTGTCGGATGGTTCCAGCAGCGGGATCTTGGCGAAGCGGGCATAATTGCGGTTATCCTGTTCGTTCTGGGAACTGTGCATGCCCGGGTCGTCGGCAGAAACCAGGACCAAGCCTCCGCCTACCCCGGTATAGGATAGAGTTAAAAGCGGATCGGCCGCTACATTGACTCCCACGTGTTTCATAGCCACCAGGACTCGCGCTCCCTCCATCGAAGCGCCGATCCCTTCTTCAAGGGCGGTTTTTTCATTGGCTGACCAGTTGCAGTTAACTCCCTCGTAACGGGACAGGTTTTCCAAAATTTCCGTGCTTGGCGTACCCGGGTAGGCGCAGCCCACACTTACGCCGGCTTCATAAGCCCCGAGAGCAATAGCCTCGTTGCCGGTCATAATAACACGTTTAACTTTCAAGGGCATTTCCTCGCTTTCTATGATCTTGTCAGGTATGAAGATACCTTCTTACATACTGCGTTAGTATTTTGCTAACTATCTTCTACGATCCGCTTCGCCTTGCCCGTGGTTCTTTCCAGTGATTTTGGCTCCATCAGCTTAACTTTTGGTGCCAGGGACAGGGTGGAGCGCAGACGCTGGCGAATCCGCCCGTCCAAAGCTTCAAGTTCCTTGTAGCTGTCGGAAAAACCTTCCGGTGTAAGTTCGATCTGGATTTCTAAGTCTTTGATAAAACCTTTTTCTTTCTTCAAGACCAGGCGGTAGTGCGGTGAAACTTCCTTAAACCCGGCCAGCACTTCTTCTACCTGTGACGGGAAAATATTAACGCCTTTGATAATAATCATATCGTCGCTGCGCCCGGTAATATAGTCCATGCGGCGGGTGGTGCGTCCGCAGGCGCAGGGTTCAGGAATCAGGCGGGTGATGTCTCCGGTCCGGTAACGCAGGACCGGGAAACCTTCTTTGAACATGGGGGTTAAAACCAGTTCACCTTTTTCCCCGTCCGGCAGCAGCTCACCTGTGTCCGGGTTAATGATCTCAGGGTAGTAAAGATCTTCTAAAATATGCATGCCGGCTGTTTCCAGGCATTCACCGGAAACCCCAGGTCCGACTACCTCGGTTAAGCCGTAATTAACAGTTGCTTTTAAGCCCCACTGGTTTTCAATATCTTTCCGCAGGGCATCGGAACAGGGTTCGCCCCCGAACAGGCCCACCTTCAGCCCGAAGTCACGCGGGTTGTAACCCAGCTCCCTTGCAGTTTCCGCCATGTAAATGGCAAAGGATGGGGTGCTGACCAGTACATTGGTCATAAAATCCTGCATCAGGGCCAGCTGGCGCTCGGTATTACCGCTTGAAAAAGGCACCACGGTAGCACCTAGCTGTTCTAACCCGTAGTGCAGTCCAAACCCTCCGGTGAAAAGCCCGTAGCCAAAAGAGATCTGGGCGATATCCTTATCACTGACTCCGGCCATTTCGCAGATCCTGGCTACGCCAATAGCCCAGGTTTCCAGATCGTTCTTTGTATAGCCGGCCACAATCGGCTTGCCTGTCGTGCCGGAAGAGGCGTGGATGCGTAAGATTTTGTTCAGCGGGACGGCAGCCATACCGTAAGGGTATGCTTCCCTCAGATCACTTTTGGTAGTAAAGGGTACACGGTCAAAATCGGCCGGGGTTTTTATGTCTGCCGGTTCCAGCCCTGCCTGATCAAAAACCCGGCGGTAAAAAGGGCTGTTGTTAAAAGCATGATTAATAGCCTGCTGCAGGCCCCTTTTCTGCCGGGCTGACAACTCGTCTGTGCTGAAAAAGTCATTTTGCATTTAATTCAACTCCCTAACTGCGTTTGCTGTTTCATAACTGCTTAGTATTCGGGTATGTATTAATCATATTTTGCCGCCACTCTACTTAACACTTTAACACTTAGAATGAATAGATCCGATCGCCACCAACAATAGGCACGTTATTTTTCTTTAAAACTTCCAGGGCATCGTTAATTCTTTCCACCCGCATCATGATGATCGCATTAGTAGTCGGCTTTTCGATAAATGAATAGAGGTATTCAATATTAATAGCGGCTTCTTCCATGTAGGTCAGCACCTCGGCCAGTCCCCCCGGGGTATCGGGTACTTCCATGGCGATAACTTCGGTTACCGTGGCCATGATTTCGTTTTCTTTTAGCACATTAATAGCCTTGTCCGGTTGATCGACGATCATCCTTAGGATTCCGAAGTCCGACGTATCAGCAATCGAAAGCCCGCGGATATTAATTTTGTTTTCACCAAGGGCTTGCGCCACCCGGATTAATCGTCCCGACTTATTTTCGAGAAAAACAGAAATCTGCTTGATCATTACATTACCTCCCTTGGGAAAATTATTTTACAGGTTGCGCTTCGTTGGTTTCGCATATACAGTATTTCCTCCAAGTTCGTTTCCTTCAGACCTGCCCGGGATAGCAACCCGGATTGCACAAACTTAAAAATTCAATAAGGGGTAGCCACTTTCCTGCCCGGAACTTCAGAAAAAAGAAAATGGTTCAAGTTATGTTCTAATCCAAACCGATGAAAATAAGCGGCTGATCAATTATAATATAAAAAGAATATTTAAGGGCCTGGTGAACAAATCTTGAAATTAAGGTTTGCAGTTAAGTATCCGGTGCTCAAGCAATATTTTTAATACACTGTATGAAAAGTGGTGATTCCATGGTTTTCCATAAAAACTCGGATTCGGATAATAACGATGCTCCTTCCGGCAGAGATGCTGTTTGTAAAACGCCTTATTACCTGAAATTGTCTAAAGCCGACCGTGAAAAAAAGATTGCAGAGCTGTATCAAATATTTAAGAACTGTACCCTTTGCCCCCGTGAATGCAAAGTTAACCGCCCGGCAGGTGAAAGGGGCCGCTGCGGGGCGGCAGCAGATGTCATTGTATGCAGTGTTGGTCCACATTATGGCGAAGAAAATGAACTGGTTGGAAGAGGCGGTTCCGGTACTATTTTTTTCGTTAACTGTAATCTCGAGTGCGTCTTCTGCCAGAACTGGACCATCAGCAGAGGTGTGGAACGAGGCGAAAAAGTCTCAATAGATCAGTTGGCTTCTTTGATGCTCAGTTTGCAAAATCAGGGCTGCAGTAATGTAAACCTGGTCAGTCCAACCCCCTACCTTAACCAGATTGCCGCCGCCATCGACCGGGCTGCCGACAGCGGCCTTAAACTGCCGATTGTTTATAACTGCGGCGGTTATGAAAAAGTGGAATCCCTGCGTATCCTGGAAGGTTTTATCGATATATACATGCCTGATGCCAAGTATGCATCAGATGCAATTGGCGCTCGCTATTCAGGCGTGCCCGACTACTTTACCCGTTTTAGCGCATCAATCAAGGAGATGCAGCAGCAGGTTGGCGATCTCGTTCCGGGACCTGGCAGCCTTGCCTGCCGCGGCCTGCTGGTTCGGCACCTGGTCATGCCGGAAGGCCTGGCTGAAAGTGAAAAGATGGCTAACTTCTTAAGCAGCGAAGTTTCAGCTAACTGTGCTGTCAACGTTATGGGCCAGTACTATCCGGCTTACCAGGCCGACGATTACCCGCCCCTTGACCGGCGCATTACTGCTGAGGAATTTAACGTCGCCCGCGAAGCATTCTCCCGGGCTGGACTTCGTTTATTGTGACAACCGGTGCTGTAATTTTTTGTAACACTTTTCTGCTTCCACGCTAAACTTACACCTGCTCCTTCCCTGCCACCTCTTTAAAGCTAACCATGCTGTTTTATCGCAATAAATTATATTTATTGATATAAATATACTGGTATTAGTTGACCATTTTTACCACGCTGGTGTAAAATGTTTTTAGTTAGTAATACTGAAGGAGGAGTTAAATATGGCAGGAGCAGTAAAGGAAATTAATGAATCTCAATTTGATCAGGAAGTACTAAAATCTGATGTGCCGGTTTTAGTAGATTTCTGGGCGCCATGGTGCGGACCCTGTAAAATGCTCGGACCCGTTTTGGAAGAAGTTGCTGCTGCAAAGGAAGGCAGCTTGAAGGTCTGCAAGGTAAATGTTGATGAAAATCAGGGGCTTGCCCAGAAATATGAAGTAATGGGTATCCCGGCAATGTTTTTGATGAAAGATGGTAAAGTTATCGATAATTATACCGGTGCGATGAATAAGCAGGCCCTTACTGAAAAACTTGATCAACACCTTTAAGCTCAGGTTTTGTAAGGTTTGATTTGCAAAATGCAAAATGATCGCCTGAATAAATCATGAAGTAATAGTGCATGGGACTGCGGGTTTTTTTCTTTTCCGCAAACTGTGCACTTAACTGTTACAGAAAAAACTATAGTTGTGGGATAATTATTTCCCTTTCGGGCAGGAAGTCATTTCCATGTGGCGAATAACTTAAAAAATACAAATATTCCGAAAGGGAGGTTCTTTTTCATGGAAAAACAGCTGATTGGCCGGGTAACTCATTACTTTGGTAAAATCAGTGTAGCTATTATCCAGCTTGAAGAGCCGCTTAAAGCAGGTGAGCGAATCGCGGTTGTTGGTTCAACAACAGACCTGGAACAAGATGTTAAATCGATGCAGGTAGAGCATGAAAATATAAAAGAAGCAAAAGCAGGAGACCTGGTCGGGCTGGAAGTTAAAGACAAGGTAAGAGAGGGAGACGCTGTCTACAAACTCTTTTAATAAACATTAAGTGAAAATATCTCAGCATTAAATTTGTTTTAATGAGAAAATGTTAGCAATGTGTAAGCCTGCAAGCTGACCTGTTAGATTATGATAAAAAAAACATAAAAATGCATGAATTAAGTAGAAACTGTAAGGTGAGCCATTGAAGCGTGACGATATAAAAAAAGAGCTGCACCCGGTTGAAAGTGATCAGGCTATTGCAGGTAATGAAAATAGTGAGCATAATCAAGCCCTGATCGGAGCGGTCAGGGCGGTTCCGATCATTTTAGGTTACCTGCCTATCGGTCTTGCCTTTGGTGTGCTGGCCTCAACAGCAGGTTTAAGCATTTACAGTGCAGTGGCGATGTCAGTCTTTGTTTTTGCCGGTTCAGCCCAGCTGATTTCGGTAGGGATGATTGATGTCGGAGCCGGGGTTGCGGCCATTACCATGACCGTTTTTCTTGTGAATTTGCGCCACATGCTGATGAGCGCTTACCTGGCGCCACACCTGGGTCATTTGAAAACCTGGCATCAGGTTCTTTTTAGCTACGAAATAACCGATGAATCTTTCGCCGTTCATTCCGCTTTTTT
>JBNJHL010000158.1:0-5344 GCA_051748445.1 Bacillota bacterium
TCCCTCTTTCGAATACAGAAAAAGCATATCGGGCAGGGCATCCACCAGGGCCCTGTTGCGCTGTTCACTGGTTTTTAATTCTGTCTCAGTTTTTTTTTGTTCAGTTATATCTTCACCAACAGACAGGTACTCCTTTAAAGTGCCTTCTGCGTCAAACAAGGCCCGATTAGTCCATTTGACCCAGCGGGTTTCGCCACTTTTAGCAAGATTGAAATGTTCATGTCTTTGAATAGGTTTTTCAGGTGTTAACGAAAGAAGCGCTTCCTTAACTAAAGCCCTGTTTTCAGGAGGAACGAACTCAATCAATTCTTTGTCCAAAATTTCAGCCCCAGTCAAGCCATAAAAATTGCAATATGCATCATTTACAAAAGTAAATCGCATATCCGGAGATAACCGATTAACCAGAATTGGGATATCTTCAGCAATTGTTCGATACCACTCGCTGCTATCTTCCAAGAGTTGTTCCAGTTTTTTACGATCTGATATTTCAAATGCTATCTCAAAACGAACATCACGCCCATCTGGCCACTTAATTAACTGGTCAGTGACAGCGTATGTTTTCTTAAGCACCGGGTTATAATGTTCCCACCGGTACGGAGTATTTTTATTTTTTAATATTATTTCATTAGTACAAAATTCACAGGGCTCATTTTTTCCCTGCAAAACTTTGTAGCATTTTTCTCCTAATATTTTTTTTGAAAACCGTTCCCGCATTTTCTTATTCATATACAGCAGTTCATATGTATATGGATCTGAAACATAAACAATCTCATTAATGCTATCAAATATAGAAAGAAGCTGCTCTCGCTCTGCTTGAAGGACACTTTCAGCTTCATTGCGTTTTTCAAGAGCCAATACCTGCCCGAAAAGCGAAGCGATTGTGCTGGCAAATGATTCATCATCAGGATGCCACTTTCTATTATCACCCGCATGCTCAAAGCAGACAACACCGACTAGTTTTCCTTCATAAAAAATACCGGCATCAAGCATCGAAGTTATTCCAAGGGGCTTTATATATGATTCAGTCATCTCATTAGTCCTGGGATCTTGCAGAACATCAGATACACTGATTCGACTCTCACTGCAAATTGCCTTAAAATAGTTAGGATAATCTTCCACTTGAAGAGAAGAGCCCTTGCTAAACTTTTTTAAACTCGCCTCATACAGGCTAATACATTTTAGAATGCTATCATCTTCTGAAAAAAGCCAGATGCTGTTTCTTTCTGTTTGTAAGGCTTCCGCAGCTTTCTCAAGAAGAACCTTTATCGCTTGTGGCAAGTTACCGGATGCCAGACTGGAATCAACAGATAAAAACGATAGGGCTGCCCTTTGCCTGACAGCACGGCGCTCAGCTTCTTCTATTGCTTTATACTTTTCCATCTCATCCGACATGTCTCTAAAAACGATAACAACCCCTGTTACATCTCCTGCCTCTGACTTGATTGGCGCTCCACTGTCTGCTATAGGAATTTCTGTGCCGTCTCTTCGGATCAGAAGACTGTGATTTGCCAAACCAATTATTAATCCTTCCCGCAGCACCTTTTCAGCAGGATTATCAACCAGGTCTCGGGTCTGCTCATTAATAATCTTAAAAACCTCGGGTAACGACCTGCCTCTTGCCTCAGCTTCTTCCCACCCGGTCAAATTTTCCGCGATATGATTCATGTGACGAATACAGGCACTTTCATCAGTTGTTATTACAGCATCGCCTATGCTGTATAACGTGGCACGATAAAGATTTTCTCTTTCCCTGAGAGCAGCTTCCGCTTTTCTACGAGCAGTAATATCTCGAACAAATTCAACCACACCAACAATATTATTCAGCTCACCTTTTAATGGGTAGGTAAAAAGTTCCAGCCAACCGGTTTGCCTGCCTTTCTGGGTTAAAGGGACAACTTCAACTGCCGGTTTTCCACTTTTCAAACTTTGCAGGGTAGGACAATTTGAACAGGGCTGATCAAAACCATGGTAAACCTCATAACATTTTTTCCCATGTACAGGCATCGCCGAGGAATACCATTGCTCCATAACTTTATTAACTTTAAGAATTTTCAAATCAGCATCAAGAATTGATATGCCATCCTGAATTGCATCGAATGAAACCTGTAATAGTTTTTCTGAATCAATATTGAGCTCATTTTTATCAAAACCCATAATGATACCCCCGACCAAAACAGAAAACTGTATCTTATAATAATTCTACAAGTTATAAAATAACCCTTTAAGGGTTAGAAAATTCTGATCAATGCCCTCGAACCATTTTCAAAATAGCTACTTCCTGTAAACAGAAAAACCTTATTTTAACTACATAGTTAATTATATAGCCCCGTAGCTTTTTACTGCGGGGCTATCACTGTTCCAAATATCAAATTTGGTTTATTATGATCTAACCTTTATAAACACTTATGGTAAATGAATATTAATAAACTGCTTTATTTACGCTTCACTCCACTGTAAACCAGCCAACCACCTACTGCAATCAGGGCAATAATCCAAATGTAATTCAGCAGGTTCAGGTGTTCAACCCATTGGCCGGAGAAACTAATAATTACAAACAGCAATAACAGGCCTGCTGCCGGGTAAATCGGCCAGAACCGCTCACCATGATCCATGCTTTTAAACCAGTAAGTATGGACCAGAAATACTGCCAGAAAACTTAAACTAAGTCCCAGGAAAAAGAAAGCCGGGCTAAGATCCTCATAACCGGACTGCTCGGAAATTGCAGAATAGGTAGCTATAGATAAAAGAACAGTTCCGGGAATCAGGAAACCTACATTACCGTATTCTTTTCTTGCCCCCAGCAAAACATAGGCGGCAATAAAACCGAAGGCCAGTAAAAACAAGAAGGCCTCGCCGGGTATCACTCCTATTTGGTTTAAAAGTAAAAATACTCCAGCCAAGATTAGCAGTATTCCACCTTTGAAAGATTTACTCATAAAAAAGCCACTCCTTTGTTTTTTCTTTATCTTAATCCTGGCAGAGCTTTATGCCCAGTAACCTGGGTCATCAATTAATCATTATTTAATATGACTGCAGTCATATTATTTGGATACAGGATTTAAATCATTTTATTTTTCATGGCTAGCAGAACAGCCTGTGTTCTGTCGCTGGTGCCAAGCTTTGCATAAATAGCGCTAACCTGGTTCTTGATAGTACCTTCGCTGAGAAAAAGCTTTGAGGCAATATCGCTGTTACTCAAACCTTCTGCCATTAAAGAAAGAACATCTTTTTCCCGTCCGGTCAGATCATCAGGTCCTGGCTCAGAATCAATAACACCGGACGGTTCACCTCTACCGGAAGCCTTATTGACCAGCTTGGCCGCTATTTCCGGCTGCATGACAATATCTCCCCTATATGTTGCCCTGATCGTCTCTAAGAGCTTTTCTGATGGAAGATCTTTCAGAAGGTAAGTTCTAGCACCGGCTTTTAATGCTTTGATGATTAGCTCATCATCGTCAAAGGTAGTTACAACAATAACCTTAACCGCTAAGTTTTCTGCATTAATCATCCCTGTTGCCTGAACACCATCTAACTGGGGCATCCGGATATCCATTAATACAATATCCGGATTGATTTCTCGGCAAAGCTCAACAGCCTCTATCCCGTTAGCTGCCGTTCCGCACACTTCCATATCTTCCTCGATATCGAGGATGGTTTTTAACCCCTCTCGCATCAGGCGCTGATCATCTGCTATAACTATTTTGATTAAGTCACTCAATTGGCATCTCCTCCAGGATTAGTTTCACCAGGAACCCGCCACCTTTAAGGTTTTTAAACCACACCTTTCCACCAAAAGCAGCAACCCTTTCCCGTATTCCCTGTAAACCATACCCTTCAATAAGATTATCGCAGCCTCTGCCATCATCTTCCACCTCAAGCTGAATATTCCGCTCATCAAGCTGCAATCTCACTGTTATATTACTTGCCTGTCCGTGGCGAATACTGTTAGTGATGCTTTCCTGGATTATCCTGTAAAGAGCGGTTTGTAAGGAAGGTGGTAGCTCAAGGTTTTCACCAAGATCATACCTGATATTAACTCCACTTCCATGGTAATCGCGGGCCAACCCCTTTAAAGCTGTTTTAAAATGCAATTTTTTTAAATCAGCAGGGCGCAAAGCTTTAACGGTTAGCCGAACTTCATCAAGACCCTTGCGGGCCTGCTCCTGGCTTTTACTAATTTCGGCAAGAGCTTTAACGGGTTCTTTCCCAATAATTTTCTTGCCAGCTTCCAAACTGACGATAACTGCCGTCAGGGTATGAGCCAGCGTATCATGCAGTTCCCGGGCCAGGCGAGAACGTTCTTCTGCAGCAGCCAGTTGTTCTCGTTCTTTACTCACTTCAATAAGCTTCTGGTATGCTTTTTCCAGATCTGACCTGGAGCGGTCCAGCTGTAAAAGGGCATTTTCTGCCCGCTCCCTTTCTTCAAGCTGCCTGCGAGCCATATGGCTGACACCATAGGCAAAGAAAATAAAAAGGCAGTTAATCAGAACAGAGGCCATACTTTCCCAGTTAAGGATTGAACGCATGTAAAGACTGGCAGCGCTAATAAAAAGAAAACCGGCCAGTGATATGAAAAATATGTAGTCTCCGTTAGGCCTGGGGGAAGCCAAAAGGCTTTCGGCAATCAAGATGACCAGGAGAATTCCGCCCACGGGTGAACCATCCAGGAAAATAAAAATAAAAATCAGCAGCATTTGAATATAAAGGCTGAGAACAACAATAGAAGAAAGTTTTTCTTCAAGATAATAAGTCCTGATATTGTCAATGGCAAAAACAAACAGAAGTGGAAGAAAAGGCCCGGCCGGGGTATAGCCGCTAGAACTGATTACAAACCAAAATACGGCCAGATAACCACCATATTTGCCAAGGTTTAATATAAATAAAGTTTTTCTATCCAATAACAGAAGCCCGCCTTCACTGTAGAATTATCCGATTGATTTCAACGTTTCTTAGAAATGAGTATATCATATAGATGTAAACTGCTCATTAACAGATCAGAATCACTGCAAACCATAATTTTCTAAAAATACAGCCCCGGTATCGCTATAAAATTTTTTATTCATATGATATTATAATGTAAAATCATATTTTTGATCAGCGAAAGGTCGTCAATACTCACAATAGTTATAATATTTACAGCAGAATCTATCACCTCAATCCTTATTTGACCAGTTATTTAAACTTAAATTTTTTGAGGAGGTTCGAAAATGGAACAGCTGCAAAAAGACGTTAAGAAAATAGCCGAGTTGTTGAAAAACAGCAGTTATGCCGTTGCCCTGACCGGATCTGGCGTATCAGACGAAGGTGACACAGTTAACTTCCGCAGCCCGGGCAGTGGAATGTG
>JBNJHL010000159.1:0-5306 GCA_051748445.1 Bacillota bacterium
TCAATTTCTACGATCAGGGACCTGGAGAAGGTGATTGAAAATGGAAAAAGATAAGGATGAACGGATTTCCAGGCAGTATGAAAAGTGGCGGGAAGAAGCCGGCAGAGTAAAAGAGCGCAGCGCGACCTTTAAAACGGTTTCCGGTCGGCCAATCAGGGCTATCTATACACCACTTGATATAAAAAATCTTGACTATGAAGAGGATCTGGGCTTTCCGGGACACTATCCTTACACCAGGGGGGTGCAGACCAACATGTACCGGGGCCGGATCTGGACTATGCGCCAGTTTTCCGGTTTTGGGGATGCATATGATTCTAATAAACGTTACCGTTATCTGCTTGAGCAGGGTCAGACCGGTTTGAGCGTTGCTTTCGACATGCCGACCATTATGGGATACGATTCAGATAGCGAGCGGGCTCTGGGAGAGGTTGGCCGCTGCGGGGTGGCCATTGATTCGCTCGAAGATATTGAGATTCTCTTTGATTGGATTCCCGTTGACCAGGTTACCACCTCGATGACTATTAACGGCCCCGCCTCTATCCTCTGGTGCATGTACCTGGCTAATGCTGAAAAGCAGGGTATCAGCCTTGATCAGGTTGGCGGAACAATTCAAAACGACATTCTAAAAGAATATATTGCTCAGAAATCATGGATCTTTCCACCTGAACCTTCGATGCGCCTGATTACTGATACACTTGCTTTTGCAGCGGATCATGTGCCCCGCTGGAATACGATCAGTATCAGCGGTTACCATATCCGCGAAGCCGGCTCGACTGCAGCCCAGGAGCTGGCCTTTACCCTGGCTGACGGTTTTGCCTACGTGGAAGCAGGAATTGCTGCCGGACTGGGCGTAGACCGCTTTGCTCCCCGGCTGTCTTTTTTCTTCAATGCTCACATTGACTTTTTTGAGGAGATTTGCAAGTACCGGGCAGCCCGTCGTATCTGGGCCCGCCGGATGAAAGAGAAATACGGGGCAAAGGATGAAAGGTCCCTGAAAATGCGTTTTCATACCCAGACAGCCGGGTGCAGCCTGACTGCCCGGGAGCCTGAGAATAATATTATCCGTACCACCATTGAAGCCATGTCGGCCGTGCTGGGAGGAACCCAGTCTTTGCATACCAATTCAATGGATGAAGTACTGGCCCTGCCCACCGAAAAGGCGGTAAAAATTGCCCTGCGTACCCAGCAGGTGATTGCTTATGAAAGTGGCGCCGCCAACACCATTGATCCCCTGGCCGGATCCTACTTTATAGAGCAGCTTACCGATCAGCTTGAAGCGGAAGCGCAAGATTATTTCCGCCGGATAGATGATTATGGCGGAGTATTAAAGGCGATTGACCAGGGCTTTTTCCAGCAGGAGATTGCCGATGCCGCTTACGAGTACCAGCGTGCAGTTGACAGGGGTGAGCAGGTGGTGGTAGGAGTTAATCGCTACAACACCGGAGAGCCGACCCAGATTGATCTGCTCAAGATTGACCCCGGAGTTGAAAAAAAGCAGGTTGGCCGTTTAAAGCAGCTTCGTGAAAAGCGCGATAATGATTCAGTTAACAGGAGTCTTAAGATTTTGAAGGATACGGCAAAGAGTAGTGATAACCTGATTCCGAAAATCCTTGATGCAGTGAAAGTTTATGCCACGGAAGGAGAAATAGTATCCGCCCTGAAGGAAGTTTTCGGTGAGTACAAGGAGAAGCCGCTTTTTTAAGTCGGGATCTGGTATTAGAGATATGACGATTAACTGAAATTTTAAAATGTTAATAAGTTATTAGTCAGGCTTGATTTAAGGCTTGATTTGAGGTAAGGGGTGAACTGATCTGATGACAGGTAAAAAGGTGAGGGTGCTGGTGGCCAAGCCGGGCCTGGACGGCCATGACCGGGGTGCCAAGGTTGTAGCCAGGGGCCTGCGGGATGCCGGGTTTGAGGTGATCTACACAGGGCTGCACCAGACACCGGAACAGGTTGCCGAGGCGGCGCTGCAGGAAGATGTCGCTGTTGTCGGTTTGAGTATCCTCTCGGGAGCGCATATGACCCTGGTGCCAAGAATCAAGGAACTGCTTAAAGGTTATGGTATGAGCGATGTACTGCTGGTGGTCGGCGGTATTATTCCTGAAGATGAAGCTGAAGAGTTGATCAAAAACGGCAGCGCCGACCAGGTTTTTAACCCTGGTGAGCCGCTGGAAAATATTACGGAATATTTCAGCAGTAAGTTTTATAAATAAATAGTTTGCAGCAGTAGTCTATAGTTTTTAACCTGTTGAAGAAAACTTCGCTTGCTGATCGTTTAAGCAGGAACTGCCCTGGCTTTGCTCTGGCCCGGCGCTGTTTACTATATAGATACTGGGGGAGAAGTTTTTGACTAAAGAGGAAATTAATGAGGTCAGAGACCGGGTGGAATTCCTGCGCCGGGAGATAAACCGGCACAATTACAGTTACCATGTCCTTGATCAACCGGAAATCAGTGACGCTGAATTTGATCAACTGCTGCAGGAACTGCAGGAACTGGAAGAAAAGCACCCTCAGCTGCAGGACCCCGATTCGCCTACCCAACGGGTTGGAAGTAAACCGCTGACCGCATTTGAAACCCTGGAGCACAAGGTGCCGATGCTTGGCCTTGATAATGCCTTTAGTGAAGAGGACCTGGTCGATTTTGCTGACAGAGTTAAACGTTTAAGCGGCCTAAAACAGGTCGATTATTTTTGTGAGCTTAAAATAGACGGTCTGGCAGTATCTATGCAGTATGAAGACGGACTGTTTAAACGCGGATCGACTCGCGGTGATGGTTACAGTGGGGAAGATATTACCCAAAACCTGCGCACCATTCGCCAGATTCCGTTAAGATTACCTGAAGAGGTAAACCTGGAAGTGCGCGGGGAAGTATACATTAATAAAGAGGATTTCAAAAAGCTGAATCTTCAACGCGAAGAAGAAGGGTTGACGGTTTTTGCTAACCCCCGTAACGCTGCTGCCGGCTCCCTGCGGCAGTTAGATCCGCGGCTGGCCGCCAGACGTCCGCTCAAACTTTTTCTTTACGGCCTGGGCCGGCATAATCTTAGTTTAACCACACAGGAAGAGCTGCTCGGTTACCTGGAAAATATTCAGCTGCCTGTAAATCCTAACCGTACTATCTGCCAGGGGATCGAGGAGGTAAAAGAATACTGCCGCCTGTGGCAGGAGAAAAAATTGGAACTGCCCTACGAAATTGATGGAGTGGTAGTCAAGGTCAACAACCTGGCGCTGCAGCAGGAACTTGGCTTTACGGCCCGCAGTCCACGCTGGGCTATTGCCTACAAGTATCCCCCCGAGGAAAAAGTAACCCGGGTGCTTGAAATAGAGGTTAATATTGGGAGAACCGGGACCATAACCCCGGTCGCCCTGCTTGAGCCAGTTACTTTAAGCGGAACAACTGTCAGGCGGGCCAGCCTGCACAATGAAGACCTGATTGCCGAAAAGGGGATTCGAATCGGTGATAGCGTAGTTGTGCATAAAGCCGGTGAAATAATACCGGAAGTTTTAAAAGTGGTTGAAGATAAAAGATCCGGCATTGAGAAAGAATTTCGAATGCCTGCAAACTGCCCTTCCTGCGGCGCTGAAGCGGTTCGCTTGAGCGGAGAAGCAGCCAGGCGCTGCCTGAATCCATCCTGCCCGGCGCAGCTGGTGGAAAAACTGGTGCACTTTGCTTCCCGCCGGGCCATGGATATTGAAGGTTTAGGGCCGGCTGTTGCAGAGATGCTATATAACCATGAGCTGGTCCGCGATGTGGGTGACCTTTACTACTTAAAAATTGATGAATTGATCATCCTGCCGCGAATGGCCAAAAAATCGGCTGAAAACCTGGTTACCGCTATTGATAAGAGCAAGGAAAATCCTCTGCGGCGCCTGCTTTTCGGCCTGGGGATCCGTTTTGTTGGTGAAAAAGCAGCCCGTCTACTGGCCGAGCGTTTTGAAACGATGGATCGCCTGAAAAAGGCTTCCCAGGAAGAACTGACTGAAATTGAAGAAATCGGGCCGAAAATCGGTGAGGCGGTAGAGCAGTTCTTCAAAACACACGAAACCGGGCCTGTTTTGGAGAAGTTAAGGAAAGCCGGAGTCAACTTTACAGAAACCAGGGTACAGACTGCACAGGAAGAGCTTGAAGGGAAGACTTTTGTCTTTAGTGGGTCTTTAAATGATTACACCCGCGATCAGGCTAAGGCGCTGGTAGAAGAGCGAGGTGGACAGGTCAGTTCTTCAGTCAGCAAGAAAACCGATTACCTGGTAGCCGGGGACGACCCGGGAAGCAAACTCGACAAAGCTGAAAAGCTGGGTGTTGAAGTTATAAGCGAAGCACAGTTCAAAGGGTTAATCAGCTGAGAAAAATATATTTTTCAGATACCCTTTTTGACATTACGGTAAATATTAAAATCTGAATCTATCGTGGCGATTTCCGTTATTCCAGATTGGTCCGAATATAACATTAAGCTGGCATCGGCTAAGTCCATTGGGAGGTCAGAGTATTTGCGAATTAGTGCGAGCAGGCCGGGAATCGATTTTTGATCAAGATTAACCAGATCCAGGCCGCCCCTTTCAATCCAAAGCAAAAAATTCTCCTGGGTATCCGGCTTGGCCAATTCGTACATAACTTCAGTTACGACCGGCCAGGTAGTGATCAGTCGTCCCTTATAATTCTTTATAAACCGGAGGGCATTTTGGTGATATTTGTCTCTTTTACGAAAGAGGGCTATTATGGGGCCGGCATCAATCAGAGTGCTTTTCACTTATTTTTCTCCTAATGTTTTCTTTGTATTTAACGGATCCATCATGAATATTACTTTTATCTGAACCGAAAAGATCTTTTCCGGCTTCGTACGGCGTACTGCTCTGAGTTTTGACGTACTCCGTCAAAGCTTCTTTTACGATTTCCGATTTAGTTACATTACGCAGACTGGCCAGGTTTTCAAGCGCCTTTTCAAGTTCTTTGTTTATTCGAACATTTAACATAAATACCACCTCTGCATTACAGTGTAATACGAAGTTTTATCTTTGTCAATATGTTTAGCTTGAAGATAAAATGAAAAATTTTAAATATACTTGCATTGTTCGTGACATATGATGTAAAGTTTAATTAATCTTTCGATTTTTCAGGTGATACTTATATGTCCAATGACAGGTTAAAATCGTTAGCCGGTAATGCCGAGAACAAGCTGCTGCTGCAGACGATCATTGATTCTCTGTCAGATGCTGTTTCAGTGGTTGATGAAAACGGAATCGGCATCATGGTTAACCGGGCTTATACTCGGATTACTGGTCTAGCTGAAGACGAGGTCTTGAAA
>JBNJHL010000160.1:0-5151 GCA_051748445.1 Bacillota bacterium
TTGATTGAAAAACACCTGGAAGACACGGGCAGCGTGAGAGCCCTCCACATAATCGACAACTGGCGGGATTGTCTGCCTTACTTCATCAAGGTCTTCCCCATGGAATACCGCCGCGTACTTGGTAAAATGAGCAGGGAAGATGAAGCTGTTGAAAGGACGCTGCCGCAGGATAACTAATATTTCTGGAGGATGCTGGCAATGACTGCTGAACATATAAAAACAAGTGAACGTAAAGAGCCGGGTTATCGCGACGTTAATGAACGTCTCGGTGATTACAAGGAAGTTGAAAGAGTTTTGAATCCCGCCGAGGTAAAAGAGCAAGCCGAACGCTGCATGTCCTGTGGTACACCTTTTTGCCATGGTTATGCCTGCCCACTGGCCAATATTATCCCGGAAACCAATGAATTAATTGCGGATGACCGCTGGGAAGAAGCCCTTGAACTGCTGCTTTCCACGCATCCTTTTCCTGAATTTACGGCCCGGATTTGTCCAGCCCTTTGCGAGGGATCCTGTGTTAAAGGTATCAATGAGCAGCCTGTTACAATTCGCCAGATTGAAAAAATGATCATTGAAAAAGGCTTTTCTGAAGGGTGGATTAAACCTTGCCCACCTGAAAAAAGGCGTCCCGAAAGTGTCGCTGTAATTGGATCGGGCCCGGCCGGACTGGCTGCTGCTGACAGGTTAAACAAGCTGGGTTTTAATGTTACCGTTTACGAAAAAGATTTAAACCCGGGCGGTCTTTTGCTATACGGTATTCCTAACTTTAAGCTGGACAAGAGTATTGTAAAACGGCGGCTGGATTTAATGCGTGCTGAAGGGGTAGTATTTGAATGCGGAGTTAACGTGGGCAGAGATATTTCATACAATTACCTTAAGAGGCGCTTTTCAGCCGTGCTGCTAACCGGAGGGGCGCAGCTTCCCCGCGATCTCGATATACAAGGGCGTGATTTAGATGGCGTTTTTTTCGCCATGCAGTTTCTAAAGGCTCAAAACAAAAGGATTGTTGGTGAACTGCTAACCCCTGCGGAAGATATTTCCGCTAAAGATAAGAAAGTTGTAATTATCGGCGGTGGTGATACAGGTTCTGACTGTATCGGAACGGCGCTGCGCCAGGGCGCTGAAGAGGTTTACCAGCTTGAAATTTTGCCAAGGCCGCCCAAAGAGCGCCCTGAAGACAATCCCTGGCCGCTCTGGCCTAAAATTGACCGGGTATCCAGCAGCCACCTGGAGGGTGGCAAAAGGCACTGGTCTGTCACCACGAAAAAGTTTGAAGGTGATGATCAGGGTAAACTGAAGCGCCTGCAATGCTGTGAAGTTGAGTGGGTTGAGAGGGAAGGCAGGATGATACCTGTAGAAATAGAAAACAGCGATTTTATTATTGAAGCAGACCTGGCCATCCTGGCCATGGGCTTTATCGGTCCCGGCCTGAATCCGCTTGCTGATCAACTTGACCTGGAAAGAGATCAAAAGGGCAATATTACCGTTGACAATAACCATATGACCAGTATGACCGGCATATTTTCTGCTGGTGATATGGCCCGCGATCAGGCCCTGGTCGTCCGGGCGATAGCAGATGGCAAGGCTTCTGCTGACCATATCAAAGAATATATTGAGGAATTAAATGGGAAAGGTAGTGCGTGATGGATTTCGATCAAATCAGGGCTTTTATAAATGTGGCATCACTAAAGAGTTTTTCTGCAGCCGCAGAAAAACTCTTTATCAGCCAGCCTTCTATTAGTGTCCGGATCAAAGCGCTGGAGGAAGAGCTCGGAGTTATACTAATTGATCGATCCAGGGCAAGGGAGCCTGTCTTAACAGAAGCCGGAAGATTGTTTCTTGATTATGCTCAATCAATTATCAACCTGGAAGAGGAATGCCGGGATAAACTTTCCGGGCAGCTGGAACAATTCGGAGGATTAGTCCATGTAGGCGCCAGCACTGTCCCCGGCACGTACCTTTTACCATTTCTGCTTGCTGACTTCAAAAAAGAAGAGGTATTGATTGATTACAATATAGACATTTTAGACACAAGTGCTGTTATTGAGGGCGTAATCAACTATAGCTACGAGATTGGCTTTGTTGGCTTAACCGATTATGAAGAAAGGCTTAAATATATCAGCCTAATTGAAGATGAACTTGTTCTTTGTGCAAAAAAAGATTTATTAAATGTTGAAAACAAACAAAATGGTGTCCTGCTGGAAGATTGTTTTAGTCAGCATCTCCTGGTGCGTGAAAAAGGATCCGCTACCCGCCGGCTGCTGGAACGCAAGCTGGAAGAAAAAGGGCTTGACTTTACCAGCTTTAATGGAATAACTTACTTTAACAGCCTTGAAGGGATCAAGCAAGCTGTCAGGGCAGGTTTGGGTCTGGCTATTGTTTCAAAACTGTCCGTAGAGGACATGGAGGCTTTCGGCCAGGTAGCTACATGCAGAATCCTTGATCTTGACCTAACCCGAACCCTTTATATGGTTCACCACAAGCAGCGGATTCTAAACGCTGCTGCCAGACGCTTGCGCGATTTTATAATAGAACGCTTCAATCGTCAAAAATAACCTGATCATACAAGGAACTGCTTGAAAAACATGTTATAATATTTAAAGCAGGTCGCAGACACCCTGCTTAATAAAAAACAAGGACTGACAAAAGAATATGCAGAAAAACCGGTCTTATAATTACTGGACCAGGGCGGCTATGATTGGGGCAGTTTATGTTGTTCTGACCCTGGTCTTTGCCCCGATCAGTTACGGCATGATTCAGGTTCGTATTTCTGAAGCCTTGATGGTTTTGCCATTCTTTACCCCGGCAGCAATACCGGGCCTATTTGTTGGCTGTTTAATATCTAACATATTTGGTGGACTGGGCCTGCCCGACATAGTGTTCGGCAGCCTGGCAACCCTGTTGTCGGCATACCTGGTATCAAAAATTAATAATAAATACCTGGTGCCTCTGCCGCCAATATTAATTAATGCTGTTGTAATCGGGTTTGTTTTGCACTATGTGCTGGCCCTGCCCCTTCTGTTGACCATGTTATGGGTTGGTCTAGGTCAGGTTCTAGCCTGTTACGGTTTAGGTTTACCGCTGCTGTTATTTCTGGAGAAGCGGCGGCATATATTTGATTGATTATTATATATAAACTAAAGGAGGGATGCCAATGGCAGGCCATTCAAAATGGGCTAATACAAAACATCGAAAAGCGCGGGCAGATGCGGCCAAGGGAAAAATATTCACCAAGGTCGCCCGTGAAATAAGTGTGGCAGCGAAGGAAGGCGGAGATGATATTGATACTAATTTCCGCTTAAGGATGGCTATCCAGAAAGCAAAAGATAATAATATGCCCAATGATAATATTCAGCGTGCCATCCAAAAAGGAATTGGTGGCCAGGATGGCGCGAGTTTTGAGCAGGCTGTTCTTGAAGGGTACGCCGCCGATGGGGTGGCTATTCTGCTCGAAGTGATGACTGATAACCATAACCGCACAGTGGCAGAAATCCGGCACCTTTTTTCCCGGAATAACGGTAATCTCGGTGAATCCGGCTGCGTGGCCTGGATCTTCAGCCGGAAAGGGCTGGTCAGGGTTAATCAAAAAGATTCAGGTCTCGACGAAGATGACCTGATGCTTGCCGCTCTTGAAGCGGGAGCCGAAGACGCCGATCTTGACGACAGCGGTACCTTTAATATTATTACTGAAATAGATCAACTGCAAGCAGTCAAGGATAAAATTCAACAACAGGGTATTACCGTTGATTCCTATGAAGTAACCATGTTGCCCAGCAATACCCTGAATATTACTGATGCTGGTACGGCAGGTAAAATAATCAAACTGATGGAAGCGTTAGATGATCACGACGATGTACAAAATGTTTATGCTAATTTCGATATACCTGAAGAATTAATGGCTGAAACACAGTAAAAAGAGCTTGGAAGGCGCAGGTGAACTGATGCGCATACTAGGAATTGACCCGGGTGTGGCAATAACCGGATACGCCGTTATCGAAGAAAATAATGGCGTATTTAAGTGTTTGCAGTCAGGTTGTATAAGAACAGAAAAAGATTTGCAGCCTGAGTTGCGTCTTAAAGCTATCCACGACCAGGTTTTAAGCCTGCTTAATGAACACAGTCCGCAGGCCATAGCAGTTGAAAAAATATTTTTCAGCAAAAATGTCCGTACTGCATTTCAGGTAGGCGAAGCGCGCGGGGTTATTATGCTGGTTGCTGCTAACAATGACATTGCTTTGTTTGAGTATACTCCTCTTCAGGTTAAACAGGCTGTAGCCGGTTACGGCAAGGCGGAAAAACAGCAGGTCCAAAAAATGGTTCAGATGCTGCTCAAACTGATAAAAGAGCCAGCTGTTGATGATGAAGCAGACGCCATGGCTGTTGCTCTCTGCCACCTGCAGAATCGCCGCTGGGGTGAAGCGGTAAAGGGAGGTCACTCTTAATTGATTGAATATCTGAAAGGCCGCCTGGTGGCTTCAACCCCTGGTAAAGCCGTTATAGAAGTGGGCGGTGTCGGTATTGCCCTGGATATGCCTCCGGCGGAAACGGACCTGCCAGGATTAATCGGAAAGGAAGTCACTTTATATACACGCCTGCTGGTTAAAGAAGAAGAGATGTATCTTTATGGTTTTAGAACTACAGAAGAACGAAAGCTCTTCAACCTTGTGGTTGGGGTCAGTGGTTTCGGCCCACGGCTGGCTCTTTCACTGCTCGGGCTTTTCACAGTTTCACAGCTTTACGTTGCCGTCCTGGAAGAAAATATTGCTCAGCTAAAAAGGGCTCACGGGGTAGGACAGAAAGCAGCGCAGCGCCTGATTCTGGAATTAAAAGAAAAGTTACCCCGGGCAATCACCACTGAAGACCTGGCCGAACAACCACCAGGCTCAAGCGGCAGCTCAGTTTTTGATGATCTGACCGAAGCACTAATAGCCCTTGGCTATTCAGGCGGAGAAGCGGCGGCTGCCATTAGCCGGGTAGTTGAACAGAATAAGGGCGCCAGCCGTGAAGAACTGCTTAAGCTAGCCCTGAAACGTATGGCTGACGGTTAAAGTGGTAATTAAGCTGAAATAAAAGAAGAAGCTGCTGATAGTATCGAAAGGAGAGCCGGATGGAAGAGGAAAGAATTATTTCTGCAGAACGCCATTCCGAAGACGA
>JBNJHL010000161.1:0-5120 GCA_051748445.1 Bacillota bacterium
CGATCCGACTGGTTCGGTAAAGAAAACTTCTCCAAACTCTTCCGAAGCGGTTACACCAAGTGGCAGGGGTAAGGCCAGGGTTAACCGGGGATGCGGATTATAGCCCTGGCTGTAAGCCAGGGGCAATCCACTTCTGTGCAAAGCCCGCAGCAACAGCCGCATCATATCCAGGTGAGAAATATACGCCAGTTCAATTTTACGGGCAAAGCTAAAGCTCAAGCGTTCCATTAAAAACTCCCTTCCGGGCATCAAGGTGAAGAGCTTTATGGTGTTCGCCAATAAAAATCTGTTTACTGATCCCGCAATCTATGTGATCCCAGGGCAATGCTTGATCATACTTAAAATGCCGGTAAGCAAAACTTTCGGGGGCAATGTCTGTATCCTTAAAAGCTTTTTCCCATTTTTTAAATGAAAAATGTTCAGACCAACCGTCAAAGCGGCAGCCCAGCTGCCAGGCCTTTTCCGCTACCGGTGCCAGCCTGCGGTCACCACGGGCAAATACCGCTTCAAGCATACTTGCCTCAGCATCATGCCAGCTGTACTCAACTCCTGGCAGATTACTAAAACTTTTTTTTAATATCTCCTGGCGCCTTTTCACCTGGTCAACAGGCAGCTGCGGTTCCCACTGAAAGGGAGTATGTGCCTTCGGCACAAAAGTGGAAACTGACACAGATATTTTTAAATTACTACCCTCCCGTTTTTTAAAATACTGCCTGATCCTGCGGCACAGATCGGGAATTGCTTCTACATCTTCGTCCTTTTCAGTGGGCAACCCAATCATAAAGTAAAGCTTAAAACCCTGCCAGCCAGCTTTTACTGCATCTTCCAGTGCTTTGAAAATTTCTTTTTCAGTAATATTTTTCTTTATTACCCTGCGCAAACGTTCGGTTGCAGCCTCAGGAGCAAATGTTAGACTGCTGCGCCGTCCGTGGTGCAGCTGATCTGCCAGTTTAACCGAGTATGAGTCTAACCGCAGTGAAGGCAGGCTGCATTTAACACTGCCATTAGAAAAAACAGCGTCAAGCTGATTTATTAACTGTTCCAAGTCAGGATAGTCAGTGCTGCTAAGGGAAGAAAGGGCTATTTCATCATACCCGGTTGCGGCAATTAACTGCCTGGCTGTATCAATTATAGTATCCTGACTGCGCCTGCGAACCGGCCTAAAAGTGTAACCGGCCTGGCAAAAGCGGCATCCCCGGGCACAACCGCGAAACAGTTCCACCACAGCCCGGTCATGAATTGTTTCAATATAAGAAACAACCGGTGCTGTTGGATAAGGAATCTGGTCCAGATCTTCTATATGTCTTTTTTTAATTAAGTCCGGCGCCCGTGATTCAAGTTTTTTCAACCCCTGCAAGATACCTTTATCAAATATTGGTTGGTACAATGAAGGCGCATAAATACCAACATGGGTAGAAAGCTCGATCAGCAGCTCTCTTTTTTTCAACCCCTTTGCTTTCAGTAATGCAATTTCGGAAAGAATTTCCGGTAAAACTTCTTCAGCTTCCCCGATCACGAAAAAATCAAAAAAAGGAGCCAGCGGCTCAGGATTATAAACACAAGGCCCTCCACCGATTACCAGCGGATCCCGATCTTCACGCATGTTACAGTATAAAGGGATTCCCGACAAATCAAGCATATTGATAACGTTGGTGAAACTAAGTTCATACTGAAGAGAAAAACCGACCAGATCGAAATCAGCAAGCCTTTCTCTGCTCTCCAGGGTAAAAAGAGACAATTTTTGCTCACGCAGCAACTCTTCCATATCGACAGCGGGAGCAAAAACCCGTTCCATCAAAAGATCAGGATTTCTGTTAACACTATTATATAAGATTTTCAAACCCTGGTTGGACATTCCCACTTCGTAGAGGTCAGGAAAAGCAAAAGCCATTTTCAGTTTAACCTGCCCGTGATCTTTATGGCAGGAATTCCATTCATTACCAAGATAGCGGGCCGGCTTCTGTACTTTACTCAATATTTTTTTTAATTTATTTTCGTCAACTGGCATAAAAATCTCCATTATTATTAAATAATTCTCATCTACTTAACCACGTTCTATCACGCTTGCCTGTTTAAAAGCATCGAAATTTATTTTCTGGGCCAACATTTAGTTTGAAAAAATAGTTTTTTCACAATATGTTAATAAGTATAATACCATATAATTCCTGTATTGATAAGGGCTGCTTAAAGAAGCCCCTTTTCCCTAAAGCTAAAAAAACAGCCATCTCCGATAATAATATGGTCACGTACAGTTACCCCCAGAATGTTTCCTGCTTCTACCAAACGCCTGGTCACCTCCAGGTCCTGCTGGCTGGGTGCAGGATCGCCACTGGGGTGATTGTGAAACAATATTATAGACGCAGCGCTTTTACGCAAGGGAATATTAAAGATTTCCCTGGGATGGACTATTGAAGCACTGAGACTGCCAACAGAAATTTCTTCCCTGGATATTACATGATTCTTGATATTTAACAGCAAAATCTTAAAATACTCTTTCTTTTTATAGCGAAGCTCTTCCATAAAAAGATCTGCTGCCTGCCCTGGTGTGACTATACTTTCTGCTACCTGGCGTGGTGTAGTAGCCAGCCGGGACCCCAATTCCAGGGCAGCCTTGATTGTTACTGCCTTGTCGGGTCCTATCCCCTTGTTCTCCTGCAATTCTTCCAATGATAAATCAGGCAGGTTTCTTAAAGTGCCAACTTTGGCCAAAATCCTGGTTGCCATTTGCACAGCTGATTCATTTTTGCTGCCGGAACGAAGTAAAATTGCCAGCAATTCCACATTGGAAAGTGCGCCGGCCCCTAAAGTTCTAAGTTTCTCCCTGGGTCTCTCCTCAAGTGGCAAGTCCCTGATCATAACCGCTTCTTCTTGCATTTATTTCATCCTTTCTTATGCTGCTGCATTGTAAATTGCATTTTTTGGATCATCTCATAGAGTAAACCTAAAGGTAGACCAACCACGTTAAAATAACAGCCTTCTATTCTATCTACGAAAAGAGCTGCTTTTCCCTGAATACCATAAGCTCCTGCTTTATCCAGCGGTTCACCCCCTTTCACATAATTATCAATTTCCTGATCCGAGAGCACTTTGATCCAAACAGTAGTAGTTGAAAAGTCTTTTAGGATCAGACCGGAAGCGGCATCAAGTAAAACCAGGCCGGTTATGACCTCGTGCCTGCTACCACTTAAGATTCGAAGCATTCGCCGGGCATCCTTGCGATCTTCCGGCTTGCCCATCAGCTGCCCCTGGTAAACCACAAGAGTATCGGCTGCCAAAACAATGCCGCGGTCAAGCTTTTGTCCAACAAACCGTGCTTTATCTTCAGCCAGGGCCATGGCGATCTCTTGCGGCTCTTTTTGCAGATCGGGTTTCTCTTCAAGATCAGGCCTGGTTATAGTAAAAGAAATACCCACCTGACGCAGAAGTTCTGCACGACGGGGTGAAGCAGATGCCAAAACCAGGTTCATTTCGCAGCCTCCGAACCAGACTTAATAATCATATTTCTGGTTACATTTTCCAGGTAATGTGCGGTAAGACCTGTAAACAATCCGGTCGGTATGGATAGCAGCAATAACAGGGGATAATAACCCCTTAAAAGATCAGGGTTAGAAATAATCAAGCTGGCCATTCCAAGCTGGGTCAGGTTATGCGCAGCTGCCCCAATAACACTAACCGAAACAATGCTGACCAGTCCACGTCTTTGGAAAGCCAGCACCAGGCCCATAACCAGGCAGCTGGTAACACCTGCAGTAATGCTTAGCCAGAAACCAAAACCAAAAAGCCCCCCAACGAACAGGCTGCCGAGAATTGAACGGACTACTGCGATTACAAGCCCACTGCGCAGCCCAAATAAAACCAGGGCAAGAATGGTTATTACATTAGCCAAACCCAACCTGACACCGGGCACCGGCATAGGCAGGGGCAGGGCCGCTTCAACAGTATGAATAACAACGGCGAAGGTAATCAGGACAGCCAGGTATGTCAGGTAATTTAAACGGTTCCGCAGCTTTACGGTTGGTGGTTGCACTTTTTTATTCCTTTCATCAAATCTGCCTGTATCATAAGGTTTTGCCTCTTTCATAAGGATTAAAGGTAATTATTTAAATAGTAACAACGTACTAATCTATATTGTTTTATATTACCATGCCTGTTTAAGAAAACTGGCGCGAGTGTAAAGTGCAGACATGGAAATGCCGGCGAAGCAAAGCCTGGAGCGGGTTGGTCGACAGGAGGTCGGCCACCGGGCGAGAGCTCTGGATGAGCTTTTCGCGAGGGCAACCCAGGCGAAAGGCTGAAGCTAAGCCGTTGCAGTTCCAGCCCAAACGATCAGCGAGCATAGCTTTCTTAAACAGGCTTTGCAAACAATAGCTATATATTATTGCTCAGCAATTTCAATCTTATCCTCCAGGCCACTGGACACCAATACTTCCAGCTCCGGAGTAATTAACACGCCTTCTGCCTCATCCAGATCATCCAGTAGCTGAAGCCCTCGCTGTGGGCCTAGCACAAAAACAGCTGTAGAAAGAACGTCGGCAGTAAGGGTCGTATCAGCTACAACAGTGACACTGGCCAGCTCATCGGCAGGCATTCCGGTTTCCGGGTCAAGAATATGGTGGTATTTTTCGCCGCCTTCTACAAATGAACGTTCATAGTCGCCCGATGTCACTACAGAGCAGCTATCTATTGACAAAACCGCTATGATTCGCTCGGTTTCTCTTGGGTCTGAAATACCAACCCTCCAGGGTTCGCCACCAGGTTTAGAACCAAGCAATCCGATATCACCGCCTGCATTAATAAAGGCATGCTTCACACCTGCTTGCTCGAGAACCTGCAGGGCCTGATCGACTATAAAACCCTTGGCAATCCCTCCAAGCTCAAGCCCCATTTGCTCCCTTGGTAAAAATAGTTCGGAATGATCCCGGTCAATTTCCAGGTCAGCATAGTCGACAAATGGGATTTTTCTTTCTAACTCCTGCAGTTCGGGCAAGCGGTATTCCTGGCCCAGGAAACCCCACAGGTCAACGAGGGGAGCAATTGTCGGGTCAAAACTTCCTTCAGTCAGCTCAGCAAACTCCACAGCTTGCTCGGTTACATATAAGGCTTCGGGGCTGACCTCAACG
>JBNJHL010000162.1:0-5061 GCA_051748445.1 Bacillota bacterium
AGCTAAAATTTGTCCAGCCCTTTTTTGCGAAAATATTATTTTTCCATACCCCATCAAACCAATGATGACAAGGATTTATAAATTATGCGTCAGCTCTGAATCAACTGCATAATTTTGAAATTTTTGTATTACTGAAACCGCCTCGCCAGGGCCTTCACCAGCAAAAGGCCCAGCAGGATCCCCGCAGTGTCGATACCCACGTCTGCAATAGAGGCCTGCCGCCCCGGCACAAAAAGCTGGTGTATTTCGTCGCTAACAGCATAAATTAAGCTCACAATAAAAGCATTCCTGGCCGCAACACCACTCCAGCCGAACAGGCCCCGGTTAAAAGCCCTGTACAACAAAACAGCGAGGATAGCGTAACCCACCAGGTGGCCAATCCCCGGCGGAGTAGGAAAGCTTTCCAGGACTTTGCTGCCCTCGGGCTGGGAAGAGAAATAAAAGATTAAGGCCATCTGGATCAAAGCAGGCAGCCAATAAATGATCAGATCTAAGGTCCGCTTCTTAATAACACGCAAACAGATTATGCCCCCTCGGCTCTTATTCTACAGCAATTCATAAAGTTTATAAACCTTCCTCAAAAGCCAGGCTATCCGGAGCAATAAAAACGATTCCGACCCCTTGGAGAACCTGTTTAAAACTTTACCCCTGACCAATATTAATGTCAACGGGCCTGGCACCGATTTTATTAGCGTTGCATAAATTATTTGTGACTATTCAAGTTTATTACCTCAGCCAATATGTGACATGTTCTTTGCTACGAAAACAGCATTAAACTTCAGGGATGAATGGGCAGTCATTTAGTACTTTAGTTAGGCAAATAAAGTTCTGTGTAACGGTTACAAGGAAAGATAGCAAAAAAAGAAGAAGGGAGAATTAATGCCTACCTTCCTCAGCTTGGGATGGTCTGATAGAAATTTAGTAATTAAGAAATATTATTTTTCTATCGGCTTAATGATAAAACGAAATGTAATCTTTTTTTTAAAAATGTTATGTCATACTGTAACGCCGGAATTAAGCCTTCATAAGTATAAGTGAGTATTAGTAGCGCTAGATTTTCTTTAAGTTGTATCAACCAGAATAACCACCAGGCTGCCCGAAACACCCGGATCAGTTACGGAGGTAACAACCACGGTAAAGGTGCCTGCACTAGCTTCATCAGTTACGGTGACAACACCGGTAGCTTCATCTATGCTGACACCTGCAACCGCAGCTGCCAGACTCCAGCTTACCGCTTCACCCGGCATCGGTGCGCCATACTGGTCAAATACTGTCGCAGTGTAGGTTTCAGTTGCCGGCTCATCTTCTACTGTTGTTGAGATAAAATCAAATAAAGCAGTACTGTCAACACCATCGTCACCGATATTTCTGACTCTTAGTTCTAATGTGTAGACTCCATCTTCTGGAGCTGTCCACGACCAAAAGGTCCAAGGGGTTTCACCGAAATCTCCAACGGAAGAAACACTTTCTTCCCAGATAGTCTCTTCTTCACCCATACTATTGATTATAACTATTGCAGCATCATCGTTAAATGGCATATAATCCGTTGTGTCGAAAGCTGCATATCCTGTTATATAATCCCCAGCAGAAATTGTAATCTCCTGGCTAATTATATTATACACGCCTTCACCCAAACCTCCGGATGTTAATACAGCAAAAAAACTTCCTTCAACAGGTTCGTATATAGTTCCTTCATAACTTGTATAAGAGGAAACTACCAAATGCTTTTCTACAGGACCTGTTAATGACCAACCAGTAAAGTCACCAGTTTCAAAACTTCCGTTAATTATTACTTCTTCTAATGTCGGAATTTCTATTTCGTCCGCACCGGTCACTGTTACAGAGGTTACCACTGAATCGGCCAGGACCAGCCTTACCGTCAGGCTGCCCGAAGCACTCGGATCAGTAACAGAGGTAGCAACCACGGTAAAGGCGCCTGCGCCAGCTTCGTCAGTTACGGTGACAACACCGGTAGCTTCATCTATGCTGACACCTGTTACCGCAGTTTCCAGACTCCAGCTTACCCCTTCACCCGGAAGCGGTACGCCATACTGGTCAAATACGGTCGCAGTGTAGGTCTCAGTTACTTCGGCTGCGCCAAGAGCCGGAACTGTGATGCTTTCCGCACCGGTCACTGTTACAGAGGTTACCACTGAATCGGCCAGGACCAGGCTTACCGTCAGGCTGCCCGAAACACTCGGATCAGTAACAGAGGTAGCAACCACGGTAAAGGCGCCTGCGCCAGCTTCGTCAGTTACGGTGACAACACTGGTAGCTTCATCTATGCTGACACCTGTTACCGCAGTTTCCAGACTCCAGCTTACCCCTTCACCCGGAAGCGGTGCGCCATACTGGTCAAATACAGTCGCAGTGTAGGTCTCAATTACTTCGGCTGCACCAAGAACCGGAACCGTAATGCTTTCCGCACCGGCTACTGTTACAGAGGTTACCACTGATTCGGCAGCTAATGGCACATAAAGTGTTGTTGTGTATTCATGTTTAGCTGGCATACATAGCTCAATTCTGCTGGTTACTGTTAGGTTGCGCACTGCGCCTTCTGCGGTAACCCAATCCTGTGAATCCTTAACAATAAGTTTGCCTGCCACCAGGGTTGAATCCATCAACTTCTGTATTATACCTTCACCTATAATGGTCTGCTTCATTTCTGCACCGGTGTTGCAAAGATGGCCGACCTGTTTTTCGAGATCAATATCACCATCTAAATGATAACTAACATTATGAGTCAAGTCTTGAGTAAAAACCGTTGAAGCAAGAGATAGAATAAATATTACAGTTATTAAAACTGATAATCTAATTTTGAATTTCAAAGGCTATCACCCCTATTACTTTTTAGCTAATGTTCTAAAACAATGACCACCAATCGGATATTGCTTCCGCACCAGGCTTTAGGTTGTCCATAATAAAGGTTTCTGAAATATTTGCTATGCCGGTTACGATCATATCTTCTTCTATAAAGGCATGTGACCAGGGGCTGCTTATGCTTATAAAGCGTTTTATTGTACCATCAGAAGTACCAGCCAACTGATCGATGTTAAAATAGTTGCCAACATAGTCCTTACCAATATCGATGCCGGCGATGGCTATTGAGAAAAGGTTATCAAAACCAATTTGACGGCCACCTTCGTCAATAAACCACCAACCCACATCAGGTTTTTCACTATCACCGTTGTAATTGCCGAAGTAATTAGAGTCTGCCCAAGGGCCATAGGCTGCTTCGAAATTCTGATTTAGTGTCCCGGATTGCCCGGGCTCTGCTTCAACCTGGACTGCCCAGATTTGCTCAGTAAGTGCCTCAAGTTCGGTAACATAGTACGAAAATCTTAGGTCATGTGCGATATCTCTTATTGCTGATTCTGACAGTCCGGCCAGGTCAGCTCTTGTAAGAGCAGTTTCAGCTATCAGTAAATCAGCCAACGATTTGTAAACCTGATCAGGTCCGGGGTTTAGAACGCTGTGCCAGATTTTGTCCCAACCAACCATGTAACCGAAAGCAGGAGAAACTACATCTGAATCAACAACAGATGATTTCCATTCTTTATTATTCGGTGCTGCATATGCAGCAGTTGCCAGAAGAAGTAAAATAACAATTGTAAAAATAACGATACAGTTTTTTTTCAACTCTCTTATACCCCCTTTCAATAAAATGATTACATAAAACTATTAGAACAAACCATTCTCTGTGTCTATCAAATAGGGTTAAGTCTTTAAAAGTATTATATATTTATTATACTATTTTGTCGATCAGCTATTTTAATTCTCTTAATAGGCTTATATAATACAGAAAAACTCAGTTAACTTCATATCTACTCTTTATAAAGTATTATTCACCTTCAATAAAATCAGTGTAGCCAGTCACAACCGTACCGATTGCACCGGAGCGGACCTGCACCGCAAGGTGATAGCTGCCATCCCCTGCCGGACTTCAACTTCAGATTGACAATTCGCTCCAATTTTGCTTGGTATACCAAATCCTGTTTTTGCGCTGCCAGAAGCGGTGCTGGTGGCCTCGACCACCGTTCGGTAAAGGTCACTTCCATCCCTTCTTCGTAGACCGTCAGCCTCTACGGATCGACAGTGAGCTCCACCGCGGTTACATCGTCTGGAGTTGGCTCTTCGGCCCGGCTAATAGTGATTGTATTGGTAAGTTGTATTAAGCTTTTCCATTTGACTGCCCTAAGCATTTGCCTCAATATAAAGGGTGATTATTCTTAAATAATTCAAGATCTGCTAAAAACACCTTTCCCTGTCCTTACGCTCAAGCCTCAGGCCCGGTTAAGTAATATAGGCCTTGATAGCATCACAAACCAGATCAAGATCTGCTTCCTGCAAGTAGGGATGCATCGGTAAAGACAGTACTATATCGCAAAGTTCATTGGTCAACGTAAACTCCTGCTCATCAAACTGTAGGTGCGAAAAAGCATCCTGCCAATGCATCGGCTTTAAATAGTAAACAGCGCTCGGAATGCCCTGCTTTTTTAAGTAAGCCTGCAGAACGTCCCTCTGCTCTTTATCCTTTAACTTAAGTGTATACTGGTCAAAGCTCGAATAGAAACCTTCCGGAATCAGGGGCACTTCCACAATCCCTTTTAAGTGTTCATTGTAGAGCCCGGTAGATGCGGTTCACATCTTCCAGTTCATGATCGATAAAAACCTTCAGTTTCACCTTCAAAACAGCAGCCTGGATTGTATCGAGCCTGGAGTTAACCCCAATCCGCACATTGCCGTACTTGCCGCTGCCTTTGCCGTTTACCTTAAGCGAGCCGATCAGCTCGGCCAGTTCTTCATCACCGGTGAAAACAGCCCCGCCGTCACCGTAGCAGCCGAGCGGCTTGGCCGGGAAAAAAGAAGTGCTCGCCGCATCGCCGAAGCTGCAGGCTCTCTTACCCCCAATGCTGCCCCCGAAACCCTTCGCCCCGTCCTCCAACACTTTTAATCCGTATTTCTCTGCCAATGATAGAATTTCCGGGTAATCTGCAGGCAAGCCGAACAGGTCAACCGGTATTATTGCTTTCGGCTTTACTACCGCCTCATCAATTACCT
>JBNJHL010000163.1:0-1938 GCA_051748445.1 Bacillota bacterium
TAATACCAGTCCCCCTGGACCCTTGTCTTGCCTTTCTCAGCGCATCTTTCAACTCATTGATATCAAGAACAGTTGATGCAATACAGTAGTAGCTTTTTGAACGCCCTTCATCAAACTCTTTCAGCATTGCTTTCAACAACTTTTCCCTAACAATTTGTGTTTTTTCAAACTCAGCTAGGCCATTCTCCTGAATAAATAAAATATCTTCTTCAAGCTTTTGATAACACTTAAATGAGTCAACCCTTTTCCCAGTTTCCCTATGCTTCTTCCATTTTTCACATGTTTCACTTTCTTCACATTCCCGGCAAAACTCAACTCCTTTCTTCTTTAAAGCACAGGTTATAAAAGGACATCCAACAGCGATTCGATCCATACTTTTGCAGCCCAAACAGCGGCTTTTTGCTTCAGTGTTATAACTGGGGCAAAGTCGGCAGGATAGCCCACATATTCCAATTTCGGGATATTCTATCTTCATTTCGTTTCCCTTTATCATATAGGGCTCTATCGTTTATTAGCGTTTTCTGCTCTATGTTACCATTTTACTGCTGAATATAGGTCGTATAGTGATCAAGGTTCACTAGCTTCAATTAATTTTGGAGAACAATGTGAACATTCTTTCCAGGTAATTCAATGCGTAGTGGTCTGGCCATAAGATTAGGCTGTCATTAAATTTATTGAATTGTAAGACCTAACCCCTTTGACCTTAATTCTTCCATCCTAAAGATGACCAGGTGCAGTACCGTTCCCTGGCTGCTCATTAACCAGCAGGGTAAATATATCGGGTCGGGCGTAATGACCGCATACATCAAAATCAAAACGAGCCTCGATAACCGCAGCCAGGTCAAGGTCGGCAACCAGGATATCATCGTGGTCCCAGACCGGCCCGGTCAGGTAGTTGCCTAGCGGGTCAATGATGGCGCTGCCTCCCCTGCTCATAATTTCAGGTTGATCGGCAAGTTCTGAATAGCAGGCAAGATCGGTCGGGTAGAAAGATTTTTTAACAAACTGGTTTGAGGAGAGAACAAAACAACGTGATTCCAGGGCGATGTGCTGAATAGTAGACTGCCAGCCGGGACGGTGGTCGGCAGTAGGGATAAGGTATATTGACGGGTTATGCCTGTAGATTGAGGCACGGGCCAGGGGCATGTAATTTTCCCAGCAGATCAACCCGCTAATAACACCGTAAGGGGTATTAATGAAGGACAAAGTGCTGCCGTCACCTTCTGCCCAGATTAAACGCTCGCTGGCAGTTGGTTTTAACTTGCGATGCCTGGCTAAAAGAGCGCCTTCAGGGCTGAAGTAGAGCAGGCTGCAGTACAGGGAACCAGCCTCTTTTTCAATTGCCCCAATGGCCAGGTAAGCCTTGTTTTTTTCGGCGATTTCTTTAAGCATATCAACTTCGGGGCCGCAAATAGAAATTGAGTTTTTGTAGTAGCGGGCCCAATCCTTACGGCCTTCAGGGGTGCGGCTGCCGACCACGGCACCGAATGACAGGCCTCTTGGGTAGCAGGGTATAAATGCCTCAGGGAACAGGATCAACTCTGCCCCTTCCTTAGAAGCCCTACCGGCAAGTTTTTCAACTTTAACCAGGGTATTTTCTTTATCCATGATCACAGGTGAATCTTGAATAACTGCAACCCGCAGCTTTTTCTTTTCCTGCATCTCAGTAAGACTCCTTTCTTTTTCCATGCTGGTAATAAGCAAATATTTTAACCGCTTATCTCCCTATACATTCTTAACATCCCCAAAAATTCTCGGCAATCTTCTTCTTCAAAAATCCTCTGTTTATTAATGCCATGAGCAATCACATGATAAACACCTGAGCTGCTTTCCTTCCTCACGCTCCTTGGCATATAACCACCCTACTAAAATCTAACAGTGTATAGTTGCTGATACAACACAAAAGAACCGTCCCCCTGTGCATTCCCCTGTGCATTA
>JBNJHL010000163.1:1948-5000 GCA_051748445.1 Bacillota bacterium
CCATTTTTTGCCCTAAAACTGCCCTCTGGCAATATTTGGGGCTATATTAAAGAGGTATTTGCGGAATGCCTGTGCATTAAGGAATATTTCTTGACTTTTTGAGTGCCCTTTTTACTGTTTTCAGAAACCCGGTATTCTACTATTCTAAGGATCAAATCATATGGTACAGGTTTGTCGTGTGGAAACTGAATAGACCCCTTAGCCCATTTAAATTCAGCCAACTCTTTCTTAAATGCCTCTATACCGCCAGGGGTAGGATAGAGCCCGATATGTTGTTTATAAGCGGCAAAGTGAACCAGGTTGCCGTTCAGGCGGTAAGTCGGCATTTGGTAGGCGATTGTTTCTGTCGCTTCAGGAGCAGCTTTTCTTATTATTTCCCGGATCTTATTCAGTCTTTCACCAATTTCAGGAGGGAACTGTCTGATATACTGGTCAACCGAAGTAGAACTATTTCTATCTGTTTGCATTGCCGACCCTCCAATTTATGAACCGTGATAATTTAAAAGATAATGCAAGCAGCCTTGATAATCATTATTTTATCTTGTTTTCTGGTCTGCCACAATTACTTTAGAAACAGACCTCCAAAAACATGGCAGGAGACATATATAGCCGAACTGACTTCAAGAAACTACATGGATCATTTACTTACCAGCAGGACATACTGCCGAAATAAAGAAATTGTTAATTGTAAGTCTAACAGATTAAATTATAAGACAGCTATTTAAGTTATGAAATGGGAGTCAACTTATATGGAAACAGGTTACAAAATAGTACTGGCAAAGCCGGAACATCTGTCTGCATTGCCCCGGATTGAACGCGCTGCTGCTGAAATTTTTCCAGAAGGTATGATTCCTGATGAGGTGAAAGATTACGTTCTGACATTGGAAGATTTTGAAAACGCGCTGGCTAAAAACCAGCTTTGGACAGTGGTTACTCTGGATAACAAACCTGTTGGTTTTGCGATGGCTCTGGTAAATGGCAAATCTGCGATGTTGGCTGAAATTGATGTAGACCCTGAACATCAACGCAAAGGCCTTGGCAGGAACCTGGTGCAAACTTTTACATACTGGGCTCGCGAAGAGGGTTTTCAACTCCTGACGCTCACCACCTTTAGTAACGTTCCATGGAATGCACCATTTTATGAAAAAATGGGTTTCCGGCGTTTGCATAGGACTGAATTAGCTGCCGATCTCATTGCTGCTTTAGACCGGGAAGCGGAACTTGGGCTGAAAGACAGAGTTGCGATGCAAATTGAATTATTGGCTTCAGAAATGAGCGAACAGCTTATTGCTCCATGCGGAATGAACTGCAGCCTTTGCATAGCTTACCAGGCGCAGAAGTATGATCTCGACAAACAGGGTTTCAGAAGAAAATATTGCCCAGGCTGCCTGCCGCGCGGTAAGAACTGTATGCACATGAAAGATAACTGCGATAAAGTTGGCAATGGGTTGATCCGATTTTGTTATAATTGCATAGATTTCCCCTGCAAGCGCTTAAAAGCGCTTGATAAACGTTACAGAACAAAATATCGGATGAGTATGATTAAAAACCTTATATCCATTAGCGAAGAAGGTATGAAAGCTTTCCTCGAAAATGAAGATGCACAGTGGCGCTGCTCCGAATGCGGAGAAGCAATTTGCTGCCATAATGGCCTCTGTTTGAATTGTGATATGGACAAGTTACGCCGGAACAGAAAATATCGCTGGGGAGAGCGATATTTTTAATCAGCAACTTTTCCAAAAATATTGCAGCCTCTTACAATTCGAACCTGCAGCAAATTAATTGTTTCTATAACGGTTGCCGGTATTTGCATAGATAAGAAAAAATATAGTCGTTAAAGCGAACAGTATCCATCCTAAGTGAATAGCCCATGCTGTGTTGAAAAATCCACCTGCAGCAGGAATAATCAAAGTGCCTGCCAGGGCGAATAAAAGATGGCCAACTCCCCGGCAGAGGGCTTCAAGATCATACTGCTCTTTTACCTTTTTGGATGAAGTATTATACCCGGCAATCAACCATGCTGATTTGCCGTATTTGATCAGGCAACCAAGCAGAACTAAAAAGAGGGCCATAAAAAGGTGGAATAAGGCTAGTGTCATCGTGGAAAACTCCTCTGTCTGTACTTTCTGAAACAACAGTGTTGTCTTATGAAGCTTTACAGATCTTTTACCATCAAAAAGTCAGTTTCCTGCTCCTTAAGCACTTTGAATTCAAGCCTTTTATAAAGGTTGACGGCCCGGTTTGCTTTATCCACACTAAGTGATATCTTCTTATAACCAAGCGCCTTTAATTCCTGTAGCAGAGTTTGCATTAGCGCTGTTCCAACGCCAATTCCCCGGTATTTCTCCCTTATCGCCAGGCACAACTCGGGCGTTTCATTGTCAACAAACCCGTAACCACCGGCATCAGCATTTTCAAACAACCTGGTCCAGCCAGCACCTACAGCCTCACCCTCAATTTCGGCAATAAAACCTACATCATCTATTTTCTTCCACCCACTTAAATACTTATTAAGTTGGGGTGCATCAAGAATTGTAAGCGGAGGCTTTGCTTCACCTTCCGGTATAAAAATTGCTTCATAAAGCATCTGCCGCAGAAAGGGATAGTTTTCTATATCCGCCGGGCGGATAATCGGTTTTTGCATCTTCACTGCTTTATTTACTTCCATTTGTAACTCCTCTCTGCATAAAGAATAGTAGGTGAGCACTGGGGCCGATGATCAGCTATCTTTTACTTTTCCTCGCCAATAATTCCACTTGAACTTCCTGAAGCGCTCCTCAGTTAAGTCATAGCGGTTAAAAGGCATATAACTGGGCAGTAGCAACAAAGCAGCAGAAAGGCAAAAAAAGGCTATTCTCCGTTTCAATACAACGTTAAAAACATCTACTGTTTCTGCACTGGTGGTCGAGATCCCTTTATAGTCACAATTCTTGCCAAAAAACCAAACAAGACATTTGAAATCACTTGCTTTTACACAGACTTTCCCGATAAACTGGAGGAAAAGCAGTCTCTCAAGATCTGACACCTTTTGCTTTTTGGTGTAGAAAGGTGA
>JBNJHL010000164.1:0-4920 GCA_051748445.1 Bacillota bacterium
ACCCGCATCATTTTTTCTGAAATAATTATTAATCAATAATACCAGGTGATTTAAAGATTGTTTTGACAATTCCTATAAAACCCGTTAAAATTAGATCGGGTTTATGTTACTAATGAAATCGATATTATTTAGTTGATTAATTAACGGGAGGTTGCTTCAAATGCAGTTATCAACAAAGGTTCGTTATGCCGCAAGAGCCATGATTGAATTAGCTTTATACTATAAAGATGATCCGATTCAGCTCAATGATATTGCTTGCAAGCAAGACATATCTGTTAAATACTTAGAACAGATCATGGCTCCTCTGAGAGCCCGTGGTTTTGTAAGAACCCAGAAAGGCAGCCGCGGAGGCTACCATCTTGCAGTTAAGCCTGAAAATATTACCCTCTATGAGATAGTGGAAAGCATAGAAGGCAACCTTTCACCTGTGTCATGCCTTAATAATAATGGAGAATGTGAAAGATCAGAAACCTGTGTTACCCGCACAGTTTGGTCCAGGATCAAAGAAGCTATGGAAAACGAGCTTAAAAGAAAAACCCTGGCTGAACTGGCAGCAGAGCAAGAAGAATTCTATATTAGTAGATAATTATATTAGTATTGCGCAACAAGACAAAATAACCCATATTTTTTTATTTCACATGAAAGCGGTAGCCATGGTGATCAAGTAGTTCTATCGCTTTTTGTCTATTTTCACTGTTTTTGAAACCAATCCGGATACTTCCTCCTGCAAGTTCCCTGACATGTAATATTTCTATAGCATCAATATTAATACTGGCATCCCCCAAAAGAGTGGTTATTTTTCCCAGCATGCCTGGTGTATCTCGAACCAGGATTATGACGTCATAAAGTTCCGGTAAAATACCCCGCCCCCGGTGGGGTATGCTTCTGCGATAGTCGCAAGCTTGTTGCAAATATTCCTCGAGACCTTCTGCGCTTAAATCGTTCAGGTAGCTTTCCAGATCTGTAATGTTTTTTTTGTATTTTTTTAAAGCAGACAGCAAAGCCCACCGATTACTAATAAAAATATCACGCCATATATCAGGATTGCCAAGGGCTATACGCGTACTGTCGCGAAATCCCCCTGCAGCCAATGTTTTTATTAACTCCAGGTTATCAGTTCCAGCCACACTCTGAACCAGCGCAGCAGCGGAAAGATGAGGTAGATGGCTAACCAACGCAACTATTCGATCGTGCTCGAGCGGTTCTACCATTAATGTTTGGGCCCCGATGGCACTTAACATTCCCGCAAGTTTATCAATATGTCCCTGTTCTGCTTGACTGCCTGGCGTTAAGACATAAATCGCATTTTCCAGCAGGGCCGGATCGGCACCTGAGATTCCGCTTTCTTCTGAACCAGCCATCGGGTGGCCTCCAACAAAGGTTACACCTTCTGGTAATAAAGTCTCGACTGCCTCCATGATCCTGGCTTTCGTACTGCCGACATCGGTGATCAGGGTCCCTTGTTTAACTGCTGAAGATATCTCTTTTACTATACCCAGGGTGCTGAGGACCGGAACCGCCACTATAACCAGGTCTGCCTCTTTTACAGCTTCAACCAGTGTATTAGCAGTCTTATCAATCGCTCCTCGCTTCAGGGCAAGAGAGGCAACCTTAGAATCTCGATCATATCCGACAACTTCTCCTACCAGTTTCTGTTCACACAAAGCCATACCGATACTACCCCCGATTAAACCGGTACCGATTAATGCAGCACGGACAAAGTATTTGTCAGTATTACTAAATGAGCTTCCCGACACTGAGAGCAACTCCCTTTAACTCTTTAGTCAAGACTTGAAACTGCTCGGGGGTAAGTGATTGCGGTCCATCAGACAATGCTTCCTGGGGGTTGGGATGAACTTCAATCATCAGGCCATTTGCTCCAGCCGCAATTGCCGCTTTACTCATTGCAGGCACCAGGCCGGATAAACCGGTTCCATGACTTGGATCGACAATAACCGGTAAATGACTAAGCTGCTTCACTAAGGGAATAGCACTCAAGTCTAAAGTATTACGTGTATAGGGCTCGAAAGTGCGAATTCCTCTTTCACATAATATGACATCATAATTACCACCACTTAAAATATACTCTGCAGCCATCAACCATTCTTCGATCGTAGCTGAAAGCCCTCTTTTTAAAAGGACCGGTTTACGAATTTTGCCAAGTTCTCGTAAAAGGTAGTAATTTTGCATATTGCGCGCGCCCACCTGAATAATATCAGCACAATCTGCCACTTGATCGACGGTAAACTGATCCATAACTTCAGTAACAATAAGCAGGCCGGTTTTAGCTTTCACTTCTTTTAAAAAACCCAATCCTTCCTGCTCCAGGCCCTGAAAGCTGTACGGAGAAGTCCGTGGCTTAAAGGCTCCGGCCCTGAGAATTGAAGCTCCTCCAGCTTTGATTCCTTCAGCAGCCTGCATCAATTGATCTTTATTTTCAATGGCACAGGGGCCGGCCATTATTATCACATTCGCCCCCCCGATTGAAACACCCTCAATATTTATTATGGTATCATCTGGATGAAATTCCCGTCCGGCCAGTTTGAAGGGCCTGGTAATAAATACTACTCTTTCAACTTCAGGCATCGCTTCCATGGCCTGAGCAGCTTCTTCTCTCCGCTGACCGATCACCCCGATTACCGTACGATTTTCTCCAGTAGACAGGTGAACTCCATAACCCATCTGCTCCAGTTTATTGGTTATCTTTTTGACTTCTTCCTCTTTTACACCGGGGTTCATTACTACAATCATAAGAAAACCTCCTTTAAAAACTACTTGCCTTTAATGTACAAGACCATTAATATTTTACTCAGCTACTTAGCCTATCTCGTTTGATGCTGCCCGGTCTGCTTAAGAAAACTGAAGCAAGCATAAAGTGCAGGCATGGAAATGCCGGAGAAGCAAGACCTGTAGCGGGTTGGCCTTTAATGAGCTGGCCACCGAGCAAAAGCTCTGGATGAGCTTATCGCGAGGGTAACTCAGGCCTAAGGTTGAAGCTAATCCGTTGCAGTTCCGGTCCAAACGATCAGCGAGCGTAGTTTTCTTAAGTGGGCTGGATAGGTACAAGTATAATATACTTCATTACTAACTAAACTTTAGCAAAAGGTTTACGTTTAACAAACCGGCCATGACCATGCTCTCCACAATACTTTCCCTGGTCAAAAACAAGTTTTCCACGTGAAAATACCTTAACCGGTACCCCCTGCCCGGTGTATCCCTCATATGGGTTATAATCAACGTTTTGATAATGAGTTTTAGCGCTGATATTAAACTTTGTCTCGGGATCGAATATCACCAGGTCAGCATCACTGCCGACAGCAATAGTACCTTTTTGCGGGTATAATCCAAAAAGTCTGGCCGGTGCTGTGCTGACAAGATCAACAAAACGGTTAAGACTAATATGTCCCCCGTTCACGCCTCCGTCATAAAACAGTTTAACCCTGGTTTCCACACCGGGAGCACCATTAGGTATTTTGCTGAAATCATCAAGACCCATTTCTTTTTGTTCCTTGATATTAAAAGAGCAGTGATCGGAAGCTACAACCTGCAGATTCCCCGAAGCCAGGCCATCCCAGAGACATTTTTCATTACCGCTTTCACGGAGGGGAGGAGACATTACATACTTGGCTCCACCAAAGTCAGGTTCATAATAACGCTGCAGATCAAGAAAAAGATATTGTGGACAGGTTTCGGCATAAATTGGCAAACCTCTTAACCTGGCTTCTGCCACCCGGCCCAGGGCTCCGGCATCACTCAAATGAACTATATATGCAGGGGCACCACTCAATTCAGCCATGGTAATAAAACGATTAACAGCTTCTTCTTCAGCCTGGGGTGGACGGCTTAAAGCATGATAGACTGGGTCTGTTTGTCCTGCAGAAAGCATTTCTCCGGTCAATACATCGATTACATCACCGTTCTCAGCATGAACAAGGATCAGTCCGCCGGCTTCCGCCGTTTTCTTCAAAACTTTTAGCAGAGCTGCATCATCTACCTGGAAAACATTTTTATAAGCCATAAATACCTTAAAGCTCGGGTAACCTTCTTTCACTAGAGCTGGGATTTCAGCAATTGTTTCATCATTAAGGTCCGTTACGGCAACATGGAATCCGTAGTCAATCGAGCTTTTACCTTCCGCTTTGGCATGCCAGGTATCGAGAGCATCTTTTAGCGACTTGCCCGGGGTTTGAATAGCAAAATCAATAATCATTGTAGTCCCACCGGCAGCTGCAGCTGTCGTTCCCGTTTTAAAATCATCAGCGCTCACTGTGCCACTAAAGGGCATATCAAAATGGGTGTGGACATCGATAGCGCCAGGGAAAATATACTTCCCCGCAGCATCTACAATGTGATCTGCTACAGCCGTGGAATCAGCTTCTATCGCCCTAATTCTATCATTTTCAATTAACAGATCTGCTTTATAAGTGTCGGAGGCAGTAATAATAATTCCATTTTTAATTAACGTTCTCATCTTTTCCCTCCTTTGCATAAATACAAGCCAGTAATTATTGTCTTTAAAGCTCAAAGCCAAAACATATACTTGATCACCCTTTATCACACAGGGGAAAACTAATACCGCAATTTTTACAGTGAAATGTTACTAATTTCACTGTAAAATTCCGGTCGCCGATCACGGTAAAACTGCCAGGTATTCCTCACTTCCCTGATCATATCGAGGTCCAGGTCTCCGATCACGATATCATCTTCTTCACGGCTGCCTTCAGCTATTAATTGCCCCCGCGGATCACATAGATAGCTGCTGCCGTAAAAATGTCCCATATTCCAGGGTGTTTCGGTTCCCACCCGGTTAACTGCAGCGACAAAGTTTACGTTGGCCACTGCGTGGGCAGGTTGTTCAAGCTTCCATAAATATTCGGAAAGTCCGGCTACGGTTGCAGAAGGATTAAAAACTATTTCTGC
>JBNJHL010000165.1:0-4897 GCA_051748445.1 Bacillota bacterium
CAAAAAGATAGACATGTTCTTCCGGTTTACTGCAAACAGGACAATATCCCCAAAAATAGTAAAGCACAGTTTCTTCAGAAGTATCATTAGCTGAAACTGAAGCCGGGTCATCCTCAGCGCAGGTTGAACCGGGAAGTAGTAAGAGGCAGACCATTGTAATACAAATTAAAACAACGGTTTTTTTGAAACCAATATCAGTCATTTACTCACCAAGGTAAGCCTTTACGATGCTTTCATCCTTACTGAGAGTATCTGCATCGCCTTCCATGACAATTTCTCCGGTTTCTAAGACATAACCTCTGTCAGCAAGCTTGAGGGCGACCTTAGCATTTTGCTCTACCAATAAAATAGTAGTTCCCTCGCTGTTAATCTGCTTAATAATATTCATGATGTTCTGGACAATAATCGGAGCAAGACCCATTGAAGGTTCATCGAGCATCAGTATTTTAGGTTCTGTCATCAGGGCCCTTCCGATAGCAAGCATCTGCTGTTCTCCACCGGAAAGAAAGCCGCCCATTTGCTTCTGTCTTTCCTTTAATACCGGAAAAAGTTCGCATACCCTGTCGATACGTTTTTTCCGTTCAACGTTATCCTTAAGGGTAAATGAACCCAGTTCAAGGTTTTCGAGAACGGTTAATTCTTTAAAAATCATGCGTCCTTCAGGAACATGAATGAGACCCTTTTCAACGATTACATAGGGATCTGAATGCGTAATGTCTTCACCGAAGAATTTAACACTGCCTTCTGAAGCAGGAACAAGGCTTGAGATTGTTTTAAGGGTTGTACTTTTTCCTGCGCCGTTTGCGCCAAGCAGGGTAACAATCTCACCTTTTTGCACTTCAATATTGATGCCTCTCAGAGCATAAATTTGTCCGTACCTGGTTTCCAGATCCTGAAGCGCTAATACTGTTTCGCTCATACGGCATCTTCCTCCTCTTCCTTACCCAGGTAAGCCTCAATTACACGTGGGTTATCACGGACCTCCTTGGCGGTTCCTTCAGCGATTTTTACACCGTAGTCTATCACAAAAATCTTTTCAGATATTTTCATGACCAGGCCCATATCGTGTTCGATCAGGAAAATAGTAATTCCCCTTTCATCCCGGATACGGCGCATTAAATCAATCAGTCGTGATTTTTCTTCTTTATTTAGTCCTGCCGCAGGTTCATCAAGGAGCAAAAGTTTGGGTTGTGTCGCCAGTGCCCGCGCCCATTCTACCCTGCGTTGATCTCCGTAGGGTAAGTTTTTTGCCATATAATTTTTTTTGTCCAGAATACCGACAAAATCGAGACATTCTTCAGCAACTTCACGGATCTTTTTCTCTTCAAGCTTTTGACTTCCGGTGCGCAACACCGCACCGATGAAGCCGGCGCTTGATCTGCAGTGCATTCCCGACATCACATTTTCCAATACAGTCATTTGTTTAAACAAACGCAGATTCTGAAAAGTACGGGCCATACCTTTATAAGTAATAATATGCGGCTTTCTTTTCACGAGGCTTTCGCCCATGAAAATCATATCCCCGTCGCTGGGCTTATAAAAGCCGGTCAGGCAGTTGAAGACGCAGGTTTTACCGGCGCCGTTTGGTCCGATGAGACTGCGTATGGAGCCTTCTTCGATTTCCAGTGATAATTTATTGACGGCGCAGAGGCCTCCAAAGCGTAAGGTCAGGTCTTTGATTTCCAGTAGAGCCACTGCAACACCCCATTATAATTTAGTAGATATCCCTTGTCTTTCAGGCCAGATCCCCTGAGGTCGGTAAAGCATCAGAATAAGCAGTAAAACTGCGAAAATGATCAACCTGAATTGTCCGATGTCACGCGATATTTCGGGAATAAGAGTTACAATTACGGCGCCAAGGATAACGCCGGGAATTTTGCCCATTCCCCCGAGTACTACAGCCAGTAGAATCATAACCGAGTGAATAAACATAAAAGATTCAGGCGAAATTGCGGTCATCTTTGCAGCATACAAAGAACCGGCAAGAGCGCCAAATGCTGATCCGATAATAAAAGCGTAAAGTCTTGTTGATACAATATTTATGCCCATTGCTGAAGCAGCATCTTCATCTTCCCTGATATATTCCCAGGCTCTGCCCAACCTGGAATCGTGTAATCTGTAAGATACAAATATTGCAATGATCGCAAGAATGAAGAAGAGGTAATAGAAATGAGTAATCTGATTCAGAACGAGACCAAACAAGACGGGTCTCTGAATGCCGATCAGGCCCATTGCTCCTCCGGTAATATCAAGGTTTCTGACTGTCAATCGGATAATCTCACCAAAACCGAGCGTAACAATAGCAAGATAGTCTCCACGCAGTCGTAAAGTTGGCGCACCTATTGCCAGGCCGGCGATAACTGCGGCTATTACGCTGAACGGCAGGGTTAACCAGAAGTTTACTCCATATACTGAGCTGAGAATACCTGTGGTGTAAGCTCCGACAGCAAAAAAAGCGGCATAGCCGAGATGCAGCAGACCGGCGAACCCGACAATAATATTTAAACCGAGGCATACTACCACATAAAAAAATAAATTTGTCATAATTTCCTGTGTGAAGCGGCTTGAAGAAAGAGGCAGGTAAATCAGAAAGGCTGTCATGGCTGACATTACCAGGTAACGGGGAACTTTGTTGTCAAAAAACAAATATAATTGTTCCACTATCATTCCAACGGGAGTATTTTTTCGTAATTTATGTTTTGTCTCTGCCATAAACGCTACATCCTTTCGCTTTCTATGCGTCCCAGGAGGCCGTTAGGCTTAAAAATCAGGAATAAAATGAGGAAAACAAAGGTAAAAACATCTCTCCATGATGAGCCGATGAAGGGAATCTGAGTACCGAATGCTTCAAGCAGCCCCAGCAATAGTCCGCCAAGCATAGCCCCGGGTATAATACCGATACCGCCTATAACAGCAGCTGTAAAAGCCTTTAGGCCGATTAAAAAGCCCATAAAAAAGTGAACTGTACCGTAGTAAACGCCAGCCATGATTCCTGCGGCTGCGGCAAGCGCAGAGCCAACGAAGAACGTAATGGCAATTATCATATATACATTAACTCCCATCAGTTGGCAGGTATCCCTGTCCAGGGCTATAGCACGCATTGCCTTTCCATACATTGTCCTGGTAATAAACATGTGCAGGAGAAACATCAAAACAAGGGCTGCCAGAAGCAAAACCAGCCTCGTTTCTGTCATCCGCAGCGCTCCGATATAAAAGCTGTCATGGGCTAAACCGGTTGTAAATGGTTTGTACTGGCCCTGGGTCATTAACATAACTGAGTTGTAAAGAATCATTGATACGGCAAGAGCAGTGATTAAAATTGACAGGCGTGGAGCTTTGAGCATCGGTCTGTAAGCCACGCGTTGAATAACAACACCCAGTAAACCGACCAAAACCATACTGAGCAATAAGGCAATGACGATACCGAGCCATTCATTTCCTATATAGGGAGTTATAAATCCAAGTATAATTAAACCTGAAAAAGCGCCGCACATGTATATATCAGCGTGGGCGAAGTTCAGCAGCTTGATGATTCCGTAAACCATGGAATAACCGATTGCAACAAGACCATAAAAAGAACCGACAAGCAGACCATTAAAAAGCTGCTGTAAAAAAATCTCCCAGGAAGTCATCTGTTCACCTCTCAAGAAGGCGCAGGCTTGTGTTTCAACAAGCCTGCGCTTCGGTTTGTTCCATCAGTTTATTCGGCCAGAGTCCATCTTCCGCCTTCACCGACCAGAATAACGAAGTTACTTCTGTTCAGTGTATTCTGCGGTGTAAAACCGATCGGTCCTGTTATACCTTCATAGCCGTCTGTTGCTGCAAGAGCGTCTTTGATAGCTTCGCCGTCAAAAGATCCGGCTCTTTCAATTGCATCTACCAGCAGATAAGCAGCGTCGTACATCAAGCCTGCATATGCGCCAGGCTCTCTCGGGAATCGATCTTCGTATCCGGCGATAAAGTTCTGGGCAGCAGGCAGGAAGTCAACGACCGGCGGTGCTGTGCAATAAACGCCTTCTCCCTCAGACCCTGCAAGGTCAAGCAGTTCAGGTGCGCTGGAGCCGTCACCAACCATGATTACGCCTTCATAGCCATCCTGGCGAAGCTGCCTGATTAAAAGGGCGCCTAAACCCTGGTATGCAGTCCAGTAGACAGCGTCAGGGTTTGCAGCCATAATTCTGGTCACTACAGCCGAGAAGTCTTGGGTTCCTGTTTCTACTCTGTCTTCAGCTAAGACCGAGTGGCCTGCAGCTTCCCACTGCATTTTGGTCTGGTCTTTAAGGTCAACTGAGAATGCAGAACCATCGTCAACGAGAGCTATTGTATCTACGCCAAGGCTTTCAAACCATTCGACAGCTTTAGCTGCCTGTGCGTCACCGGTGCTGTTGATCATAAATGCCCAGCCCGGATTTTCTTCGATCAGCGATGTTGCGTTAGATGCGGCAATAACAAAAGGTATTCCCGCGTCGCCATAAAGCGCAAGCGTGGGAAGTGTAGCTCCTGAGCAGTAACCGCCGACCAGGGCAACAACTTCTTCAGATATAAGCTTGCTGGCAGCTGCAGTTGCCTTGGAAGGATCGCACTCATCGTCACCTGTTGATGTTACAATTCTGTAACCGAGAACTCCGCCGGCTTCGTTAATTTCATCGAATGCCTGCAGTGCGGCATTTTCCATATCAATGCCATCAGCGGCTTCAGAACCGGTAGTGGGAACCATAATCCCGATTAAGACTTCGCCTTCAAACTCTGCAGGTGGTTCTCCGTTTTCGTCATCAGGATCTACAGGGGTTGCATCTTGCCCGCATCCGAAAGCACCAAATACAAGCATTACTGCAACGAGCATTAAAATCCAGCAATTTTTTGCTTTAAACAATAAAATAACCTCCTTAAAAGTGGA
>JBNJHL010000166.1:0-4858 GCA_051748445.1 Bacillota bacterium
TTCGTCACCAGTTTGATGACCGTAGGTGTCATTAACCAACTTCAAGCCGTTTAAGTCGGCCATGATGATGCTAATTGGCAACTGCCTTTCAGTATCGAGCCTTTTCATTTCTTCTTCCAGGAAGTGGCGATTGTAGAGCCCGGTTAGCTGATCGTGAAAGCTTAAGAAACGAATTTTTTCTTCCACCTGCCGGCGCTCGGTGATGTCTCTTATAACTCCCCTAAAACCAATTGGTTCACCTTTATCATCACGGCGCAGTGAAATGGATAGCTCTAGGTTGACTTTGCGGCCGTCCCTGGTAATAGCTGGCCAATCTACCGCTGTTACCGGTGTTCCATTTTTATATACCTGATTGAAAGCTTGAAATACTTCTTGCGGGTTTTTGTAAAACTGATTATAACTTTCGCCCATCAATTCATCATAGCTGTAACCAGCCATTTTGTAAAAAGATTCATTGCAGAAAACAAAATTACCGGCCAGGTCAACCTCATAGTAGCCTTCTTCCATGGCTGCAAGGATTTCCCTGTGCTTTTGTTCCGATTCTTTTAAGGCTTCTTCCGCTTGCTTGCGTTTGCTGATATCAGTCAGCACAGCCATGGTGCCGTCAATCTCTCCGGTTGCATGGTTATAGTGGGGGCTGCCGCTAACCTGGAAGGGAAGCAGGTTGCCGTTTTTGTGTTTGAGAAATAGTTCGTAGCGGTCGGCCTTGCCTGCAATGCGCCGGGCATCAACAGACTCAACAAGCTTATGGTGTTCTGCAGGTACTATAAGGGTCCAGTGGCTGCCTATAAATTCTTCAACAGAGTAGCCAAGCATTCTTAACAGGGCGGGGTTGGCAAAGGCAACTATACCGTTAAGGTTGGAGATAATAATTCCTTCAGTAATGTTCTGCACGATGCTTTCATTAAATGATTTTAGAGCCTCTAGCTCTGCCTCTGCTCCCTTGCGGGCAAAAACGTTGGAGATAATCTCGGCTAATACACGCAGGAGTTTTATTTCCTGTTCTGAAAAAGACTTACATTCATTCACTGCATCGAAACCGACGAAGCCGATATTCACATTATCCTGCATCAGTGGAATCAGGAGCAGGGATTGAATACCCTGTTGTAAAAGGATCGAACGCATGGCATGTTCTTCAGGCATCCGGGCCACAATCGGGATGTGCACGTTTTCACCCTTCTCCCAGATTTTAAGAAAATCAAGAAAGAAATCAAAAGGGGTTTCTTGCAGGTTATCCTTTTCAGAGGTGATTCCTTCCCTGCACCATTCGTGGGTATTAGTGGTCACCCGGCGCAGGCGATCGTGCAGGAAGAGGTATACGCGATCGAGCCCCGTAAACTCGCCGATATTCTTAAGCATACCATCAATGGCCTTGTCTAATTCTACCAGTGGTACATTGATGAAACCTGCGGCCAGGTCCAGCAAAATAGCCTGGAAGGCTTTTTCTTGTTGAAGGACCTCCTCTGCCCGCTTGCGCTCGGATATATCCCGGGAAACTCCGTAAATCCCTATTAAACAGCCTTCCTCATCTCTAAGCGCTCGCATAATGTTTTCCATCCATACCGTGGAACCGTCTCGGTGATAATACTCTACTTCGATAGAAGCTGATCGCTCAGGATCATGGGTACCTTCCTCCTCGCGAGCAAGTTCTTGCTTAAGCATCTCAATTGATCTAATTTGTGATTCCGGAGTCATTACCTCAGAGAGTGTTTGATGTTTCCTTTCTTCCGGCGTATAGCCGAGAATCCTTGTTATTGAGGGGCTCACAAATGTGGTTCTATAATCAAGATCCAAAGTCCAGATGATATCGCCCATATTTTCAGCAAGAAAACGATGTTTTTCTTCGCTCTCGCGCAGGGCATTCTCGGCCATTTTGCGTTCGGTAATATTGCGGACAAACTCAATGACTCCGGTAACGCTTCCAGTTGTGTTTTCGATCAAAGGATAAGCATACAGCTCTAACCAGCCTGCCTGTTCATCCTTTCCCATAAATGGAACTATTTCAAAACAAACAGTCTTCTTTTCTAAAGCCTCGACAACAGGGCATGACGCACAAGGATCCGAGCGATTTTGGTAGACTTCGTAGCACTTTTTGCCAGTGAGAGGCATAGCATGGCCATACCACTTTTCCATAGTTTGGTTAACTTCCCTGATGGTCAAATCTGTATTGAGAACACTAATGCCTTCCTGGATGCTTTGAAATATGCTGTTTAAAAGGTTTCTGTTCTCTTGCAGCACTTTTTCCATATGCCTGCGCGCGGTCACATCACGAAAGATGCCGCGGGTATGGACGAAGTGGCCGTTTTCGTCAAGCTTAACATTGATGTTACCCTCAACCATGACCGGGGTTCCGTCTTTGGTTATAAAAACTGCATCTACTTCACCAAAGGCTTTGCCTGCTAGAACCTGCTCAAAGGCAGCCATACAGTGTTCTATTGAATCGGGGTGGATGATATCCCAGATGGTTATATTTTCAATCTCTTCGGGGGAATAGTTAAGGGTTGTAAGCCATGCCTGGTTGACATAGATAAACCTACCCTCACTGTCGACACATTGAAACAAGTCGAGGGCATGCTCTACCAGATCTTCGAACCAGGCTTTCGTTTCCCTGGCTGCTTTTGCGTTCTTATTAATATTTTGGTCGGTCATGATTACAAACCTCCTGCTGACGAGTATCGCGCCCTGGTTTTGCCTCGCCGGTTACTATTCATAATTGATCCATTAAATCAGTCATGTCTATTTATCTATGGTGTTGCTTGCCTCGTGCTCCCGGATATATTGGTATAGTGTCGGCCTACTAACTCCTACCAGCTTAGCAAAAAAAGTATCGGTAATATCCTTATCTTTTCACATCAGATAAAATTTTTAAACTGGCTGGAATCTGCCAGCCCAATCCATTTTATCTTCTAATTAAATGTCTCTCTCGTAGTTTCGTCATCTAATGATAAAAACTCTATAATAAACGAAATCAGTATATCGTTGAACAGCAAATCCAATGACTTCGCCTAACAAGGCAAATATTCCAATCCATTAAGCTGGCTTCATTATTCATCCTTCTTTGCAATTTGTTGCCCTAAAAAGCACCTGCATACCGCTGTTTCAAATTGATTGACAGAGATATTTTCAGCTTCGTATTCTGCCAGCATAGGGGTCATTGTCATCAATAGTCCCATGTGAGGCATTATTTCTCCACCACACCCCAATACGGTGAAGGATAGGTAACGATAACTTCCTGTGTGACTCCATTCCAGTTCACACGGCAACCCATTGTTTTGCATCAGCAGGCCGTGACTTGGCTAGTGCCCTGTCAAGCAACTTTGATCTTGTTTTGCTCTTTGATAATTAACTTGTGATTCACGTTTTTGTTCCTCCACCGGATGTAGTGCCTAATCTTTAATGCCATCTCATCGTGGCTTTTATAGTAAGCGTTTTTCAACACGAAATATCTAAGAGGCCCGAAGTGGCACTCTATCCGGTTCAGCCAGGAAGCATAAGTGGGTGTGTAAACCAACTCAACACTGTTTTTCTCAGCCCACTCCACTACCTTCTTGTGCTTATGAGGCGAGAAATTATCCAAGATAATATAGAGCCTCTCACCAGGAAACCGCCGTCTCAAATATTGGAGGAACCCTAAAGTTTCTTTATGAGTTTTGCGTTTCATTACATGGGCAAAAATCTTGTTTTCTTTTAAATCGTATGCCGCCAGAAGGTGACGCACACCCGCTGTCCGACGATAGGTAGCTGCTAACCGGTTAGGCTTTTTCACTCTGGCCCAGTTTGCTCCCAGATAAGGCCTAAGCTCTAAGGGGCCGAATTCGTCAAAGCATATGACACGCCCATCTTGAGGAGGTTTTTTATAAAGCTCTTTTATTCGTTTTTTTTAACCTCAAAGTCCGGGTCATCGGACTCTTTCCAGGTCTTCGTCCTTTGATAGCTAACTTTGGCGTCGCTAAGAATCTGGCGTACTTTTTCTTGCGATATCTCGGTAACGATTTCTCGTTCCACTGCAGCCTGGGCCAGCTTTCTTAACGACCAGCTGTTAAAAGGGTACCCGACAATACTTGGTGGAATGAGTGCAAGCTCTACGATCATGGATTTTTCTTCTTCGGTTATGACTGGGGGCCGCCCGCCTCCTTTCTTTCGGGGAAGAGAATCCAAACCGTCTTCATTGAATCTTTTAATCAGGTTGCGTATATGCTCTTCAGAGCAGTAGTACATCTCGGCAATTTCCGGAACACTCATGCCCTGGGCACAAGCAAGGATTATCTGCGCTCTTCGCAATTTGACGGTATCATTGCTTCGCCTTACAATATTTTGCAATTTGTTGCCTTCATTCAAGGTAACTGGTCTGACATAAACCATATTAGCGCCTCCCAATATGTACTATTGGAAGTTTCTAGTATGGCAAGTAAAATCCTGCAACAAAAATTACCAATTGCTAAATTATTTTTGTTGACAGGGCACTAGCTGTCGCTACGGCAGGACTCTACGGAAAAAATCATCACCATCAATGTGCTCTCAATCGTAACTATTGCAAAGACAAATTCTATGTTGCCTATTTGTCCATACCAAAATTTATAGCTCCGATATTATCGTCTGTGTTTACCGTTGCAATCAGGTCTCCTTTCTTTTCATGCATGGCATGAAGCATCCAACCGCTCCCCATTTCCTGTTTAAGAAAAATATCCCATCCGTTGGCTTTTAATTGATTTATGTGTTCCGTAAATGCTAAATGTACATTGTTTAATTTTCCCTGTTTTCCTAAAAAATTTCTCTCAAAAGTCTCAAATGAAAATGAATCCATTTGGAGGATCATATCATTTGCTTTTTTCAACAATTCATGGATTACTATTTTATC
>JBNJHL010000167.1:0-4816 GCA_051748445.1 Bacillota bacterium
TGCTTGACTATATCGGGCTTTAGCGTTATGATCGGAAATGTTAAATCAAAATATAGAGAGGAGCGTTATTATGAATAAAACCGAATTAGTTAATATGGTAGCCGCTAAATCAGGAATGACTAAAAAAGACAGCGAGAATGCATTATCAGCAGTATTAGATGGTATTTCCGATAGCCTGGTAAAAGGTGATAAAGTACAGCTGGCAGGTTTCGGAACTTTTGAAGTACGCGAGCGCAAGGCACGTGAAGGCCGTAACCCCAGCACCGGCGAAACAATTAAAATTGCCGCACAGAAGGTTCCTGCCTTTAAACCGGGCAAAGCATTAAAAGACCAGGTTAAATAACGGGAGACAAATAATTGATACCAATAAGGGGCAGCCAAAGCTTTGAACTGATCAAACTTGCAGGCTGCTCTTTCTTGCAATCAGCTTAATAACTTGACAAAATGATACACAGTGCTGCTATAAAGTTTGCTATGTATTATTCCCGGATATTATCCGACTTCTTCTGCTCATCCAGGAATGCATCGATCAACTTCCTGGCAATGCTAATCCGGCCCGGGATTGTCGGCAAGTTGTCCGGAGTAAACCAGGCCGCTTCTGCAATCTCGTAGTTGTCAACTTTGATTTCTCCACCGGCATAATCGGCGGTAAAACCGATCATCAGGTTATTTGGAAAAGGCCAGGGTTGACTGGAAAAGTATTTAATGTTTTTTATTTCAATACCCGTTTCTTCCCACACTTCCCTCGCAACACACTCTTCAAGAGTTTCTCCCGGTTCAACAAAACCGGCAAGTACACTGAAAAAACCCAGTCTACGCTTTTTATTTCGCGCTAAAAGCAGCTTATTCCCCTTTCTTACAGCCACAATAACAGCCGGGCTGATCTTGGGATAATAAACTGCTTTACAATCAGAACATATTTTTGCCCGTTCACTCGATGCGTATTTGGCAGGTGCTCCACATTTTCCACAAAACTGGTGCATTTTATCCCAGTAAACGATTTGAGAAGCATGCCCTGCTATTGTAAATAGCTCCAGATCAACATGGTCGAACAAATCACGAAGGCCAATTAAAGAAAAACCACCTGGAACTTCAGTTCCCGGATCAAGATCTAAACAATAGCAGGGGATTGTGCCAAAAATACCGAGATAAAGCTTCCTGATCCCGGTTAAACCAGCTTGCGCAAATTCATTGACCTTCGGAATACAGTAGCCATTATTGTCTTCGCTAACCAGGATCAGCTGCTCCTTAAAAGCAAAGATAAACGCCTCTTTATCATTTGTTTCTGGATCTGGTTTAACAGACATATGTAACTTCAAGTTTCGCTGCACTCCCGGCTCAAGTTATTGTTTCATTAAAACCATTGAACTTATCACTGTTAATTATACGGATCACGTTATCTAGTATGCTATCATAATAATAGTAATTGTGTAATATCATATTCAAATATTTAACGGTCCCACTAACTGTCAGCATGATCATCTGCATTTTTTGACAATTCTACCTAAAAAGTATAAAAAAGAACTATAAAGCAGTGCAGACTTTTTTGAATTTGATGCAGTAGTTAATCTCTAATACTGCCGGGGCAGTCATAGTAATTCTATCTGAGGGGGATTTATTGTGGGAAACTTAGCCTGGATAAACGGCAATTTATGTGCACTTGATGATGCCAGGATTGGAGTGCAGGACAGAGGCTTTCTCTTTGGTGACGGGGTATATGATGTTGTAAAAATATATAACGGCAAACCCTTTAGATTGTCCGCGCACCTTGAAAGGCTGCAGAGAAGCTGCAGTGCTATCAACATTGAGCCACCTTACTCAGCCGAGGAAGTTTTAGTGACTGTTAAAAAATTAATCACCGAGAGTGAATGCTCTGACGGTTTTGTATACATGCAGGTGACCAGGGGCTGTGCCCCGCGTGACCACTTCTACCCTGAAGGAGTTACACCCACCTTTCTCATTTATGTCACGGAGATAGGTCGTCCTGCATCTAAGACCAATGTGGAGCCAACCGATTGTATTACCCTGCCTGATGAAAGGTGGATGAACTGCCATATAAAATCAACCAATCTGCTGCCCAATACCATGGCCATCCAAAAAGCAAAGAAGGCTGGCGCTGCAGAAGCAATTCTTCATCGCCCGGATGGCACAGTTACTGAAGGAACAAGAACAAATATTTTCGCAGTAATTGACGGTACTGTTCTTACCCATCCTGAATCACGCCTGATTCTGACGGGAATTACCAGGAATATTGCTCTCGAGATATTTAGCAGTAGTCATATCACCGCTTTAGAGAAACCTATTAAAATTGAAGATTTAAACCGGGCCACTGAAATATGGACCACTTCCACGGGCATGGAAATATCTCCGGTTAGAAAGATAGATGGCCGTATAATTAATGAGAACTTACCCGGCCCGATCTGCAGTTACCTGCTGGAAGAATTCTGGAAAATAGTAGAAAAAGAGTGCTGGATTTAAAACTATATGCCCATTAAATCGCAGGACCAAAATCAATTTTAATGAAAACTTCCGTTGCAATTTGCACATAATAATGTTACTATAACGTACAAAAAAGAGGTGGATGTAATGCCGCGAATCAGACCAATCACGGATCTTAGAAATACCAATGAGATTTCTGACTTGTGCCATGAAAAAAATGAACCTATCTTCATCACTAAAAACGGTTATGGCGACCTTGTAGTAATGAGCATTGAAACCTACGAGGCAATACTTGACGAAAATGAATTAGATAGAGAAATTGCCCAGGCAGAAGCTGAGTATTGCTCAGATAAGAAGTTGATTGATGCAAGAGAAACATTAAACAATCTACGGAGAAAGCATCTTGAATAAATACCACGTAAAGTTGCTACCTAGAGCTTATCGAGATTTAGATAGCATTTATGAGTATATTGCCATAAATCTTCAGGCCAATCAAACGGCATTGAACTTAATTGAAAAACTTGAAGAATCAATACTATCTTTAGAGATTACTCCACAACGAGGACCAAAACGTCGTGTTGGCGCTTATGCCAACAAAGAATACCGCCAACTTTTTATTAATAATTTTACCATTGTTTACCGTATTGATGAAGATAACAGGCAGGTAATCATTGTAACAGTAAGGTATTCAAAAAGTGAATTTTAAATCAATAGGTTTCAGGTAACTTTCAACAAACTTACCGCTAAGTTCAGAAGCTTTACTGGTAAAGATTGAGAAAACGGAGGTTAAAGAACCATGAAAGAACCAAAAGCATATAGTGAACAAGAGCTGACCGAACCGGTTAACCTGTGTCTCCCGAATGGCCGCCTTAACCCTGACGCTGTGGGCTGGTCCCGTCACCCAATTCATAACTGCAACATATCGGGCAGCCCCCTTCGAAAAAAGCGCTGGAATTACTGGGCCATTACTACAGATCAATTCCTCTTTTCCGTAACCCTTTCCGATATTGATTACCTGGGCTTAGCTTTTACTTATTTCCTGGATTTTTCAACAAAAGAATTCCATGAACTAACTGTTACCCGCCTGCTTGGACGCGGTATAGAGCTGGGCAATTACGTTAGCGATGACGCCTGCTTTGATGATCCCCGGTTGAAAGTAGCCTTCAAAAATACGGAGTTAGCTACGTCAATCCAGGTTGAAAGCCCAAACTTTAAAGGGAAAAATTTAACGGCAGATTTAAGCATAACCACCCCACCCGGGCATGAAACATTAAATGTAACTATTCCCTGGAGCGATCACCGCTTCCAGTTTACTTCAAAACAAAATACACTTCCGGTAAAAGGCACCGTACAGGTGGGAGATAAAAAATACCGGGCAGACGGCGGGTATGCCTGTCTCGACTTCGGGCGGGGCAAGTGGCCCTTTTCTATTTTCTGGAACTGGGCCAGCGCTTCAGGCAAAAATAATAACCACACAATCGGTCTTAATTTCGGAGCCGGCTGGACTGATGACACCGGCATGAATGAGAACGGGATTTGCATTGACGGGGTTTTGAGCAAGATAAGCGAAGACCTGGAATTTAGCTATGAATCAGCAGACTACTTAAAGCCCTGGAAGATCCGAACACCATTATCAGATCGGGTCGCGGTCACATTCACACCCTTTTATGAGCGGGTAGCTAAAACCGATGCCTTGATTCTAAAATCCGAGGTTCACCAGTTAATTGGCCACTTTTCAGGGGAAGTAAAGGATGCAGCAGGTAAAGCTTACGCATTCAAAAATTTAGTCGGCTGGGCCGAAGACCACTACGCCAAGTGGTAAAATCCTGTCAGCACTGGATATACAATTCGTGACACTAACCTCCTAAGCTTCTTTAAGCTTGTCTAATACTCAGAAAACCAGAAAAATAGCTGGCTATTACAACACAAAATTTGCTGGAAAGCTCTGCCAACTGACCTACTCCCAGGGGTTATTAATCCGGATACCCGTAGCTTCAAAATCCTTTTCGTTCCTGGTCACCAAAATCAGCTCATAAATATCACAGGTTGCTGCCAGCAGACCATCTATTACACTTAAACTATTACCCCCGGCTCGAGCAGCAGCCCTCATCTCTCCCCATTTTCCGGCAATCTTTTCGTCGATAGGTATAATCATTTCATTAAAGTTATTCTCTATGCTTCTCAGCCAATCTTCCAGGTCTTTTCTTTTAGCACTTTCAGGCAAAAGGGCAATCCCATACCGAAGTTCGCCTATAGTTAAAGCGCTGATAAAAAGGCTATTTTCCCCTGCCGAATTGAACCATTCCAGAACAGATTTATCCGGCTCCGGTTTTCTCAGCTCTGATATAAAGCAGGTATCGAGCAGATAGTTCATAAC
>JBNJHL010000168.1:0-1274 GCA_051748445.1 Bacillota bacterium
CAGAACCTGATAAAAAAAGATATCAGGGAACATGGGCTGAACAGGGTGGTAGTCGCTTCCTGTTCACCGAGAATGCATGAAACTACCTTCAGAAAGACAATTCAGGAAGCGGAGATTAACCCATACTTCCTAGAAATGGCCAATATCAGGGAACAATGTTCCTGGGTGCATGAAGATCTAGAAGTAGCCACATCCAAAGCTAAAAAGTTGGTGGCAGCTTCGGTGGCAAAAGTAAGGCTGCTCGAAGCGCTGGAGGAAAAAGAAGTTGATGCCGAACCGGCTACCCTGGTTATTGGTGCCGGGATAGCCGGCATTCAGGCTGCCCTTGATATCGCCGATGCCGGCTTCAAAGTTTATCTTGTTGAAAAAACCCCGTCGGTAGGCGGCCGGATGGCTCAGCTTGATAAAACCTTTCCTACGCTTGATTGTTCGGCCTGTATCTTGACTCCGAAAATGGTGGACTGTGCCGGTCATCCCAATATTGAGCTGATGACTTATTCGGAAGTGGAAGAAATTGGCGGTTATATAGGCAACTTTGACGTTAAAGTTAGGAAAAAAGCGCGTTATGTAGATTTCGATAAATGCACCGGTTGTGGGGACTGTGCCAGTGAATGCCGGGTAAAAGACCGCTTTCCAAATGAGTTTGACCAGGGAATGGGCAAGCGTTCTGCAATATACCTGCCTTTTCCTCAGGCAGTTCCGGCCAAGTTTACAATAGATCCTGAACAATGCCTTTATTTGAGCAAGGGCAAATGCGGAAAAGGTCCAAAATGCCAGGAAGTGTGCGGAGTTGGCGCTATTGATTTTGAGCAAGAAGATGAACTTGTCGAATTCAAGGTTGGTGCTGTGATTGTCGCTACCGGTTTTGATCCCTTTGATCCATCGAAAAAACCGGAGTATGGTTATGATGACTATCCAAATGTGATCACTGGCATGGAAATGGAAAGACTTGTATCAGCTTCAGGTCCTACCGACGGAAAGATTACCATCAATAATGGTGAAGAAGAAATAGAACCCAAAGAGGTTGCTTTTATCAAGTGCGTTGGCTCCAGAGATGCCAGTGTCGGTAATGAATACTGTTCGAGGGTTTGCTGCATGTATACCGCAAAGCAGGCTCATTTAGTTCGCGAAAAACTGCCTGATGCCAACATCAAGATATACTACATGGATGTCCGGGCCTTTGGCAAGGGTTACGAAGAGTTTTATGACCGGGTTCGGCGTGAAAATGTTCGTTATATTCGGGGCAACCCTTCGGAGATCTTTAAGCGGGGCAA
>JBNJHL010000168.1:1284-1548 GCA_051748445.1 Bacillota bacterium
CTTACAGCAACCCCGCTGGAAGACGAAGTAGATCTGGTGGTCTTGGGAGTTGGTATGGAGCCGCGCAAAGAAATGCGTGATATTATAGATTTGTTGCGGCTTTCTCAGTCCCAGGATCGCTTTTTCCTTGAAGCTCATCCAAAGTTGGCCCCGGTAGATACTGCTACCGATGGGGTTTTTCTGGCCGGATGCTGCCAGGGACCAAAGGATATCCCTGATACGGTGGCTCAGGCCAAGGGGGCGGCTTCATCAGCGATGATTCCT
>JBNJHL010000168.1:1558-4781 GCA_051748445.1 Bacillota bacterium
GGCTTTTGCGTGGAAATATGCCCTTATTCGGCGATTGAAATGGTCACGGTAAATCGCTTTGGTTATGAAATTGAAGTAGCCAGGGTTAATGAAGCCCTTTGTAAGGGCTGCGGATCATGTTCCGCAGCCTGCCTGTCCGATTCAATCCAGCCAAAGTCATTCCGAGACTGTCAGATTTTACCGCAGATAGCAGCATTGGGGGCTATGAAATGAGTATTAACCAGGAACCGAACATAGTAGCTTTTCTTTGTAACTGGTGTTCTTACGCGGGAGCTGACCTGGCTGGAACCAGCAGGGTGCAATATCCCCCCAATATCCAGGTAATCCGGGTTATGTGTGCCGGACGAGTCAATCCGCTTTACGTGGTGAATGCCCTGCAGCAGGGCGCCGATGGTGTCCTTGTGTCCGGGTGTCATCCCGGGGATTGTCATTATATGGAAGGCAACTACCATGCCAGGCGCCGCCTGGGCATGCTCAAAGAATTATTAGATTTTGTGGGGGTGGATCCTCGGAGGTTCCATATGAGCTGGGTTTCTGCTTCCGAGGGACATAAATGGAAAGAAGTTGTAGAAAAAGTAGTTGAGGATGCTAAAGAAGCCGGGCCTTTTGAGGGGTTCAGGCGCCGTAAGATTGATTGGTAGGAGGGGTATTATAAAGATGGATCTGGAAAAATTACGCGAGACCGCAGCGGAGGTGATCGCCCGGGAAGATGTTAAGTACCTTTTAGGTTGGGAAAAAGGTACTTTTGGCTACCGGGTGGCGCCCAGTTTTGTTGAAGATACCGACAGTGCTGCAGAGCTGATCTTTTCACCCCTCTGCACCGCTAACCTGGCCACATATTTGACCCTGGTGGAAAAGCCGCCGCTGCCTAAGGGGCAGGAACCAGATCAACGCAAGGTTGCAGTAATGGTAAAAGGATGCGACAGTCGGGCAGTAGCTCAGCTGTTGATTGAAAAAGGGATCGATCGCGAGGATCTGGTTGTTATAGGTTGCCCTTGTCCGGGCGTGATTGATCATGCTCTTCTGGCTGAAAAATACCCGGAGACTGAAGAACCGGCTGAAGTTAGATGGAGTGAGAACGGTTTTCTGTTGATTCAAAATGGAGAGGAAACCGAAATAGCCAGGGATGAGGTGCTGGCTGAAAAATGCCGGCTGTGCCGCTATCCCAACCCGGTGATTAGTGATCTGCTCATAGGTGAACCGGTTGAAGCATGGGAACCGGCTGATGATCAAGGTGTAGCTGAAGTGGAAGGCATGGATGGAGAGGCTCGCTGGGATTACTGGCAGGAGCAGTTCAGCAACTGTCTGCGTTGTTACAGCTGCCGGAACGTCTGCCCGCTGTGTTATTGTGAGGATTGTATCCTTGATCGGTCAAACCCGAACTGGATATACCGTTCGGTCAATTTTTCCGAGAATACAGCTTTTAATCTGGCCCGGGCTTTTCACCTGGCCGGCCGCTGTATTGAATGCGGTGAATGCGAGCGGGTATGTCCGGCAAATATTCCTCTGGGCAAGTTAAACCGTAAGCTGGCCCGGGAAGTGCGCGAAAAGTACGGTTTCGAACCCGGAGTGGATCCCGAAGGGGAGCCATTCCAGGCCAGCTACAAACCTGACGACCCCGAGGATTTTATTATGTAGAGGTGGGTGATATGTCAGCGATGCTGATAAATAAGGAAAAATGGCCCGATTTTATCGGGAAGTTAGCCGGTAAAGATCTCTGGGCCCCACGAGAAAGTGATGAAGGGTTACGCTTTGGCCCGGTAGCTGAAGGTGAAGTGCCGGAACTAGAATACACAAATACACGGGTACCTCCAAAGGAAGCAGTTTTTCCCCAGACCGAAACTTTATTTCAGTTTAAAATAGGGGAAGAAGGCCTGGAAGAACCGCAGCTGGAGCAAAACCTTGTTCTTTTGGGTGTGCGTCCCTGTGATGCCAGGGCTATGACCATTATTGATAAACTTTTCAGCTGGGATGAAAATGACCCGTACTATCTGAAGCGACGAGAAAATGCTGTTCTGGTAGGACTTGCCTGCAATGAACCCGGTCTTAATTGTTTTTGCACTTCGGTAGGCGGAGGACCTGTGGCTACCGAAGGGCTGGATTTATTAATGGTTGATCTGGGAGAAAAATACTTGTTGGAAGAAGTTACTGAAAAAGGTAGCGCTTTACTTGAAGAAGTAAAGGACCTTCTTGAATAGGCCGGCGAAGAAAGCACCAAACAGAAGAAAAAACTGGCCGATGAAGCTGCAGGGAAAATTAAACGCAGTATTGATACCGAAGGTATTCCGGCCGGACTTCCCGGGTTATGGGAAGATGAATTGTGGCGGAGGGTATCGGCTTCTTGTATTGGCTGCGGAACTTGTACTTATCTATGTCCGACTTGCCATTGTTTTGATATCCAGGACGAGACAGAAGGTTTTGAAGCCAGGCGGTGCCGAGTGTGGGATTCCTGTATGTTTAAAGAATATACTCTCCATACTTCAGGGCACAATCCCAGGCCCACCCGCCGCGAAAGAACCAGGAACCGGATCTATCATAAATACAATTACTATGTGGATAAATTTGATGTTATTGTCTGTGTCGGATGCGGTCGCTGTATAAATCTCTGTCCGGTCAATATTGATATCTTAGAGATACTGGGGCAGGTGAAGGAGGAGCTATGATAAATAACGTGAACCCTTACATACCCTATAATGTTACTGTTGAGGATACCTGGTACGAGACCGGTGGAGAACGAGCGATTAAGACTTTTATAGGAGTATTTGATGATGAAGATATTCGTAAAAGCTGGGAACATTTTCCCGGACAGTGTGCCATGATCGGAGTGTTGGGTGTCGGGGAAAGTATGATTTCCATTTCCTGTTCACCGACGGAAGGAGATCACTTGCGTTTTTCAGTGATGCGCATGGGTAAAGTTACCCGGGCTCTGCATCAACTCGAGCCCGGGGATAAAATGACAGTCAGGGGTCCTTATGGCAACAAGTTCCCACTGGAAGAATGGCAGGGCAAGCACATCCTGACCATCGGAGGAGGGATTGGACAGGCCCCGATGCGTCCGATAGTCGAGTATGTTAAAGCTAATTACGACAACTACGCCGGTTTAACCATGATTTACGGGGCCCGGACCTCAGGTGATCTTTGTTTTAAAAATGAATTTGAGGAAATGAACAAAGATGATCGACTCTCCTGCCACCTCAGCATTGATATTGAAGAAGAACAGTGG
>JBNJHL010000169.1:0-4684 GCA_051748445.1 Bacillota bacterium
TCAATCATTTGTACAACCTTAATATTGGCGCCGCCGTGTCTTGGACCTTTGAGCGACCCGAGCGCAGCTGCAATAACTGAGTAAGTATCTGTGCCTGTAGACGTGGCCACATGCGTTATAAAAGTTGAATTATTACCACCACCATGTTCGGCATGCAGAATAAGAGCAATATCTAAAATCTTTGCTTCGAGTTGTGTATATTCTTTATTCGAACGAAGCATTCGTAAAATATTTTCAGCTGTAGAAAGTTCAGGTTTGGGAGAATGAATATAGAGACTTTTGTTATCGTGGTAGTGACGGTATGTCTGGTAACCGTAAACAGAAAGCAAAGGGAATAAAGCAATAAGTTGTAATAACTGGCGCAATGCGTTTGGCAATGAAGTGTCATCCGCAGAATTATCATAGGAATACATAGTCAAAACACTGCGGGCAAGGGTATTCATCATATCCTGGCTGGGAGCTTTCATAATGATATCGCGCACAAATCCCGTAGGAAGTGTGCGATATTCAGCCAGGATATTGGTAAATTTGTTTAGTTCGAAGCTGCCGGGTAACTGACCAAACAATAATAAGTATGCCACCTCTTCAAACCCGAAACGGTTTTCTCTTGTCAAACCATGTACTATTTCTTCAACATCAATACCACGATAAAAGAGTTTGCCTTCACAAGGATGCTCTTTCCCATTTTCTTTTTTTGATGATACTATTTCAGATATCTCAGTTAAGCCTGCTAAAACACCTTTACCGCTAATATCACGAAGGCCTCGTTTTACATCATACTTGTCATATAATTTAGGGTTAATATTACTGTTAGCTTCACATAAGGCAGAAAGTTTGATTATGTCAGGGCTTATTCCAGAGGTATTGTTATTCATTATTTTCGTTCACACCTTTCAAATTCTAATTCTATCTACATGAATAGTTAGCCAATCAGGATCAGGCCATATACAGCACCGATTGGCAGATCAAGGGTTTTATTGTCTCCGATATAAGCATTTTTGTTCCAACCGGCTATGTCTTTAAGCTTGGAGACATTTACGCCAAACCCTGACATCGAAGGTCTGGATTGGCCTGGGTTTCGGCATTCACTTTTCCTCTCTAAATAATTACAATCTGTATAAGTGCGGCAAAATAGCTCTTTACACGACCCACCGGCAAAACCTTTTGCCTTTGAGTATCCTGAATTAACAGCGGCCACTTCGATATCAGTAACTACCTCATGAAGTAGCTTCATAATGTCGCGGTATTCAAAAGAAAGCAGGCTATCCATGGGCACCTCAATCTTGATAAAAATGGCATGATTACTTTCTTCCAGCCATTTTCTGAATGCCGGAGGACCTTCTACGTTTGGCGGGCAGCCAGGTGAAGTGCCATAATTATGGCATCCCGGATCACGGCAAATTTCAGCGATACTGTCTTTTACCTCTATTTCTTCTACCGGTATTAGTACTGCTTCTATAGCTCCTCTGCCTTCCCGAAGGGCCATCTTGATCAATGCATCTGTCATATTCTATTACCTCTGTTGTATAGTTTGGGAAACAAAAAGTGTATATCATGTTATCAGATATAATTATATCATTTCAAGACCCTTAATATATTTCCAGCCAATTAATGAAATATCGGGATACAATTGCTAAAAGCAGTCTCAAAAACTTTATTTATTAGGCATGAAAATTAATAATGTGATAATATTCTATAGTAGATATGGTTTTAGGGTTATTATACGACTTTTTTAAGGAGATTAATAGATGAAACCGTACCTGGAAATGATCCATCCAAAACCGCTAACTGACCTCATGAGATATCTGCAAGGAATGATTCAAGGTAGGTTATGGCTGAAAATTATTGTTGCCATGTTTGCCGGACTGATCTCAGGGGTTATTCTCTCGCCGCAGACAGGGTTGATTGCTAAAGATACAGCCTTGCTGATCGGCAGCTGGTTGGCCATACCCGGGAATATTTTTCTTGGATTGATCCAGATGATCGTGGTTCCACTAATCTTTGCGTCGGTTATTCGCGGGCTCGCTTCGTCTGACGATCTGGATCAGCTCAAAAAAGTCGGGGTCAGGTTGGTGATCTATTTTTTAATCACTACTTCAATCGCCATAATTATTGGTTTAAGTGTGAGTACAATTATTCAACCAGGCAATTATATTGACACAGAGATTGCTGAGGTAGATGTAGATACGGAAGAGCTGATTGGCAACGGAGAGGAAGGTCCTGATACACCTGACGCTGTCGGTCTTCCAGAGATCGTTATCAACCTGATTCCTCAAAATCCGCTCGGCTCGATGGTCGAACGTGAAATGCTGCAGGTGGTGTTCTTTGCCATTTTCATCGGACTGGCCCTGGTAGCTATGCCCCCAAAACAGGCCCAACCGATCTTAAGCTTGATGGGTTCCCTGCAGGAAGTATGCATGACAGTGGTGCGCTGGGCCATGTATCTCGCACCCTTCGCCGTATTCGGCCTGTTGGCCCAGATTACAATTAAAGTCGGGCTTGATGCCCTGCTGGGTATGGCTGTCTATGTTGGAACAGTTATCCTGGGCCTTTTACTGATGATAATTGTTTATCTGCTATTTGTCAGCTTCCTTGCTCGCAGTAATCCACTGAGTTTTCTCTCAGCAGTGCGTGAAGTGCAGTTACTGGCCTTCTCTACGTCCAGCTCTGCTGCGGTTATGCCTCTATCGATGCAAACAGCGGAAGATAAGCTTGGAGTTCGCCCGTCAATATCCCAGTTTCTTATTCCCCTTGGGGCAAGCATTAACATGGATGGCACAGCACTTTATCAGGCTGCGGCAACCGTCTTTCTTGCCCAGGTTTATAATGTAGAGCTTGGCTTACCCGCTCTTATGTTAATCCTGGTTACCACCGTAGGCGCATCAATCGGCTCACCAGCTACTCCCGGGGTAGGAATAGTTATTTTGGCCATGGTACTTAACAGCGTGGGGATACCCGCCTCCGGTGTTGCGCTGATTATTGGCGTAGACCGCATTCTTGACATGAGCAGAACAGCTGTTAATGTAACTGGTGACCTGACCGCTTGCCTGGTAATGGATCGCTGGGTTGGAGGAAAAAGAACGGCTGAAGAAGAGCGGCAGGAAGAGATGAAGCGCCATGAAAAACGCACCTGTGATGGCGAAGATATAATCTGTGATGAAATAGATGAGTAACAAGGGAATAGTGTCCGAAGTTACCTGAAAACATTATAATAGCAATAAGGATGAATAGAGTTTTACTAATTCATATAGAATTATTTCTTATTTTGATTATCTGTTCCTAACCCAAGGCCTAGTTAAGGAAAATTACTGACTATAGTAACCCCGGCCAAGAGTGAGCAGTTTATCCTCTATAGAATGCCATATTTTGAGCATTGAAACTAGCTTCTAGTGTCAGGGGGGTCCACGAGGTACACCCCGTTCCCATGACAATATTTCTGGATTTCAGTTCAATTTGGGGTGCAAATGTACCAGGCAGTTCGTGGACCAACATTGATCGCTTCAACGTCTGAAAAGCATTTTTTTAAATTAAATTCACAGTCTTCCATTTCTTTTTTTGCACCTTGAATAAAGCGAAGATAGTCGCCTCCTTCTAACCACTCGACAATCGCAATTGGAAGCGACTTGTTTTGATTGTAATCATAAATGATCACTTTTTCCCTGGTGACCCTGCTCATTTCTGCGTACATTTGTTTTCTTTCATCCTGCTGCAGGCTGTGGGCAACATATGAGGCCAGGGAGATGTCAAAGGAATTGTGATCAAAAGGCAGTCCTTCGACAACATTTGCTTTTATAAACTGGATAGCTTTATTTTCTGGTTTTTTTCGGGCAATATCCAGCATTTTTTCCGCCGCGTCAATTCCAGTTACTTTTAGCCCTTTTTCATTGAGAATCGAGCAAAACGCTCCTGTTCCGCATCCCACATCAAGAGCTGTATCAAAAGCAGTCAAGTCCAGCTTACTGCTCATATCTTCCATAATCTTTGCATAGAATTTTTTCTGGGGGTTGTAGAATAAGTTGTAGAACGGCGCTGTTATGTTGTAAATATAAATACTACGTTTTTTACTCACGCATAAATGCCTCCCTGGATTATCTGCCTTCGCTGCTATAACTTTTGCACGGTAGCTGTAATCAACTCATATGGCATGACCACACCTGCATCGGCGCGGTGAACCTTATAAAGGATCGATTAAAGACTTTGATCCTAATGTTTTATTTTTGCTTGCTATACCTCATATGATATTACTGATGAAGCTCTGGCTTTTTATTGTAAATTTATTTTCGATGTCTTTGATTTCTGGCAGGTGCATAGCTTTAAGTTAATTATACAACCCCTACTTTGAGCTGTTATCAAAAAAAACCAAATTAAAATAGATCGGGTGATCAATGCCTAATCTTTATAATATAATTCGTTAAAGATGAGTGAAACGCATTTTTTGTTCGTTAAAATATGCCTTAACTGTCCGGGGATTCATACCTTTAAAGATACTATTCGATGTGGAGAGCATAAGTCTGCTGCCGCCCTGCTCCAGGCAGCGGTCGATATCCCTGCTTACCGCCTCCTGCTCTGAACCACAGAGCAAATTTACATCAACATTTCCGACCAGCATCAATTCCTGGCCATGCAACTGCTTAATATTAGCCAGGTTATTGCCGGCAGGCGGTTCCATGCCGTGGATGCCGGC
>JBNJHL010000170.1:0-4633 GCA_051748445.1 Bacillota bacterium
ATTTAACCCCCTGCCGAGTGCTTTCAGCACATCCAGCTCCCTTGGTGTAAGTTCACTCAGGTCGTGTTTTCCGCTGGAGCGCCCTTTTTCCATGGCATATTGTACCACGGCCGGGTCGAAATATTTCCTGCCCTGGCTGACAGTCCGTATCGCCGATATCAGTTCTTCGGGCAGCGCTTCCTTTAGCACGTATCCATCTACATCCTCATCTATGGCCCCCTGAATTTCCTCTTCGGTTGCAAATGAGGTGAGGATAATATAGCGTGTTTCCGGGTTAATTTTGCGTCCCTTTTTGACTATATCCAGACCGTGTTCATTCCGGAGTCTCAAGTCAACCAAAGCAATATCGGGCTTGTGATCTAGAATTAACTGTAAAGCTTCTTCAGAATTTGATGAACAGCCGAGCAGTTCCAGATCTTCCTCCAGTCTGGTTGCCGCTTCAATCCCTTTACGTACCAGGGGATGGTCATCAACCATTACCACTTTTATACTCAATTGGACAATGCCTCCTCAGCCTGTCACCGGGTTACTGTATCGATACCGGTGATGTCGGAATTACACATGTTACTTCGGTGCCTTTGTTCGACTTGCTAATTATATCAAGAGTTCCCTGCAGGGCGATCGCCAGTTCACGCATATTGACCAGCCCCAGGCGATTTCCGGCAGAGTAAAGATCCAGGCTGCTCTGAACATCAAAACCTTTCCCGTTATCGCTGATCTTCAAAATCGATTTAAATGGAGTTGTCTCCAGGCTTATATTAATTTCTGTGCACTTTCCATGTCGAAGAGCATTTCCGGATGATTCTTTTAAGATGCGGTAAAATGCTTTGCACATCGCAGGATTTAAGTATTCTGTATTGCCGTTAATTACATAATCAATCTTAATGTTATTCATCCTGCTAAGCTTGTCCAGGTAATTTTTGGTTTCTTCAACAAAACTATCATTGGCATCCTGGCGCGGGTTTAAACGATATATAAGAGCCCTTAATTCGCGCGCAGTTTCAGCAGAAAGGTTTTTGATATCATTTAAGATTTCCCGGTAACCCAATTCCAAAATATCCGCCGTTTCTTTGGTCAGGGAATCAATACTGTAAACAATGCTAAAGAGGTTTTGAGAAATAGAATCATGAATCTCATTAGCGATACGCTTTTGTTCGTCCACAATCAGTAATTTTTCAGCGAACATATCGGCCCGGGACCGTTCTACTGCAATTGCACTCAGATCTGCCAGGACAGTCAGAGTTTGTTTAACTTCTTGGGCGTTGTAGGTATTATTTGATTTAATCCCAGCTAACATACCGAGACAGCGTTCACCAGAGCGTACAGGAACGCAGATTAACTGGGCCCGACCGTGCTCCTTTGAATTCAGATCTCTAAAAACCGGAGCCTGGTTTAGGTAAATATTTGACCATACATCCAGCAGTATAACCCGCCACTCTTCTTCTGGGAATTTTCCGCGAGGTCCTTTTACCGAGTAGATGGGGTAAGGATCATCGTCATATTCTTTGCTTCCCGATTCCTCCATCCAGAAGATAGTTTTTTCACAATCAGTAAGCGCACGTGCGTAAGAAGCGAAAAGATCGATTACCTGACGGGGATTACTCTGACTGGATATGGCTTCTACAGCCTGATAAATGGAAGAAATATGCTGCAGGACCCGCTCTTTCTGTTTGAACATGGAGAGCCAATCAGTTGTTTGTTCCGCGAAACTGATGAAAAGTGAAAGGTTCTCAGCAAAGGAGAGAGGATTGGTTTTCGGTTTAACCCACCCGACAAATATTGCCGTTATGATATGGTTCTCACCATGCATAGGCAGGGCGACCCAATCCCTGGTTTTATTGATAACCAACTTTTTCTTGCCCCGGTGGGTAAAATCAACCCAGCGATCTTCGATTTCTTCAAGTGTTTTATTATCTACAAAATTTTTATTTGTTCTATCTGGGCAGAGCACCTGGAATGATGAAATGCTGCCGTTGATATTTGAATGGAAGTCGGGTGGGGGCAGCAGGACGGCTGCCTTCCGGAAGGGGAAAATATTTAAAAGGGTATCGATCAGGGCAGAGTAGATATCCGTCTGATTTTTATAATAAACCACTTCCCTCTGAAAGTTTGAAAGGCCCTGGAAGACCTGATAATTGGAGGAGAGGTTCTGGTATGCCGACATAAGTTCAAGCTGCTGGCTTCTTTTTTCCTGGGAGTATTCCGAGATATTAATGTGCATCTTGGCGAACAGGTGCATGATCATGACAATTACAATCAGGTTCAGGGCAGGATAGTAGTTGTTGATGAATATTTCGGCTGCGGTCTGTAAATTGGCATACAAATAAAATGTCCATAAAAAGGTGCCTACCATCATTATCCCAATACAAAACCATACCAGGGCAAAGGAAAAAAAAAGCAGTAGCCACTATAAACGGGTTAAGAGCATACCATAAAAACGGACCATTAAAGCCGCCGGTGAAGTTCAGTAATAGTGTAATATAGATCAACTCAAATGAAACCAGGGCAATCATTACCTTTAGTTTTTGCCAGAAACGTTCGTATAGACTAAGCATCAGTAATGATAATGTCAATAAAATTAAGAGCAGCACAAGTTGGGTATTGATTGAATAATCACCGGGGAAGAGCAGAAAAAGCAGGGAAGATAATATGAATGAGGCAAGACGATAAAACCGGAGAATCGAGTCAATTTTCATTTCTGCAAACTTATTGCTCAGGCCTAAAATAAGGCCAGTCTTTTCCTGAACCTCTTCCCGGGTTTTGTCAGGTCCTGAGGGTATTTCCTTATCAAGATCAGTTTGCAAACTCATAACAGGCTTCTCCTGTAAGAATTTAAATAAATTGTAAAAAAAATAACAATAAAATTGAAAATCTGTTAACCTTATAAAATTCGATAAATATTTAAGCATTCCCTCTTTTGATTTTCGAATTATCCTTTCACCGCTAATAATATTTAAACCCACTGGTGTGACTATAATTTAAACAAATTCAAACCTGTTTGTGACTGCTTAGTGTTATAATTATATGTCATTTTGTATCTTAGTTCAATGGCGAAGAGCGGAATTAGTTAATATAAATTTAAAATTTATTTTTGAGCCAAAACTGCCTCCGGCAGTCTAAAAACTGTATTTTCAAGGCCGACTTGCTGTCGGCTCCTCTACTTTATACCCCTTTATTACTCTACTTTTTGACCATATAAAGTTGGCACCATAGTATATTGATAATAACTTTTTGCAATGTTAACCTTATCTTAATCTTATAGTAATACCCATTATTATGAATTAGACTCCTGTGATTAATCTGACAACAGGTTTACCAAACAAGGAGATATATGGTGACAGAAGATTATCCGTCTGCTAAAACTTCGAGTGGGGATATTCTGAAAATCCACACCCTGGGTCGCTTCCAGGTCAGCTACGGCGGGAAAGAGCTTTTTGAAGAAAACGGCCGCCACCAAAAGATTGGGGATCTTCTCATGTATTTTATCACCAACCGCGGCAAGCCTGCTCACCCCGAAACTATTATGGAAACCCTCTGGCCGGACAAGGAATACTCAAACCCCAGGAATGTTTTAAAAAATATGGTTTACCGCATTAAGAAGAGCCTGGAAGATATGCAGGTCCCCGGGGCGAAGTCCTATATTATTCACTCGCATGGAGGGTATAGCTGGAATACCAGGGCTTCGTACTGGCTGGATATCGATATTTTCGAAAATCTTTGCCAGGAAAGCTTTGAACTGTCAAAAAGCGATTCTTTTCAGGCCGCCGAGAAGAGCAGGGAAGCCCTGAATATCTATCTGGGACATTATCTCCCTGAATGCCTGGAATGCCACTGGGTCATGGCCAAGCGGCAGTACTACCGCCGTCTATTTATTACAAGGATTTCTGAGCTCCTTATTTTTCAAAAGAAGCAAGGACTTTTTCCCCAGATGGCCAAAGACTGCGAAAAAGCTCTTTCCATCGAAGATTTTGATGAGAATTTTCATCTTTTTTACATGGAAGCCCTGCTTGAAGAAGGTAATACCAAACAGGCTCTCGCCCACTATGAATTTATTACTGCACTTAACTATAATGAATATGGCACAAAACCCTCGCCGGCCATGCAGCGGATTTACCATGCTGTCAAAAACGGCATTGGAAAAACCTCCCGGTTGGAGTTTGATGAGTTTTTTGATATGTTTAAAGACCAGGATAAAACACAGGGTGCTTTTTTATGTGAACCCGATAGCTTTCGTCTTTTCTGCAGACTGGAAAGACTTAGGGCTGAGCGGTCAGGGTTTCCCATTCACCTGGGCTTGTTTACCCTGTCCGGACCGGATTCTCAGTCTTTGAATGCCGAAAAGCTTCATTCATTTAGGCAGCAGCTTAGTCAGGTGCTTCTTGTCAGCCTGCGTAAAGTAGATGTAATTTCTTCCTGGAACGAAAACCAGTTCATACTGCTCCTGCCTGGCCTCGATCATAGCCAGGCCAGTACAGTTATGGGCAGGGTCCAGGAGGCTTTCAAGGACAATGTTCCCCGAACGGAAGTAACCCTCCACGGCAGTATTCACCCCTTCTCGCCCCTGGAACAACATGTTTAAAAAAAATTATGACAAGCTGAAGGGTACTTGACAACCCCTATAAGCTTAAATATT
>JBNJHL010000171.1:0-4631 GCA_051748445.1 Bacillota bacterium
ATTATTGCTGCCAGGGCGAAGGAAGCAATAATTATCCAGGCCAGTTGGCCCGGTATTATAAAACCCAGGGTAAACGGCAATATTTTCGGGTGCACTAACGGGTTACTGTTCATCTGTTTAGCTTTAATCCTGGCTGCGATAGCAACTCGGCCTCCCGGCTTATTTATAGCCCTGATCATCTATGGATGCGGCTTTGGCTTATCTTTTCAAGGCATGCTTGGCATGATCCTGGAACATTCCGACCCAAAATGGCAGGGAAGGGCCATCGGTTTATTTTTCGCCGCCTACTCAGTCGGGATTGCCCTGCTACCGCCACTGAGCGGCTTAATCTGGCAGCATACTTTTCTTTTTCCCTTTTACACCGCAGCAGTTATCGCTTTATTAAGCATGCTCAGTGGGAATAAAACCTACCGGAAAATTTCTTAAGACAAATATTTTATCCCTTAAACAGCAACCAGTTACTGCCACTAATTCGCCTACTGTGAACTATTATTCTTTTCAAAGAGTTCAAGGTACTGCCCGTACCCTTTTTCTTCAAGTGCCTCCTTCGGAATAAATTGTAGGGCCGCCGAGTTAATGCAGTAGCGCAGCCCTGTGGGTTCCGGCCCATCATCAAAAACATGCCCCAGGTGTGAGTCAGCTTCCCGGCTGCGCACTTCAGTGCGCGCCATGCCATAACTGGTATCTTTTTTTTCCACAATACTCTTTTCATCAATTGGCCTGGTAAAACTGGGCCAACCTGTGCCTGAATCATATTTGTCCGTAGAGCTAAACAAGGGCTCCCCGGATACAATGTCAACATAAAGACCTTCTTCTTTGTTATCCCAGTACTCATTATCAAACGCAGGCTCTGTTCCATCTTCCTGGGTAACATAATACTGCATCTTGGTCAAACTTTTTTTCAGATCATCCATATTTTCTGCCTCCCCGGATCCGGTTTTATCACCAGAATAATCTCTCTCCTCTATTTCGCTAACCTCGGCAGGTTCCCCTTTAGAGCAGGTCGCTCTTTCTTCCCCGGAGCAACCGGCTGTTACAAATAAAACAATCGCAATCAACAAGAACAAAGGCATGATTTTCCCAGGCACCTTTCTCCTGCCACAATTATCGTTGCCACTGCTTTTAATCCTCCAGAGCATCGCCAGGCAGAGAATGATAATCGGGGGAGTAAACAAATGGACTGTGGTAAAAAAACCAACGCCCCATGCTTCACTGACATAACCCCACAGCGGCAGAGGATTTAACCGAAAAGTTTCCTCAATCAAACCGCGAAGCAGGGTGTAACCAAGAACAAACGTCCAGAACAAGTAACCCGGCTTCGGGTTAACGCGGCGGGCAAGGTAATTGTGCAAGCCAAGTAAAGCCAATCCGATCAATGCACCATAAATTTGCGCCGGGTGACGCTCAAAGAAAAAAATGGCTGCTCCACGGCCCAGGATTTCCTGGTTAAAAATATTGGCGATGCGGACCAGGGCATAACCCAGGGCAATTCCCGGCACAGCAAGGTCAGCCAGCTCCCAAAGGTTTATTTTTTTAATGCGGCAATATAACCAGCTGCTGAGCAACCCTCCCAGCAACCCACCATGGAATGCAAGCCCACCCTGGTCGATGCGAATGATCAATTCCGGATTTGCCATAAAATACGACCAGTTGGTAGCGACAAAGACCGCTCTTGCCCCGACAAGCAGAGAAATAATGATTACTATAAGCAAGGTCAGGATTGTATCTTCATCAAAGCCTTTTTTTAAACCGTGTTTTCGCAGGTAGTAGAAGCCGGTCATGATGGAAATGGCAAACATTAAACCGTACCAGCGCACTGAAAGCGGACCGATTTCAAATATGATCGGACTTATATCTTCCACATACATAATTTGTCCTCCTTCATGTTTCTAATCATAAATAAGCTATTCGTTAAATTATACCAGGTTACGATTCCTCTCCTGTCAAATAGGAAGAGACCCCGTTTAAACAAGCCCGATGGACAACAAAGCAGAAACAATATAACCAACAATTAAGGCTATACAAACTACAGTCATAACATAAAACACCAGAAAGCGTCCCTTAAAAATGGAGTTCATAAAGATAATGCCATTAATACTAGTACCTGTTCCGGAAATGATAAAGGCTAACCCGGCGCCTACCGCCCCGGTGGCACCAATCAGGGGAGCAACCAGGGCTATCATGGCACAGTCCCCACTGTAAACCGGTATTCCTACCAGGGCGCCAATTAAGACATCAAAAGGCGCTCCCCATTCCAGGGTTTGCTTAATCAAATCCCGGGGAACCAGGTTGGTTAAAAGAGACGAAACGATGATTACAGCACCCAGGTAAGGAGCTATTCTTTTAAGCAGGCTAACTGTGTGAGCCCAGGCCGGACCTGTTATGGCAGCAAGTTCCCTTTTACCTTCTTTGGGTTGATTATTGTCGTTGCCACAACAGCTTTTAGCAGGGTTGGTTTCGCAGCCGGCAAAGCTGGAAACCATGGGAAAAGTGCTGCTTTCCTGTTTCTCTTCACTCACCGCCATCCCTTCTTTAAACATCCCCCACTTCCTGCCGGCCGGTTCAAGCAGCAGCCCGGCAGTCACCGCTGATGCCATAGTAATAAACAAATATATCAGAGCAAGGGGCAAACCGAAAACACCAATCAAGATCATAAAAGCAGGCATGCTAACCACCGGGCTGACCAGAAAAAAGGTCAAAACCGCCCCGGTTGGCACTCCCGCCCGGATTAAACCAAGCATAAACGGAAAAGCCCCACACTCACAAAAAGGGAGGACCGCTCCCAGAACCGCCGCCCGCAGGCGAGCTGTCCATAAACTTCTCCCGGCCAGGTAATATTTTAACTTTTCATCTCCCAGCCAAAGCCTGGCTGATTCTGCCAAAAAGACAGCCGCAATTAAAAGGGGGATAACCCTTAAAACCAGCTGCCCCGCATACAAGGCAATATCTTGAATGGCCCTTACAGTGCCTGGATCATCAAAAAACATGGACAATTTACTTGCTCCTTTCTTTTTTTTCTTCCTGTGAATGCTCCAGGGTCAGCCGAACCAGGGAGGCTATATGTTCATCAGCAAGGCTATAAAAACACATTTTACCCCGCTTTTCACCCTGCACCAACCTCAGGCTGCGCAGATAACGCAGGTGATAAGACACTGCAGCTATCGGCATATCAAGAGCCAAGGCCAGGTCGCATACGCACAGCTCCTCGTGCCAGAGAGCAAAAACAATTTTAAACCGGGTTTGATCTCCAAGAGCCTTGAAGATATCGACTACAACTGCAAGATCCTTCAAATGATTTTTGATCTTGTCCACCTTTGCCGGGTCGCTGCAAAATATATCGCAGCGATCAGGATCAGCCTGCCTGGAATCCACAAAGATCTCCTCCAAACATTCAAGTATTTATATAACTATTATAACGTTATCAAGTAAGTTTGCCAAGCCCTCTCGAATGCTATTTTTAAAATCCAGAAAAAGCAGGTTTAAAATAATAAAAACGAAAAAAGAGCCTGTCTTCTCGACAGACTCTCAATACTTTTCATTTGCAGTTAATATCGCCGGTATTTCTTGTTTTAATCACTATCGGTTTCTTTCTCGCCATTATCTTCTTCGAGATCCTCGGGGATGTTGTCTTCATATGTATTATCGTCCGGGTCGTTTAAGTCTATACTGGCTTCGCCAAAGCCAATAAAGGCCCCGCCACCCTCTTCAGCTTCATTGGCAATAAAATCGTTTTCAGTAAGCGAAACTACGGACTCTTCATAGGCAACCAGCCCTCCGCCAAATTCAGCGGCAATATTTTCGATAAATTCATTGCCAGTAATCGTGGCAGAGGATTGAGCGACAATAATCATGCCTCCGCCTGATTCTGTGCTTGCAATATTACCGGAAATTATATTTTTTTCCATCTCAATAGTGGAATTCTGAACAATAAAACCGCCTCCGGTTCGTTCGGCTTCATTGTTGGAAATAGTATTGTCTGAAAATAAAACGTTACTCTCTTCAGCAACCACGACACCGCCACCGGCTCTTCCGGCGTTATTCTCATCGATCAAATTGCCGGTCAGTATGGGCGAAGAGTTGATCATGATGGCAACGCCACCGCCATCCTGCTGCACTAAATTCCCGGTTATATCGTTGCCGTCAATCGTTGGGGAAGCATTTTTTATATAAATACCGCCACCGCCATATAAAACAGCATTTTCCGATAAAATATTATCGGCCACATTAGGCTCGGAGCCGTCAAGGATGGCTATGCCGCCCCCGCTTTCTTCGGTATAATTCTTCATAACTGTATTGTTGACAATTTCAGGAGTGCCGCCTTCACTTAAGGCTATGCCGCCACCATGGTTTTGGGCTGAATTTTGCGAGACCTCGTTGTTTTCAATAGTTGGACTGGCATTAAATACAGCAATACCGCCTCCAAACCAAATAGCTTCATTATTATGGATGGTATTATTATTAATCAGCGGATCCGCATTCCATACTGCTATTCCGCCGCCGCTGGTACAACTATTGCTGTTAATATTATTACCGTTAACTCTTGGCGAAGAGTCAAAATCAACCAGGATACCCCCTCCAAGATATTGAGCTGCGTTTTCAGCCAAGGTATTATCCTCAATTATGGGGCTGGC
>JBNJHL010000172.1:0-4583 GCA_051748445.1 Bacillota bacterium
AACAGGCTGCTTCTTACAGCATCAGAAGAGCTGCGGGTTTTGGAAGTTCTTAAAGAAAAATGTGAAGAACAAAACTCCGAGTTTTACCAGGTTCATACCCTTAGCGATGGAGGGAACAATAATACTGATCAATATCCTGGAGCTGTCTTACAGGAGATTAGTCCGGAGGGGCAGTATTTTCGATATGAAGGAGAATTATATAATTTAGAGAGAATTTTTATTCCCCTGCGTGGAACCTACCAGGTTATTAATGCCGCAACTGCTATTGCTGCTGTGGAACTGCTTAAAAGAGAAGGTTTTAAAGTAAGCGAGGCAGATCTACGCAGTGGCCTGGAAAAAACAGAATGGCCAGGTAGGTTGGAACTTTTAAGCAAAAACCCATACTTGATTATGGATGGAGCACATAATCCGGCAGCGATAGGGCATCTTGTCCAGTCTCTGCCCCGGTATTTTATGTACAGAAAACTGATTCTTGTCATTGGCATGATGGCCGATAAAGATATATTTGCCATGTTGAAGCAGATCTTGCCACTTGCTGATAAAGTGGTTTTTACCAGGCCTGTTCTGCCGAGAGCAGCCGATCCCCGGAAATTGGCCTCTGTTGCAACCGGGCAGCTAGAGTTTAAAAAAGAGTACTATGAGATAAGCGATCACGGTACAGCATTGGAGAAAGCACTTTTTCTGGCCGGCCCGGAGGATGCCGTCCTGGTAACCGGCTCGCTTTATACTGTCAGTGATATTCGTGCTTACTGGCAGGGGAGCAGGGCCAAAAAAGGTAGTAGTATTAATAAGGTTAAGCTTCAGTGAATATAGAATAGAGTCGGAGTATTTAAAAAAAGAATTGATTTGCAGGACTTTCAAGAGATTTCTCGAAACTTTAGTAGGTATTTGTTTGTCGCATGCAATTAAATTAAGGAAAGGGTGAACATAGTCAAATGAGCAGCACTGTCTTTAAAGGAGGCGTTCATCCGGAAGATCACAAGGATTTAACCGCAGAAATGGCGGTAAGCGAGATGAAAGTCCCTGAAAAAGTGGTTATTCCTCTTCAACAGCATATTGGCGCTCCCTGTGAACCGCTCGAGTCGATTGAAGTCGGTTCTGTAGTAAAAAAAGGCCAGAAGATAGCAGAAAGCAGCGGCTTTGTTTCTGCGCCGATCCATGCCAGTGTGTCTGGTAAGGTTACAGCAATCGGGCTCTATAACCATCCACTGGGCCGTCCCATTGAGGCGATAACAATTGAATCTGACGGCCAGGATAAGTGGGATGAGAATGTCAAGGCTCCTGAGAGTCATGACAATCTTAGCCCCGAAGATCTGCGTAAACTAGTCCGGGAAGCGGGTATTGTCGGACTCGGTGGGGCAACTTTTCCCGCACATGTTAAGCTGTCACCTCCTGAAGGAAAAAAAATCGATATTGTGGTGATTAACGGGGCAGAATGTGAGCCATACCTGACTGCTGATCACCGGGTTATGCTGGAACAGCCTGAAAAAATTATTTTCGGCCTGAAAATGATGATTAAAGCCCTTGGCGCAGAAAAAGGGGTTATCGGCGTTGAAGATAATAAGCCTGATGCTATTAAGGTAATGGAAGAAGCTGTTACGGAAGAAGACAGCATAAGCGTTGAAAAACTTCACACCAAGTACCCCCAGGGCGCTGAAAAAATGTTGATACAGGTTACTACAGGGCGTGTGGTTCCCGCCGGTGGGTTGCCGCTTGATGTTGGTGTGGTAAATCACAATGTCGGAACTGCGGTTGCTATCACCGACGCTATCCGTGAAGGCAAACCCCTGATTGAGAGGGTTGTTACGATAACCGGTTCAGGCATAAACAATCCTGCCAACTTGTTGATCCGGGTCGGGACCCTGGTCAGCGAGGTTGTAGAATCTTGTGGCGGGCTAAAGGAGAACACACAGAAACTGATTACTGGCGGGCCGATGATGGGTTTAGCCCAGCCAAGCTTGGATATTCCGGTTATTAAAGGGACTTCAGGGATCCTGGCTTTAACCGAGCAGGATGTGCAACTCGCAGAAAGCAGCCCCTGCATTCGCTGTGCCAAGTGTGTAGATGCCTGCCCTGTTCAGCTTATGCCGACCTCAATCGCCAAGGCAGCAGAACATGACATGTTTGAGAAGGCAGAGAAACTACACGCCATGGATTGCTTTGAATGCGGTTGTTGTGCTTATGTTTGTCCTTCGAAGATACCTTTAACCCAGTGGATTAAAATTGCTAAAGCAGAAATTGCCCAAGCTAAAAAATAGCAAGCGTTTGTGCAAGGGAGGGAAGTGATAGTAATGGATAAAAAAATGATTGTTTCACCTTCTCCACATATAAGAACAATGGAATCTGTCAAGAGCGTTATGACAGATGTACTGGTTGCCCTGTTTCCCGTGGCCTTGATGGCCGTGCTGCTTTTTGGTTACCAGGCTTTGATCACCATGGTTCTTTCTGTTGTTACGGCGATGGTGGTAGAAGCTTTGTGGATGCGCAAAAGAGATCTTTACAGTGACGGCAGCGCCGCAGTGACAGGGCTGCTTTTTGCCATGATCTTGCCACCGTCGCCACCCTGGTGGCTGGTCGTTGTAGGTTCTGCTTCCGCGATAATTATAGGCAAGCAGGTGTTTGGCGGAATTGGTTATAATATTTTTAATCCTGCCCTGGTTGGTAGAGCAGTGGTTCTTGTTTCATGGGGCGGACATACGGCCGGTAGAATCTGGTCACCACCGCAGCCATTTGCTTTTGGTGCAGATGTTTCTGCTGTCACCGGTGCAACAGCACTTGCTGATCCATCAGAAGCAGTAAACTACAGCTTAACCCAACTATTTATTGGAACGGTGCCTGGTTCACTAGGAGAAACCTCGGCCCTGGCGTTGTTAATAGGTGGGGCCTGGCTTTTTTACAGGGGACATATTGACTGGCGTATCCCCGTAGGGTTTATTGGTACTGTATTTGTTATGGGAGCCCTGTTTGATGGAGGGTTTTATTCTAACCATTTAGGAACTGGTTTGTTTCATGTCCTGGCTGGTGGGGTTATGATTGGTGCTCTCTATATGGCTACAGACATGGTTACTTCACCTGTAACACCCTTGGGCAGGTTGGTTTTTGGTATAGGGTGTGGTTTGATCACCATGCTGATCCGCTTATGGGGAGCACTGCCAGAAGGTGTGACTTATGCCATCTTGTTAATGAATTCTGTTACCCCAATCATAGATAATTTTACAGTGCCAAGACAGTTCGGGGGGGTGAAAAAAAGTGCGTAATATTTTACGCCTGGCGTTAACACTGGTTCTCGTTGGTATTCTTTCAGCCTCATTGTTAACTTTTATGCATAATATAACAGACCCGATAGTAAAAGCCCGAGAGGAAGAAGAGTACCGGGCAGCCTTAAATAATTATTATCCGGGATTTGCGGATTTTGAAAGTGAAACTTTTGATCAAGGACAATTTGATTTAATTTTTGATCAAGACGGCGAGTTAATGGGTGTCATGGCTACTGTAACCACAACTGGCTATGATGGAGATGTTGTATATAATTTACCTGTTGACCAGGAAGGGAATATTATTGGATTACGGATTGTTTCACATACTGAAACCCCGGGAATCGGTGATGTTATTACCACCGACTCATTTCAGGAGCAGTTCGTCGGAAAGAATTACGAGGACCCTATTAGTCCTGGAGAAGATGTTGACACTGTGACAGGAGCTACGGTCAGCACATCAGCTATGATTAATTCCATCAGGAACACAGTTAATACTATAGCTGAAAATTACCTCGGTATAGAAACTGTTGAAGTAGACATTGCGGAAGTTCCCGATGGAACATACCAGGGTACAGCCCAGGGATTTATGGGTCCGATTGTTGTTGAAGTTGAAGTCTCCGGGGGTGAGATAGTTAATATTGAAGTCCTGGAGCAGGAAGAAACTGCTACCTATTTTGTTGAATCTTATCCACTGATACCTGAACGAATTATAGAAGAGCAGTCACTTGACGTAGATACCCAAACCGGTGCTACAAACAGCGCTGAGGGCATAGTAAGTGCCGTGGAGAATGCCCTGTTGGAAGCAACAGGTGTTGATATCGAGCCAGAAGAGCCTGAGGAAGAGGAACCGGAAGAGGATCCCGTAGAAGTTGATATTTCCAGTGTGCCTGATGGAACATACCAGGGCAGTGCTGAAGGTTTTATGGGTCAGATATCAGTAGAAGTTGAAGTATCCGGTGGGGAAATTGTTGATATTGAAATTCTGGAGCATGAAGATACGCCCGAGTATTTCAGGGAATCTAACCCACTGATACCTGAACGAATTATAGAAGAACAGTCACTTGATATAGACACACAAACCGGTGCTACAAACAGCGCTGAGGGCATCAGGAATGCTGTATTTGATGCACTGTCCGGTGCCCTTAATAATGGTGGCGGAGGTGAAGAAAACTAATGGAACCGAAGAACGTTTACATTCAGGATCTAACCAGGGGTATTGTCAAGGAGAACCCTGTTTTTGTAGCTTTGCTTGGAATGTGCCCTGTTCTTGGAGTTACTGCATTTGTTGTGAATGGTTTTGGAATGGGGCTTGCCGCTACCGCTGTA
>JBNJHL010000173.1:0-4432 GCA_051748445.1 Bacillota bacterium
GCAAAATAACCCGGTTTATCGCTGTAGGCACTCACATCGTACCAGCGGCTGAGCGGTTCGGAAAAGCTTTCAAAGCGAATTGGCTCACCGTTTAAAGCGACCCGGCCGTAGGTGCCAATCCAGTCGAACTCGCTCTTTTCTATGCCGGGTAGTACTTCGGTGACTTTTTTGCCGGTGATCATTTCTTTCTTTAGCCCCGTCATTTCTTCAAAGGCAGAGTTGACTTCCAGGAAGATATAGTCTACAGGCTTGCCGTCCTTATCTGTAAGAACCTTGTGGTAGGCAAAGGCGTCCGGCAGGTTTTTAATCAGCAGGCGGTACTTGTCTGTGTCAGGGGTCATCTGCAATCACTTCCCTTTAACTTTAAGGTGCCTCAAAGATAGAAAATTTTTCACATTAAGCACTACTCTTAAGATGGAATAAAAATATATCTATATTTCTATCCTGCTGCTGATATCCCTGCTTTTAATATAGAATTTATTGCTTAACTAAATACATAGTTTAGGCTGTTCCAGGTAACAGTGAGACAAGGAATGGAAAAAGGAAGGAAAGCAGAAAGCCGGGCAGGGAAGCTATACAATCGCCAGCCGCCCGGCGATCCTTCCTGTTAACTATTCAAATAATCCTGTACCGGAACGGACAAAAAGCCTGATCCCCCGGCTCTCGTAAGTTTTCGCCAGGTAGCTAAGGGTCCGGTCAATGTTGATTTCACCATTATCGGCCATCTCGTTGAACTCGTCTGCTGTAAAGTCAAAGCCTGCGGTTTTGGCAATGGCCAGACGCTCTGCTCTATCTTTACCGGCTGCTATCTTTTCAGCAAAGGTTTCGTCACTGTTCATTTTTTCCATGAACTGCTTTACCGCTTCTTTGCTCATGTAAAGGTTCCTCCCTTTGGTAGTGCCACCAAAAATCTACTGGTTTAAGTTATCAATGATAACAATGAGGAATCAAGGCCGGGCGTTTTTGACGCCCGGCCTCTCTGCCTGGTTTGATTTGCTTTACTGCCCCCCGGGCAGTTCCTTGCCGGCCCGGGATATATCGTCCAGGGCTATCTGCTCTTCGCTGGTCAGGATGCGGTCTAGATCTAAAATGATCAGCATCCTGTCATCTACTTTGCCTACTCCATTAATCAGATCGGTTTTGCCCCCGGCTACCTGGCTCGGCGCATCCTGGATCTGTTGATTTGGCATGCTGAGCACTTCTCTGACCGAGTCGACAATTAAACCGACCATGCGCTCTTCTACTTCAACAATAATAATCCTGCTTTCTTCGGTTCTTTCCGCCTCGGGCAGGCCAAAGCGTTTACGCAGGTCAATTACCGGTATCACCTCACCGCGCATATTTATGACTCCTTCTACAAAGTCCAGCGAACGCGGCAGGGGTGTAACCCGGATCATCTTTAAAACTTCACGCACGTTATTTATACCGCAGGCAAACTCTTCATTTTCCATCACGAAGACTACCAGCTGCATTTCACCTTCTTTGCTTACTTCTGCCATCAGGATCCCTCCTTTTCTAGAGGTCAGAGCTTAGTACCCAGAAAACAGGTTTAACTTATAATAATTATTCTGTATTTCCCGGTATTACTTAACCCTGATTCCTATTTTTTAATGCTTACTATACCTGTGACTACTCATACTTGAATTTCTGCAGTTCCTGGTTCAGTCTCTCTGAGGAAGAACGCAGTTCCTCTGCTGTTGCTGCCATCTCTTCCATGGTTGAAGACTGTTCTTCAATAGAAGCAGCCATCTCTTCCGAGCCGGCGCTTAATTCCTGGGCTGCTGAAGCTGTTTCTTCAACCTGCTTGGATATTCCTTTAACCGAATCAAGGATTTCGTTAAATGTAGCCCCGGTCTTGGAGACGACTTCGGTTCCGGATTCTACATCTTTGACTCCTTCAGTCATGCTCTCTAAGGCTTTCTTGCTTTCATCCTGGGTAGCGGTAATTAAATCGCCAATCTCCTTGGCTGCCCCGGCGGATTGTTCGGCTAATTTTCGCACTTCTTCGGCCACTACGGCAAAGCCGCGGCCCTGCTCGCCGGCCCGGGCTGCTTCAATCGCAGCGTTAAGAGCCAGCAGGTTGGTCTGGTCGGCTATGTCAGTGATAACTCCAAGAATTTTACCGATGTCGCTGGAGCGCTGGTCAACTTCGGTGATTACTTCCTGCAGTTCGCTGACCCGGTTGTTGATTACCTGCATCTGGTTAACTGCATCTTCAATAGCCTGGTTGCCTTCTTCGGCCCGCTCTAAGATCTTAGAGTTGGTTTCAGCCATGGTCTGTGAATTGGTGCTTAAGTTCTCGGCGTTAGAGGCAAACTCGTTGGTCGAGGCAGAAACTTCTTCTAAAGAAGAGCTCATTTCCTCTGAAGCAGAAGATACCTGCTCACTGCCGCTATTAACCCCGTTAGACATCTCAACTGCGGTGCTGATCAGCCCGCGCAGACTCTCACTCATGGCATTAAAGGCCTGGCCTAGCTGGCCAATCTCGTCTTTGCGCTTGATCTGGGTCTCCACGGTGAAATCACCGCCTGCTATTTTACCGGCAATGGTCGCTACCTGTTTAACCGGGTTGGCTATGCCAACAGCAAGGAAGAAACCGAGAATGGCTACAATAACAGCAGCCACCACCCCGATGACCATCATGATGTTGCGCAGGGCATTCATGCCGGCAAAGGCTTCAGCAACATCGATTTCAACTATCATCCCAACCATTTGATCGCCCATCATTACTGTTTCCAACGCGCCTAAGACCGGGTTGCCGAGATAGTCGTCGTACACACCGTGATATTCAAAATCAGCATTTCCGTCACGAATCGGGCCGGAGAGCATCTGTACCGCCTCGGTATTGATCGATTCATTTAAAGCCGCGCCCTCAGTGTATTCACCGAGCATGGTGTTGGTCAATAGCAGGCCGTTAGCATCGATCAGGTAAGAGTCGGCGCTTTCGCCAAGATAGTTTAACCCCTGGTGGACTATATCGGCAATGATTCCTTCATAGATTATGATATTTAATGTTCCAACAATCTCTCCGCTGGTCCCACCTGAATATACAGGGGTGCCTAAGACCATTATAATTTTATTCACAACATCAGAGTAAAATACCTCCGACCAGCTAGAGCGACCGCCAAGGGCCCCCTGGATATAGTCACGGTCCGAGAGGTTTGTTCCTTCAATCTGACCCAGGGTGTCGTAAACAACCTCACCTTCCAGGTCGGTCAGAAATATCTGTTCAAACCCGTATTCTTCTGCGGTCAGGGGCAGCAGGTTTTCCATGACCGCTACCCGCTCACGCCACAGCTGGTCAGTATTGATCGCCGCTGCAGCCGCTTCATCTGCATCCTCGTCTACTTGAGCTTCTAACTCACCTGTTTCTATCTGTTGATATATGTTCATGCTCCGGTATACATCACGGGTAGTGGCTAAAACCACCCCGTCGTGAATCCTCTCAAGAAAATAGCTTTCAACCTGGGCATCATTCAGGTTGGCAAACATGTCGATGGAACTAAACACTTCATCTTCAATGTTCCGACTGGCCATGGTATAGCTTAGCACTGCGATTGCTGCTAAAGGAACAATACCGACCAGCAGGAAAAAAGCAATTAGCTTAACTTTGAGACTCATTAATAACCCTCCATTTCTTCTTGATTATAATAATTTCAGCTCTCATAAACCTCAGTTTTTTATATCAACAGGAAAAACTCAGGCTAAACCCTGTACCGGTTTTCAATTGCATCGATCAACCCCCTTGCGAGAGCTGTCCTGTCTTTCTGTAAGATGCTTATTATCTGCTGCCAGGTATTCGAGCAGATCTTCAGCAAAGCTCTCTTTTAAAATAATGCCGCTGACCAGGGGGAACAGCTCCTGGCAGCGGTTTAAATATTCTTCCCGGAAAAGAAATAGCACTAAAACCTTTAGGGCCGGATTAGAGTGCTTTAATTCTTCAACTTTTTTGATGAGACCGGGGTTTTCAAAAAAGATCTCACTGTCGATAAGGAGCAGGTCGGGATAGTATTTTTTATGAAGAAACATGCCATCGTAATAGCCGTCCGCGGTCTCTACACTTTTGAACAAATGGCAGCGCAGCAGGTACTTCCGGGCAGATTCCCGGAACTTTGCGTGTGAATCGATTAGAAACAGGCGGGGTAAGGCCATGTTTACTACCTCATCTTTTCGATATGTTCATAATTTATTTTCTATACTACTTATTATATTTTCAATAATTTCAAATTAATATGGGGAAAGTCCCCATTTTTGCCCAAAAAGATCCCCATTTTTTTGTGAATTACTAATTATTACCAATAGGGCTGAGAGGCCTATTATATATAGATTTTTTAGGGGTCGATCCGAAATGATGGTTTACATAATCCGAAAAAATTCCCCATAGGAGGCCAAAAGGTCGCTTTTACCGCTTAATTTGGGTGGGGTAAAAATG
>JBNJHL010000174.1:0-4431 GCA_051748445.1 Bacillota bacterium
TGCGCAGCCTGCCACCCAGATACGCAAGGTTTTGCCTGGCTCAGCCCGATTAACCATTTCTGGTATAACCTTTTCTTTTAGCTCGTTGTAAGATTCCAGGTCACGGAAAAATCTGGTTACACTGATTAAAAGATCTTTATAAAGAGCTTTGACTTCGTATTCCGAGTGTTTGACGTATCTGAGGTATTCTTCAAGGCTGACTACCTGGGCAATGCCCATTCTTCTTTCAATACGTCTTAAGATGGTACTTGGCTTATATTGACTGAAATCAACACCACTTTGATCTCTTAGGGTAGATAAAAGTTGATTCAAGTAAGTATCTTCATTTAACAGGGGGTGGACATCAGTGGCAGTATTGGTCAGGTATGGATGCTTAATATAATTTAAGAGTATTTCCGGCATTTTATCCGGTGGCTGGATATAATCAGCCATCCCCGTTGCAATAGCACTGCCTGGCATGCCGCTGAACTTTGCTGTATTTTCCTGCTGAACCATGGCCATACCCCCGGCTCCCTTGATAGCAGTAATACCGCGGGTGCCGTCGCTGCCGGTTCCGGAAAGAATGATACCGATTGATTTTTCACCCTGGTCGTCAGCTAAAGATTTCAGGAAGGTATCTATTGGCAGTAACAGGCCTTTGCTGTAATCTGACTCTTCCAAGAACAGTTTACCTTTATATATTGTCATTTGAGTTTTGGGTGGTATGATGTAAACGTGGTTCGGCTTAATTTCCATTCCATTTTCAACTTTTAAGACCGGCATAGAAGTGGTTTTTGAGAGAAGTTCAACCATCATGCTTTTATAGTCAGGTGAGAGATGCTGAACAACAACAAATGTCATCCCGCTATCATCAGCCATGCTAGAAAAAAACTGCTGAAGTGCTTCCAGCCCACCGGCCGAAGCGCCAAGCCCCACTATGTAGGGTGAAGTTGAACCTGTATTAAATGCTTCCTTATGACTTACGTCAGGACTATTTTTCATTGTTGTGTCACCTGGCTGCTTGCTAATGTTAATAATAGCTTATTATATGACAATAAAAAGATTTATAAATAAATCTAGTTGGTTGGAAAACTATCTCACTGAATTATGATTTTACTTTTTCTATCTTATTACTTAATTATGTTAACCGAAGAATTAATTTATAACTATATTTATACCAAGAAGTGCAGAAGTATGCAAGAATATTTTCTTTGATTTGCAAATTAAAACACCCTTTAAGCCATTATGTATAAGGGTTTCTTGCAGGAATGTTGATTCTTAATAAGCCGCAATTGAATTGATAAAGGTCGGGATATACTGTGGCCATATAAGATGAGTATGAAGACCCTAAGTCCGAGAAAGATGTTCTTTCTAAAAGTTCAATTTAGCCGCATAATCAGTAAATGGACATAAAAATGGCTGGGGCGGCAGGATTCGAACCTGCGCATGCGGATTCCAAAGACCCGTGCCTTACCACTTGGCGACGCCCCAGCAAAAATCTAACTATTTTTTAAATGGGGTGAGTGATGGGGTTCGAACCCACGGCCTCCAGGGCCACAACCTGGCGCTCTAACCAACTGAGCTACACCCACCATATCCTCTTTCTGCGCTGTTAATTTTAGCATGGCAATAAATAAAAGTCAACGTAAATTAGTTTGAAAAATGAAGAAGCAGCTGGATAAGTTTCTAATGCAAACTTTAAGGTTGTATGGTATTTTATTAACAGCAAAAAATTGGCTGGTACTAAAACGAAGCTTTCACTTTAAAACAGGGTCGCTCAGCCTGATGTAGCATGCAATCGGCTTTATGATGCAGCTTATAGCATGAACTTTTACCGAAGCTTTAGCATGTGAAGTTTATTCCAGCTGAAATAATAAAAGGAAGGGTGTTTAAATTATGCGATTTTTAAGCGGCAGGGTATTACTTGGCCTGGCTGTCCTGGTTATCGGTATTGTTTTACTGCTTGGCAACCTGGGTCTAGATATTGACATAGAAATAGGGCAGATTTTGAGGTTATGGCCGGTGATACCACTGGTTGTTGGTTTAAATTGGATCTATTTATCTTTCGGGTCGACTTCAGCCGGGGGTAAGAGCAAATCCTATTTTTCCTGGGGCCAGTTTATAACGGCCTTGATTGTACTGGCAGTCGGGGTAATTTTCCTGGGGCGGAACCTGGGGCTCTTTGAAGTAGACACAAGTTTGATTTTCAATGTTATTTGGCCTGTTATTCTAATTATGGTTGGAGTTAGCCTGATCCGCGGCCGGGCATTTAGCGGCAGGGGAGGTGGCCGTTTTGCTTTTATGGGAGGGACCAATGTTGGCGGAGCAGAAACCTGGAAACTGGAGAACGGCAGCTATTTTGCCTTTATGGGCGGAATTGAGATGGATTTGACTAATGCCGAGTTAGAACAGGGTGAAACAGTGTTGGACTTGACCGCTATTATGGGCGGTATTGAAGTAAAGATCCCCAAAGATCTGCCGGTAATATATGAAGGTTCGGTAGTACTGGGCGGAGTTACTTTTAATAACCAGGAAGACGGCGGAATTGTCGGCGGCAGAAAAATTGAACACAACATAAGTGAAAGAGCGGAGAAAGTTGTTCGCATCCAGGCCCGCGCTATTATGGGCGGGATAGAAATAAAGGAAGACTAAGTACACGGGGACGGAGGTTTTGTACTTGAATATTAACGGTGTTCTCCTTCCACCAAGTACAAAACCTCCGTCCCCGTGTACTTCAAGTAATTCAAACTCCTGCTACGCGGTTTTTTAAGGCAGCGAAAACTATGCTTTCAGGAAGATCCGGCCTTTTTTTCTGAATTTGCCCGAGGCAGATAGAGGCGCCGTAATCCATACCCTGGCACCCGGCCAGAAGAAGGACGTCTCCTTTTTCAGTTTCTTTTAGACCTGCAGCAATAGCATCTGGCAGTTCTTCGTAGATTTCTGTTTTCAAGCCGGATTGTTCTATTACTTTTTTGTATACCTCCAGCTCTTCTGTGGTTACCAGGTCTTTTTCACCGACGTGACTGCTGCTGGTAGTGGCAATTATTTTCTCAAGGCCCAGTTTCGGGGCCCAGTACGCAAGTGTTTCGGCATTTTCTTTGTTTACAGTTATCCCGCGGCTGCCCCGGATAGCGTAAACGAGGTGCAGTTTTTTGCAGTCCATCATTTGCAGTGTTTCCAGGGTAACATTGATGTTGCCGCTGTTGGCAAAATGATCATCTAAAACCTTAAAGTCATCTTCAAAGATTAACTCAAAACGCCTTTCCACGCCCCTGAAGTTGTGCAGAGCCTTGCTAATGGTATCTGCCGGGATATTATTGATCAGGCTGACCAGGATGGCGGCCATGGAGTTGTAAACGCTGTGCAGTCCTAAAACCGATAGATTTATAGAAAAAGACTCGGGTTGTTTCGATAAGAAGCTGAAAGAGCGCTTATTCTTTAGATTGACCTCGAAGCGAGCCCGGCCGGTGCTCAAATCCAGGTTATCTACAACAATATCGGCTTTCCGGTTTTTGATGCCATAAGTAAAGGGATTTGCCGCGGTTTCTTTTACCAGCGGAGCTGTTTGTGGGCAGTCCAAGTTAAAGACCGCCCACTGGTTTTTATTTGCAGTCCGCACCAGCGAAGCCTTGGCGTTATAATAGTCTTCAAAGGAGCCATGCAGGTCGATATGCTCGCGGCTGATGTTATTAACAACAACCGTATTGAAGTTAACATTGCCTACCCTTTTAAGCTCTAAGCCGGACGATGAGACCTCCATTACTGCATGAGTGACGTTTTCTTCCACCATGTGCGAAAAAAAACGGTGCAGGTCGAGTGATTCCGGTGTGGTCAGGTCTGCCGGTTCAATTTTGTTGCCTGCTTTGACGATAACTGTTCCGATCAACCCGGTGTTCAAGCCATGTTCCTCTAAAATAGAGTTTATCATATAGGTAGTGGTAGTTTTACCGTTAGTTGCAGTAACACCGGTCAAATTAATTTTTTTAGAAGGGTAATTGTAATACCGATCAGCCAAAGCGGCGAGGGCCTGCCTGCTGTCAGCTACTTTATACTGGGTAATAGGGGTATTCTGGAAATCTTCAACAATGGCTGCTAAAGCACCTTTTTGAGCTGCCTGGTCAATATACAGATGCCCGTCTGTTTTATAGCCTCTGATGCAAACAAAAAGGAATCCATCAGAAACTTTGCCGGAATGATATGCAATGCCAGTAAAATTAGAAGGTTCAACTGACAAGTTTGCTGTTTCCGGTCTGGTATCTATAATACTAATGGTCTTTAGAAGTTTATCACTTTTCATTTGCAGGCTGCAGCCTCCTCTATATTCTTGATTAAGATTATACATTAATTGCAGCCTTCTATACATATATATTATATCGCAGGGTTTTCAGGGTTAAAATGTCAGAGCCCGCTGTAAGCGGGCTCTGTTTACACCGTCAAATATAAAGAGATGCT
>JBNJHL010000175.1:0-4429 GCA_051748445.1 Bacillota bacterium
AAGCCGGGGCTACCACCATTAATATTCCAGATACGGTTGGCTATGCTATCCCGGAAGAATTCGGAGCCATGATCAGAAGATTGAAAGAAAATGTTACCTGCATAAATAAAGTGACACTCAGCGTTCACTGTCATGACGATCTTGGTCTGGCTGTTGCGAATTCACTGGAAGCAGTAAAAAATGGTGCCAGGCAAATAGAATGTAATATAAATGGTATTGGTGAACGAGCCGGTAATGCAGCGCTTGAAGAAATTGCAGTAGCCCTGCGGATCAGGCAAAATTACTTTTCTTACTATACAGATTTGAATTTTAGCGAAATTTACCGGACCAGCCGCCTGGTAAGCAAGTTGACACGTATTTCAGTGCCTGTAAATAAAGCCGTAGTCGGCCTTAATGCTTTTTCACATTCATCTGGTATCCATCAGGATGGCATACTTAAAAATAAAGAAACATATGAAATTATTGATGCAGACCTTATTGGCGGAAAAGCTGCCCAGATGTGTCTGACGGCACGCAGCGGCAGGGCGGCTGTTATGAATCAGCTAGAAAAATTAAATTTTACATTATCGGAAGAACAGCTAGAAAAAATATACGGTTATTTTGTTGAACTGGCCGATAAAAAGAAAGAAGTATACCCGGAAGACCTGGAGGCGCTTGTTCTCGACCACCTTTCTTTTACCGAACCACGTTACCGGCTTGAATACTTGCAAACTATCAGCGGCAGTACCAGTGTGCCGGCAGCGATTATAAAGTTGATAAAAGATGATGACAGTATAAGCGAAGAGGTCGCTGTTGGCGCCGGCCCTATTGATGCTGCTTACAATGCTATCAATAAAATTACCGGACTTAGCATCGGTCTTGATAATTACCGACTTAACGCAGTGACACAGGGTCGGGATGCATTGGGTGAAGTCCAGGTAGAGATGTCTTACCAGGATCGGACAATAACGGGTCGTGGGACCAGCACAGACATTATTGAGGCCAGCGTAAAAGCTTACCTGGATGGCCTCAATAAGCTTCTCAAGTTGAACGGTTACCGGGAAAAGAGTACTTAAAGCCAGTTCAGTTTTACTGATTCACCCTGCTTAAAAATTCTGTGCTTGCTGTTCGTTTAGGCTGGAACTGTGCCTGCTTAGCTTCAACCTTGTTTTTCATACAAACAGGAGTTTATTATTTGTTAAAAATATGTTATAATTATCAATAAATTTTAAACAATGGGGTGATTTTTTGGAGCCGCTGACGGAGAAGCAGAAAAGGATTCTTGATTTTATTGAGCGAGAAGTATCAAGGTGGAATTATCCTCCATCGGTCAGGGAAATATGTAAAGCCCTGAATATTCGCTCAACAGCAACCGTTCATGGATACCTCGATATTCTCCAGGAAAAAGGCTACATTGCCAGGGAAGCGACCAAACCCAGGGCGATTAAATTGCTTAAGAACGCTTACGGTGAAACTGAGATGACCTGTTCTTTTGCTCCTTTGATCGGAAAAATTACTGCCGGACAACCGATTTTAGCAGCAGAAAACCGCGATGGTTATTTTCCCGTTCCAGATCACCTGACTCAAAGGGAAGAAGACTGTTTTGTTTTGCAGGTAACAGGAGACAGCATGGTTAATGCAGGAATTAATGACGGTGATTATGTTATAATCAGGCAGCAGGATACGGCTGAAAATGGTCAGATTGTCGCAGCTTTAATGGAAGATGAAGCAACTATCAAGAGGTTTTACCGTGACAACGGCCACTGCCGCCTGCAGCCCGAAAATGATGCTTATGAACCGATTATAGTAAACGAAGTAATAATTTTGGGCAGAGTGGTTGGGTTATTCCGCAAATTATAATCACTGTCTGGTCGATATATCATCAGATATAAATGGCTCTAACCGGTCAGCCAGCTCTTTATCAACAACAGCTTTTATAACAACCTGGTTTTCCCTGTACTCGATGCTTTCCAGGTCGCCCCGATCCTGTATTTCGGACAAAAGCTTTCCTTCGTTATAGGGAAGGTATATCTTTATACGATATCGCTGTTTTATTAAGATAGCAGCAATTATTTCTTTTAAGGCTTCTGCTCCCTCTCCCGTTTTTGCAGATATGAAAGCGGCCCGGGGAAACTCTCGTTCCAAATAAGCCCTGCTCGTCTCTTCTTTTGCAAGATCAACTTTATTAAAAACAAGCAGCTCGCGGTGGCTATATTCGGCATCAATTTTTGAAAGATGTTCGCGAACTATTTTGATCTGATTTAAGTGGTCCGGATGGTTAATGTCGACCACATGTAGCAGGAGGTCAGCAGCAGAAATTTCTTCCAGCGTTGCCTGGAAAGCTGTAACCAGCTGCCGCGGTAATTGTTCAATAAATCCTACAGTATCTGTAAATAAAACTTCTTTACCGCTATTGATAGTTCCTCTCCTGACCATGGGATCTAAAGTTGCAAATAACTTGTCTTCAGTATATAGATCGGAGCCGGTAAGGGTATTAAGCAGGGTTGATTTACCTGCATTGGTATAACCTACAAGAGATATTATATCAAATCGGTTGCGTTTTCTTCGTTCCCGGTGCAGGGAACGCTGCTTGCGTAATTGTGCAATTTCTTTCTTCAAGTCACTGATCCTGCGACGAATTACTCTGCGGTCTATTTCGAGCTGAGTTTCACCGGGCCCTCTTGTGCCTATACCTCCGCCGAGTCGGGATAACTGGTTTCCCAGTCCAATCAGGCGTGGTAGGAGATACTGCATCTGGGCCAGTTCAACCTGGAGTTTACCTTCACGCGATAGGGCGCGCCTGGCAAATATATCAAGTATCAGGGCAGTGCGGTCAACTACTCTAACCCCCAGCGAGTTGTCGAGGTTGCGGATTTGTGAGGGTGAGAGTTCTTTGTTGAAAATAACCATGTTTGCATCAAGCATTTCTACCAGGGCAGTCAGTTCTTCTACTTTGCCTCTCCCTATATAGTAAGCACGATCCGGTGTATTTCTTTTTTGAATAATAGTATCTACAGCTTCTGCACCGGCTGTATCAGTCAGCAAGGCCAGCTCAGCCATTGCACGTTCTGTATCTTCACTGTTTTGACCGGTATCAAGGCCAACCAGGATTGCTCTTTCTCTTTTACTCATTAGTCACTACCTTTTCAAAATTATTCATTTGCGACTCAACCTATATCAATATATACTGCCCGGCCTAAACGATTAGCGGGCGCAGTTTTCTTCAAGTGGATGAGAGTAATATTTTTATTAATAAAAAAGACACTCTAAGAGGAGTGCCTTTTTTGCAGTTCTTTTTGTAAACTATTACTCGGCATCTCCTTCAGAGGTATTTCCTTCTGCACTTTCTCCTTCTGTGGTTCTAATGTTAATGTTGCGCATCGGTATAATCGTTGATATAGCATGTTTGTATACCAGCTGCTGCTTTCCTTCTACCTCCAACATCAGGGTAAAATTATCAAAACTGCGAACAACCCCCTTGATTTGATAACCATTGACTAAAAAAACCGTGGTCAGCATGTTTTCTTTGCGAGCCTGGTTAAGAAAAGTATCCTGTAAATTGATTGCGCCTTTCATATATCTGGCTCCCTTCGTTTCTGTTACTTTAAAAAATACTATTCGCCCGTCAGGTGCTTATTTCCTTCACTTCACAGTAAATATTTTCTGCAATATCGGAAAAAGATAACTGGTTGTTTATTTCATACCATTTAATGGCTTTCTCTCTGCGAAACCAGGTCAGTTGCCTTTTAGCCAGGTTTCGAGTTTGTTTTTTGATTTCTACAACAGCGCTTTCGAAGGAAATGTTGCCTTGTAGATATTCTGCCAGCTGACGGTAACCCAGTATCTGCATACCCGGGCAGCTCAGGGTATAACCTTTTGCAATTATATTTCTTACTTCTTCAAGAAAACCTTCTTCAATCATCTGATCGACTCTTCTTTCTATCCTGGTGTATAATTTATTACGATCCATATTAAGTCCATAATAAAATAACCTGTAAGGAGAATTGTTAATCCTGGTTTTACTAACCTGCTCGGAAATCGGCTTCCCTTCCAGGGCGTATACTTCCAGGGCCCTGATCATTCTTTTTCGGTCGTTGGGGTGAATCCTGGCAGCAGCTTCAGGGTCTACAGTTTTAAGTTTTTGATAAAGCTGTTCCTGTCCTTCCTGTTCATATTGTTTTATAAAATTATTTCTCAGGTTTTGATCTGCGCCTTTTTCACCAAAAGCAAAACGATCCGTTACAGTTTTAATGTAGAGGCCGGTTCCCCCTACCATAAAGGGAATTTTACCTTGCTGCCATAAATGCATAATGACCTGATCGGCATCTTTCTGGTAGTCTGCGGCGCTGTAGTTTTGATCAGGATTAACCAGGTCGATTAGATGATGCTTAACTAATTTTTGTTCTGCTAAAGTAGGTTTGGCCGTTCCTATATCAAGGTCCCGGTAAAC
>JBNJHL010000176.1:0-4413 GCA_051748445.1 Bacillota bacterium
GGTATGATTATAAGGAGCTTTTTTCGGGTTAAATCATGAACAGGAAAGAGTTAAGGGAAAAAACAAGAGCTTCGGCAAATGACCTTGTTTATGAAAAGGGTTATGTCAGCCCGGTTGATCTTTTTATTAAAATGAATGTGATTTCACAGCAAGATTACCGGGATTGGCGGATGGGACGAATTGCTTACCTGGAAAGGGTTACTGCAGGCGGACTCGGCAAGCTTAATACTATTCTAAATGAGTTGCGGACTTATGCCCGCTCTCAAGGCTGGTATCCTTCGAAGACTGTTTATAACAAGTGGGGTAAAGGGCGCAAGATCAGGCTGCGCTTCAGCAAAAGTGGTAGGGCTAACCTCGAGGAAATCTATGCTACTCATTATGTGAAAAAGGATCGATAAATTCCTGGGAGGCGACTTAAGTGTATCGTAAAATTTGCCCCGATTGTAAACTTTCCAGTTTTAGTCCCACTGAAGACTTAGATTGGAGTTGCCTTTACTGCGGTAAAAATTTGACTGCTCTAAAGGTAACCCCGATAAAGGAACGTGAAATCTTCAATGTCCGGCCGGGTGGCCTCTACTGCGCCATGTGCGCCTCAGAGTTGGTCCGTCATAGAGATGATCTGCTGGTTTGCGAGGCCTGTTTTCACGGTTACAAAGAGCACCCGCAAGTATTAAAAGCTTCTAAAGAGAAGAAAGCGCAGAGCAGAAACAAAGAGGTAAAGCATAAGTTTAAAGGCCTGATTATATCGGCGCAGCCGAGGATCCGGCTTTACCGTTCATTTGATGAGCGCTCTCACCAGTACATGGGTTATGCATTAACTATTCAGGGAACCATGGATGGGAACGAAGGGGAGTACAAAATCGGGATCGGTAAGGCAGCCCAGGCTAAAAATCAGTTCAGAGTGGGCGATAAAATCAGTGGCAGCTGCTTGCCGGTAAGTGATCGGCGCTTAGAACCAGTAGATTTCTACAAGGTTTCCGGCTTAAAGCTGTTGCAGCGCCCGCAGCGCGAAGAGCAATCGCCTCCGCCCTGGCAGATTGCCCCGCCGCCACTTGAGACTTACCGGCAGCGTGGCCATCGCCGACTGGCTGCTCAGACTTACCGTCGGAAATGTTCAACCTGTACCTGGGGCTGCCTGATGCCGGTAGAGATCACGGAGGACAACTGGAAGCCGGATCGCAAAACTTACCGAACGGAAACCTTCTGTTACGGTCCTTTATCTTGCCCCATTTACAAGAGCGGGCCCACACGCAAGGTCCGGGGGCGGCGGGGAGAAATATTTGAAGAAGAAGACTGGGTGGACGAGCAGGACTGTGGGCACCGCGACCCCGATGAGTAAGTCTTTAGAAGGGGACGTTTAGGGAGTTTTATCTATTCTGAATTTTATTGAAGAGGTTTGCTCATTGTGTCCCTAAATATGTATAGCAGATTTTAATCAGCTTAATATGAAAGAAGGTGTATGCTATGAGCAAAATAGGCAGAAATTCACCTTGTCCTTGTGGAAGCGGTAAGAAATATAAGAAATGCTGTATTGACAAGCCTGATCCTGCTTCTATAAGCAAAGGTATATTGAATCATTTGAAAAATTTTATTTCATATGAAGAAGTTAATGCAATGGGGACAGGTGAAATAATTCAACGACTAGAAAGTATGGGTATTGTTTTTAACAAAGATAAATTTTTGCAGGATGTGCAGGATAATTATGCTGCACAGCAGATCAAGGATAGTTGGTTTGAAGACTTTGCAGTAACGGCAGAAGGCAGGGATGAAGATTTTCCTTTTTTCGCTGCATGGGTTTTATGGGAGCGGCTAGCGCCTAAACAAATAATTTCTATGGAGCAAATGGAAGATTTGATTGATAAGGGTTTTCGGGATAAATCAAATGGTGATTCTATAGGGGCATGCGATATTTGGTTAAAGGTTTGGGATGCATTAAAGTACAGGCTTAAACCGGAAATTAAAAGTCTGGATTGTCTGGAAAAACAGTATGAAGGAAGCTTTTTTATTCAAAACTTTTGCCAGGACCTGGAGGAAGAGCTACATAATGCAGGGCTGAAAGATCAGGCTTATTTTGAAAAAAGGATTAACTATTGTCAGGAATTTATAAGCTATTTCCCTGAAGAAGATGAATTAATCATTCATAATATGCGGCGGAGCATTGCCGAATCATATGCCAAACTCGGCAACTATGCCCAGGCTGATCTTGAGTTCAAGAGGTTGGTAGAAGACTACCCGAATAATCCATGGAGTTATATTGGATGGGGTGATATATACTTTTTAGAAAAAGATAAAAATATTACCAGAGCTAAAGAACTATACAATAAGGCTTCTTTAGTGGTAAAGAATAAATTTGATGCAATGGCCTTGGAAGAAAGGCTAACTGATTTGGTAGAAGAGGAAAAAGCAGATGATAATTTCGGGACAAAATGAAAAATTTTACTGTAAGCATTAGTTAATACAAGCAAAAGTTGATATTAATCTAAAAAGACTTACTTGCGGTTCTAAGGTCTTTTTTGTTTCCAATTTTGTGGGTTTTTACGCTGTGTATGTTTGTTGGGACTACATAGTTTTTCTATTGCCCCGGGTAAAAAACTATAGGTTAGGAGTTTTTAATATGGCAGAGTTTGATTTTATCAACTTGGAGCGAGTTGACGTAGAGGACTTTGATGAGTTACGGGAAAAGCAGTGGGAACGATCTAAAATAGTCTTTGAGAGCTTTTTCAAATACTTAGTAGAAAAAGGGCTTAAAGAGACTACAGCTGCGCAAAAGACCAACATGGTGATTTTTTTTATCATGAAATATTTATTTATCTATAGCGATCATACTGAGAGCATATTGGAAGTTTACGATGAAGACATAAGGACTTTTTTAGGCAACTGGTATATAAGGAAGTCATAGACCCCCAGAGAGACTGAGATGAACAAAGTTCTTAAGGCTATTGGGTAATGTCCTATAATGTCTGTAAAAAGGAAATAAAGGCCTGGGCGTCAAAGGTGGTAATAGGAACATAAAACCACCGCCCCTGGAAGGGGCAGATAGGAGCCCAGACCTTATGACAAGCATACCACCAACTGAGCGTATTTGTGAAGCGATTAATGAATTTTTATCAAACGGACTTAATGGTAACCAAGATGTAATGAACACCCTCTTTCGTTTAGGGGCGCAGCGTTTAATACAGGAGATCTTGGAACAGGAGGTCGCTGATTACCTTGGTCGTGACCGCTACGAACGCAACGATGAAGGAAACAAAGGTTCTCGCAACGGCTATAAAGAGAGGCAGTTTAAGAGTGCTGAGGGAAAAATACCGGTACATCTTCCCCAGCTTAGAGACACTGAAGAAACTTACGGCTCTGAACTGTGGCATTTTATCAAAGGAAACAGCGACGTTATGCAGTATTTGGTAACTGAGATGTACGCCCGTGGTTTATCCACCCGGGATATTGAAGCAACCTTTACCGATGAACTGGGCAATTGTTTGATTAGTAAAAGCGCTGTTAGTGAAGTCACAGATGCCCTCTGGGAAGAATATGAGGCTTTTAGCAAAAGAGACCTTTCTGGTTTTGAAGTAGCCTACATTTTCCTGGACGCTGTCTATGAACCGATGCGCAAGTTTAAAGGGCCGAAAGAAGGGATTCTATGTGCCTGGGCCATATTAGTGACCGGAGAAAAGGTTCTTTTACACATGGATTTAGGCAACAAAGAAAGTTACAATTGCTGGCTTGGGTTTTTAAGAGACATGGTCCAACGTGGCCTCAAAATTCCTGTTAGCATAACTTCTGACGGCGCTCCTGGACTTCTTCAGGCTGTAGATGAAGTCTGGCCCTTGTCGCTGCGGATTCGCTGCTGGGTGCATAAAATGGGTAATGTCCTGGACAAGATTCCCGAATCGGACAAAATAGGCTTCAAATCATATCTAACCGATATCCGAGATGCTCCTGATTATGACTGCGGTTTTCAAAGAGCAAAGGAGTTGATTAAAAGATACAAAAACCAGTTTCCCCGGGCTATCAAGAGCTTCGAAGATGATCTGGAAGCTACATTAGCCCATCTTAAGTTGCCGGCGGTACATCGCAAGTATGTGCGCACCACCAACCTTATTGAGCGCAGCTTTGGTGAAGAGAAAAGACGAAGTAAGGTAATACCTCGCTTCTTCGACGAAAAGAGTGCGCTTAAGCTTGCCTTCGCTACCCTCTGGCGAGCCAGTCAACGCTGGAGGAGGGTAAAGTTTTCTGAGATCGAGCAAAAGCATGTCCATGAATTGCGTGAAAAGTTAGGTTTACTGACTGAGCAGGAAAACACTGCTGATGAAAATCAAAATGATGATGACAGTGCCGCCTAACCCAGGCCTTGCTTTTTACAGACAAAAATGGACTTGACCCTTTTTTACGCTCCACTTCAGAGTATACTCTAGA
>JBNJHL010000177.1:0-4403 GCA_051748445.1 Bacillota bacterium
CAGATACTTACTTACCGGATAGGGAAAGTAATGGCAGGACTTAAGTCGGTGCACCGGAAGGGCATTGAGTAGGGAAAGGAGCGTATTGTTGTAATTTAATTTATTGCAGGAAATATTTAATCCACATAGAAATGTTTAGTAAAATAATCAATATATTTTGACAAGCTTTTAATGATACATGAGATGGAGCACTTCACACGAAGTTGTAAGAAGGGAACCATCTTTTTTGTTATAAAAGTTTAAAGGATTACTCTTTTTTATGGAGTCAAATATGATGACTGTGGTAAATATTGAGAATCTCGTGCGAGAGTACTTTAGGAAAGAAATGAATTGATCAGTAATAAGTAAGGACGTAGAATACATTTACTTGTTGTTAAGCGCAACCGGTTGCATGAAATGGTTCTTTGAAGGGGAGGTGCGATGAAAGCCAGGTTTAATGAAATTCCTAAAATGTTTGCCCTATTTCGGGGCTTGGGAGCAAGTAAAATCAAGGGCAGACCTTTGTTTATATCCCATCTAGTGACCACTCGTTGCAATTGCCAGTGTCCCATGTGTTTGTGGCGAGAAAAAGAAAACTATGATGAAATGAGTGCTGAAGAAATTGGAAGCTTCTACCACGATTTACGACAAAACGGCTTCGTTCAGGTCGGCCATATGGGGAGGAGAACCTCTATTAAGAGAAGATCTGGAAGAAATCCTTTATTTCGCTGATCAGGCTGACCTCTTAACTGTGCTGATCACTAATGGATATTACTTGGAAGAGCGATTAGATCAACTGGCGCCTTATCTGGATGCTGTGATTTTGTCCCTGGACTACACCGATGAAAAACATGATCAGCTTAGGAATTGCCCCGGTTTGTCCAGAAGAGTCATATCATCTGTGGAAATCATTCGCAACCGGTACCCACATATTAAAGTCTACCTCAACTGTCTTCTGCACAGGGGCAATGAGGGGCAAATCTTTCCAATGGCGGAATTGGCAAAACAGCTAAAGGTAAGTTTTTATGTTTGCCCCGTAAAAAGTGAAGCATTTGGAGATTCAAGTAAAAAAGTAACAGAGTGGAAAGCGGAAAGGCAGCAAGAAAGTCAAATTGGCAATCTGCTTTTAGATTTAAAAAGTAAAGGATATCCTATTAACAATTCTTATTCCTATTTACGTGATTTTTTAAGAGATAATAAATCATACAACTGTCACCTGCCCAAGATTTCAATGATGGTCTATCCGAATGGAGAGGTCATTAACTGTATGGATTCTGATAAGCCACTGGGTAATGTAAAAGCCCAACCCATGAAAGATATACTGGCAAGTTCTACCTTTAAAGAGCTTAAAAGAAGTGCTTTAAACTGTAATCACTGCAATAACCCCAACGTTGTCGATACCTCCTTCATGTGGGAACTAAAAGGTGAACCTCTTTTAAATGCTGTCAGAGTATTGCTTAAAAGTTAGCCGGGCTGTCAATGGCACAATGTCAGGGGGACGGGGTTGTTGACAACCCTTCAAGGCCTATCTACTCCGTGTTTCAATATGTCAATTTATTATAAATATATATTTTCAGAGACTTAAGTGTACCAGTAGTGTTATCCTGGCTATTCAAGATTACCAGTCAATTATGTTGTCTTTGTCAGAGTTAACAGGTGATTAACAGGAGCATAAGCAGCAGATGTGGGGACAAATGTTATCCTGATTGACTTAGCCATCTTGTACAGCTAATGGAAGGTTACAAAATGGATAAAATACCAGTAATAATTATAAAAACACCCTGAGGAACCATTAAGACTTTCCCTGGGGTTGGCTACGTCGTAATAACTTGGGACACAGTGTAAATGAACTGAGGCAAGCATATATTAAGACAGCTAAACCTGTCCATAAGGCCTGACCTCAATCGCCAATCGCAGTTTTTATTTTGGACTCAGTTATTTTTACGCTGCTTCTCATTATACATACGATTATCTGCATCATGAAAAGTTTCTTCAAGAGGCTGAGTATTATCCATGCTTATGGCTAAACCCATAGAAACACTCAGTGTTGATCCTTTATTTGCTTCATTATGCTCTTCAATCATGTTGTAAATTCTTTTTATAATCGTTTTACCAGCCTGCTCATCAGTTCGCGGCAAAACCATGGCAAACTCATCACCACCAATTCTTGCCAGTAGATCATACCCACGCAGTGCTTCCTTTAATATGATAGCTACCTGTTGCAGATAAAGATCACCTTCACCGTGACCAAAGGTATCATTAATCTGTTTTAGCCCATCCAGGTCAGTTACTATGATTGCAATTGGGTATTCACGAGAACCTTCCAAGCGATTGATTTCATTAACAAAATAATAGCGGTTGTACAGGCCGGTAAGTTGATCGTGAAAGCTTAGATATTGCAGCGACTCAGCATTCCTGCTATTTCTAAGAGCTACAGCAGCTATATCTCCAAGTGATGTAGTAAAATCCAAATCTCGATTGGTAAAACCACCTTTTTTGTTGGCTAGCCCGATTAGACCTACAGCCTGTTGATCAATAATAAGGGGAGCAAACAAAACATTTTCTAGCTGCACATGCCCTTCCGGTAAAAACTGCACCCAGTGACTATTATCAAAACTGTTGTGGTAAACCCCTTTCTGAGAGCGGTAAGCTGTTTCTCTTAAGCCCCTTATAGGCATCGGAAGATTTTTATCTACAGTACAGGGAAGGCCGCCAGAATCTAAAAACAATACTTCATTTTCTGACCCATCAGGGTTTAAAAGTGCTACATAACCTGAAGTAGCGCCAGTTACTTCTTTGCAAAAAGTAAATATTTCCTTAGCAGATTGCTCAAATTGTTGATAGTTCAATATAGCTCTAGCGCTATTTAGTAGTGCTTCATGTTCTCTATATAGTGTCGTAAGCTCCGCTTTTAATTCTTGGATAGACATATCGTCTATTTGCTCAAAATTCAATAACCTCACTCCTCATTGATGCCTGCAGATCTTCATAGCCTTGCGCTGTTTTACTAATAATGATATCTTCGGCAAAAGCTATGAATAACCTTCATTCTATAAGGTTTTTAGACTTAGTTATTACCCTGGCTTTCACTTCTGAATGGCCCAGGTATCGTTCAAAAGGCAGGCCGGCAATGGATTTACAACTTAGTCGGCTTGCCCTGTATTCTTTAAAATTACTCCTCCCAGTCATGGGTGTTTGAAATTATTGTTGCATGGGAAAATGATAAATACTAAGTGGGGAATTTGAGACGCTTACGACTGAACGGCAACTTCCGGCAACTATATAGCAATATTATGTAAAAGTAAAGCTTTTCGCACGTAGTTTAAATGTTAAAAACATCAGGCAGGGACCTGGCCCTTTAAGTCTAATTATTATACAAAGATTATTATCACTACTACACAACCAGGGAGCTGCTTCGTGAAAAACATACTTTATGCAAACAACTTAAAACCACCCCTCAAATGGGCTGGTGGCAAAAGATGGCTGGTCCCGCATTTAATGCCAATCTGGGAACCATATTCCCATTGCCGACTTGTTGAACCACTCTGCGGCGGACTGGCCGTTACCTTAGGCTTAATGCCTGAGAAAGCGCTTCTAAACGATATTAATATTCACCTGCTCAATTTTTTTAAGTGGGTTCAAAAGGGCCTGCACATAGACATACCCTTAGAAAATAAAGAGGAGTTTTACTACAGTCACCGGGAACGTTTTAATACCCTAATTGAAGAGGGGAACATGAACAGCAAAGAAGCTGCAGGGCTCTTTTATTACCTTAACCGCACCGGTTTTAACGGCCTCTGCCGTTTTAACCAGAAAGATCGGTTTAACGTACCCTTCGGCCGCTACAAGAATATTAACTATATCCGTAATTATGATCAATACAGAGAGGTATTTAAACACTGGGAGTTTACCTGTACTGACTTTGAGGAGCTACCCCTAAAAGATGGTGACTTTATTTACGCTGATCCACCTTATGATGTTGAATTCACCAGCTACTCAAAAGGTGGCTTCTCCTGGGAAGATCAGGTGCGACTGGTCAGATGGTTGGTAAAGCATCCCGGGCCAGTAGTTCTATCTAACCAGGCTACTGAAAGAATTTTAAAGCTCTACGGTGAATATGGGTTCAAAATTAGATACTTTGATGCCCCAAGAAGAATTAGCTGTAATGGCGACCGCACACCGGCAAAAGAAGTTCTGGCCACGAGAGGATTTTAATAATGGTGCCACGTGACAACCCGCACAGGCTACGTCCTCGAAGAGATGATTATCCCGTCCCTGGAACATGGTAGATATACTTATGAGCCGCAGTATAACATAGGTGACCGTTTAGGCCCTTACTCCTGAAATCCTGCGCAAATTTGGCAGAAATTATTTTAGCGATCCCGGAAACGCCGATGTACACTAAGTTTATAAGGGGTCATTTT
>JBNJHL010000178.1:0-4396 GCA_051748445.1 Bacillota bacterium
GTGCCAAAAACAAATATTTCATTATCAATTAGCTCTTTAAATAACTTTGGCAATAGATAAAATAAATACTTAATTAGTTACCCTATTTGGTAACTAATTATTAACTTTGCATTAATGAGAATAATAAAAGAGAAAACTCTGGTTGAGTATTGCAAGAAAAGCAAATACAAGCCGGCAGAAGAATCTTTAAAGGCATGGGTATATGAAGTACGGTATTCAAATTGGAAAAATACAAATGAATTAAAATTGAAATATGTAAATGCTAGCATAATCACTTCGAAAAGGGTAGTATTTAACATTAAAGGAAATAACTACAGATTAATTGCGGATATTGAATATAAACTCGGGTTGGTTTTTATTGTTTGGTTCGGCACACACCAGGAATACAATAGAATTGATGCAAAAGAAATTAGATATGAAGGCTAAATTGTTAAAAACAGAAGAAGAATACAAAGAAGCTTGCGAAAGGATTTACAGTCTTATAAACAGCAAAGACAATCCCATTGAGCCTGATAGTCTTGAGGGGGAGGAAATTGAGCTTTTATCCTTGCTGGTAGAAAAATATGAACGAGACAACCATCCGGTTGATCCCCCAAATTCAATAGAAGCTATTAAGTTCAGAATGGATCAATTGAACCTTAAACAAGTTGATATTGCACCATTATTTGGTGGCAAAACGCGTGTTTCAGAAGTCATGAACGGTAAAAGGCCTTTGACATTAAAAATGATAACCTTACTAAACAGGTACCTTGGAATACCATTGGAATCTCTGGTTCAAGGACATAAAAAAATCCAACTGAAAAAAGAAGAAACTGATAAGCTTTCCAAAAACCAAGCTATTAGCGGTTATTGGAACACCAACTTAACCTGATATAATAAATTTGGTGGCACAATAGAGCAGTCAAACTGTTCTTTAAAATAAAAATACCACTTTAAAAATTACCACTCAGACACAAATTCCAACCGTTCAACTTTTTTCCTCCCTGAAATCTTGCATCCTGCCAGAAACCGCTGTAACTTAAATTAAGAAGTTGCAGCAATCACTCAGGCATCAAAGAATTTGGCTTACTGAGATGCTGTAACAAAAATAAAAAAATGCGGCAGTCTGTCACTGTATGTTGCCGGATCCGGCCAACGCCTTTGGTGTTATTGGACCCAAAAACTACCGGATCGTCAACAACCAACAGGACCTGCAAATGTTTAATCCAAACCAGCAAGCTATGGCAAAAAAAGCCTCTGCCTCTACCCCTGCATCAGGCCTGGTCAACTCCTCCGCCACAAGCTCTACCAAAGCATCGGGCTCAGCCAACTCCTCCGACTCAAGCTCTACCTCTGCATCAGGCCTGGTCAACTCCTCCGACTCAAGCTCAACCTCTGCATCATGCTCAGCCAACTCCTCCGACTCAAGCTCACCCTCAACATCGGCCATACCCTCCGTCTCCACTTATGTCAGGCATATAGTACTTAAAAACAACAAGCTCGAATTCTTCGTCCTGCTCAGCCTGCTCTACCTCCTTTCATCGGTCATTGTTAACGAATATATTATCAATGATGAACTCTATTACCGAAGCCTTGGCAATCAGCTAAGCATTAACGTTATCGATGAACTTATAAACTTCAGGAATAAATGGCAGTGGGTCGGTTATGCCGGCATACCCCTGATTCTGGCAATCAAGTTCCTGCTGGTAGGCACTTTTCTCTCAATGGGTTCCATAGTAGCAGGTCACAGGCTTACCTTCAGGCAGATATTCGCCCTGGCGATGGTGGCTGAGGTGGTATACCTTGCTGCCAGCTTTATCTCTACCGGCAATATTCTCTTTTCAGATATCAAGGCGCTGGAAGACATCAACATGAGCCTCCTGTCTATCGCTTCACTGATTCCTGAGTCGGCTGCCAAACCATATATTTATGTCCCTCTGCAAAGCATAAGCCTGTTTCTGGTAATCTATATCCTTTTCCTCACCTGGTGTTATAATACTGTAACCGGGTACTCCCTGCGCAGCTCATTTTCCCTGATTCTCGCCACATACGGTACAGCCTTCATTTTGTGGTTAATCCTTGTAATGTATTTAATGATAAGCTATGCATAAAGAAACCGTTATTAATCAACCTGTTAGTGAACCAGGCGACAGCCAAAAAGAGTCATCAGACCAGTCCGCGGCGGTACCGTATCCGGATAAAGTGAAAGGCAGGTTTATAGTTATATTGTTTTCATTTGGTATTCTTTTAGTTGCGGGCTTCCTTATTTTCAGAATAAGTGAAAAGAAGCGGGTTATTGATAGCCGGAGCGATTTCACTTCTCTGGAGATCACCCTTTCGGGGAATAAAACGTACACGATATCCGGTGCCACTCGAAAAGGTCCTTTCATTTTAATGTTCTTTGATGCAGAATGCTACTATTGCCATGTAGAAACCGAAGCTATTATTGAGAATATAGATCGTTTTGCCGGTGTTACTGTTTTTATGGTTACAGCAAATGACCAGGAAACATTCTCCTCTTTGGCAGATAAGTACAGACTGGCTGACTATCCCGGTATAACATCTGGCCGGGTCACTGAAGAAGTTATCAATAATAAATTCGGAATTTTTGCATTTCCCTCACTTCTTATATATGATAAATCAGGGAACCTGATCTTTTCCAGTTTCGGATATACAACAATTGAAGAGATCATGGAGGCACTGGGAAGATGATATTTGAAACCAATATTTCTGTGTTATGTTGTTTAAAAAAAGAAACCGCAACTTACAGCAACATAAAAGTGATTTCATTACCCAGCATGACCAGTCCGATTGCGGGGTGGTATGCTTATATAATATAATAAAATACTACGGTGGTGAGGTGAAACTCGAAAAGCTCCGGGAACTAAGCGGTACAGGCAGGCAGGGCACAACTATGCTGGGACTCTACCAGTCAGATGCTAAGGCTGGCTTTGAGGTTGAAGGTTTGCAAGCCGGTATTGATTATCTGAAGAGTTTAGATGCCCCGGTAATCCTGCATGTTACGATCGAAGACAAGTACCAGCATTACCTTGTGCTGCTTGGTTACAGAAACGGAAAATTCATGATCGGCGATCCCGCCAGGGGAGTTGATGAGATGGCCGGAAATGAACTTGAGAAGATATGGATCTCAAAATCTCTTCTTAAACTTAAACCGCTCAACGGTAGTTTTATTAAAAATGATATCCGCAAAAAAGAGATGCTTAGTTGGTTCGTTGATATTATTAAAGAAGACACTACCATCCTCACTACCATCCTGATTACCGGTGTTGTCGTTTCAATACTTGGCATTGCCATAGCTGTATATTCGCAAACGCTTATAGATAATCTTATCCCTTCTGGTGATGTGCTGCGTATCGTGATGGCAACGATATTGATATTTTTGATACTGGTATCGCGGACTGCCTTGGGGTATTTCAGGCAGTCATTCATAATCAGGCAAAGCCGGGATATCAACATAAGGATGATCGGCAAGTTCTTCACCCGGCTTCTGAGACAGCCTCTTGCATTTTTTAACAGCCGGCGCACCGGAGATATGGTGGCAAGACTGAATGATACCGGGAAGATCCAGCAGACAATCACCTATATTACAGGTGAATTACTGATCAATGCACTTCTTCTTATTGTGTCGCTGGCAGCAGTATTTATCTATTATCCCCCGGCCGGAATTATTTTGACCGTTGGATTACCGGTTTACTACTTTATAGCAAGGATTTTTCATCCGGTCATAAAGGAGAAACAGCAGAAGGCAATGGCAGCACATGCCGGAAATGAAAGCAACTACATCTCAACTATTGAAAATATTCCGGCGATAAAGAGTTCCGGCAAAGAATCCAGATTTGCAGATTCCGGGAAAACCATTTACGGTTTCTTCCAGCAGCAGGTCTTTTGTTTGGGACAGACGGGGGTATCCCTTAACGCCATTACCGAAATCACGGGAATTATTCTGATCATGGGAGTTGTATCTGTTTCAATAGCTGCTATGCTCAACAGTACAATGCAGGCCGGCGAATTTATAGCCCTGCTCACTCTGACCAATAATGTGATCCCGGCCTGCGCAGCACTTGCCTTCGCAAATATCCAGCTCCAGTCCGCCCGTGTAGCATTTGAACGAACATACGAGATCTCCTCGGGTAAACCGGAATTTGAACCGGAAGAAGATAAAACGGCCAAACAGATCAGCAGATTTGAAACTCTCGAAGTTATCAATGCTTGCTTCCGCTTCCCCGGAAGGAAACTGCTTCTTGACGATATCTCCCTTACGCTCAAAAAGGGCGAGATCAAGACTGTGTTCGGCGAAAACGGCACCGGCAAAAGCACCCTGCTCAATCTGATCCAGGGATTTTACAAACCCGAATCGGGAACGATTAAGGTTAACAGAAATGATCTCTCGAAGGTT
>JBNJHL010000179.1:0-4376 GCA_051748445.1 Bacillota bacterium
TTTTCACCGGCTTCCCTTTTTCAGTCTTCAGACACCTGATCAGCTCTTCTTAAACTGTCGGAGATATTATAGCATTATCGGGCAGCATTGTCTAATAAGATGCGGTTAGATTTCTTCATTTTGCCAGTCAGAACTAACTATGGCTTTTTCACGGAAGATGCCGAGGATAGTTATATGCAAATAGCAGCTTGCCAGCTCTTGCCAAAGAGTCATTGAGCATATATTAGTTTCGTTTTGCGTTAAGAATCTTTTCTCGCTTAGCAACTATATCATCCAGGCCGGAGACAACCTTCTCTTCCAATGGGTTAGGGTTCTCCCTGCTCAGTATATCCTCTACTGCTGTCCTGTGAATATCCAGGTAGGATTCTCTGCCTTTTTCCTCCCATGCTGCCCACATTAACCGATTAAAATATTTTGGCTGCCATATTTCCTCTCTGAAATGTCGGAAGGTATGATCAGAAGTCAAGAAATTATTTCCGATACCTGCTTCATCTATGGCATCCAGGCCCAAGGTATCATCATTTATTTTAATACCTTTACCCACGTACCTGGCATAACCTATATAATCATTACACATTACAAGAAAAGGCAAACAAGCTGTTTTTCCTCCTTCTAAATATCCAACATCATGGACCAGGTTTGCTCCTGAAAGCTGATTCATCAGAAGGCTTACCCCTGCCTCAAAGCCAGCTTGAGGATCAGGTGTAGGCGCATTTGTACAGCCGGCTTCAGTAAAATTGGGTATACCATAAAATTTCGATAGTTGGGTCATAACAGCAAAGTTCATTTGCCCTTCGGGACAACCATAAAGAGATGAGCTGCTTTTCATATCCATCGGGAAACAGCCTCCGCCGATAATTATCGGAGCATTTTTTACGTGCAGCTGCGAGATAACAACTCCTGTCAAAGCTTCAGCATTCATTAAGGCTATTGTCCCGGCCTTAGTCATAGGACCGGTTGCCCCGGAGAGCATACCAGGAGTATAAATTACCGGTATCCCATATTCATGGCACTTCAGCATTTTGCCTATTCCTTCCTTGCTGTGAATCAGGGGTGAAATAGGTTCCGCATATAAAGCCATTAAAGGATTACTTCTCAGGTTTTCATATCCTTTCACAGCCAGGGCTGCCATCTCAATAATTGCTTCAGTGTTTTCAACGTTATTCGCAGTAAAAATTATTGGCTTAATCGAGTTCTGTACCATCGTTTTAAAATGATACAGCTCGCTTGTTTGCTTGAGAACATCATCAGCGACAACATAGCTCATATTAAAATCAAAATTCTCAAGTGAATCTAGTATTCGGATAGCTTTCCTCACATCTTCCAAAGTTGCATATCTTCTAACACCGGTTTCAACATCATAAATAAAAGGTAAATCAGAACCTGTTCCAAAATATGCCCTGTTTTTAGCTAAAGTAATTTTTCTATTGCTATTCCTATCCCCCAGGGTGATTTTTTTGGGAGCAGTTCTAATACATTCATCTACCAGTGCAGAAGGTATTTTAACAATATTATCTTTCACCAGGCAGCCAGCTGCTTTAAGCAGTTTCAAAGCCTGCGGGTTGTCTACTTTTGTTCCTGTCCTCTCAAGTATTTCCAGCGACGCTAAGTGAATTCGCTCCAGCTGGGATTCAGTAACCCAGCTCATAAATGGTGTGGTTTGCTCAAGGTAATTTGAAATCATTGTTATTATTCCCCTTTTAAATAGTATAATCCAGTGTTCTTATTGATCCATAATGTAAGTAATTTCTTCTCGCAATTGATCGGAGAGCAAATCTGGTTGGTGTGAATCCATAATGGCAATTGTTTTTTCTCTGATTCGATCACTCATACGCAAGCTTCCTTTACTCACCCATTCTCCCCTGCGATGACGGTTAAAAAAGGAAGGTTTCCAAAAATCACGAAAGTGCCGGAAGGTATGACCTGCAGTCAGAAAAGTACCGCCCGGACCAACTTCATCGATCAAATCAAGAGCAAACGATTCGGTATCCAGGGTAATACCAGCAGAGAAAGCTCTCATCCGCCCAATAATTTCGTTTGAAAAAAGAATCATTTCAGGTGATACGGTCATGCCCGCCTCCATATAACCTATATCATGGACCAGGTTTTGGCCACTTAATACAGCAGCCATAATTGATGCTGTAGCATCCGACGCTGCCTGTTCGTCAAAAAGACAGCTATCACTGCAACCGGCATATCCCCAGCTGGGCAAATTGTAATAACGAGCCATTTCTGCGACAGCTATCCTTCCTAAATCGAATTCAGGAGCACCATAAACACTGATTGTTGTATGCATATCCATATGATGCTGCCCGCTACCGTAAAGAAATGGCGCACCCGGAGCTTTTAGCTGATGAAGAATCAAACCGGATAGCACTTCGGCATTACCAATTGCCAAAGCGCCGGCCATACTCATTGGTGCAGTACCCCCCATCATCGGAGAAGGCTGATGAACTATCGGAATACCGACTTCTGCCAGATAGAGAAGCTTAGCAGTTGAGTCCCGGTTATGAACAAGAGGAGTCGTTATCTGACTGTAACAAAGAATTGTGGGGTTAAGTTTTAAATTAGCAAGTCCCCCGGCTACAACCGAAGCCATAGCAACGATAGATTCGCAGTCTGCCCGGTCATCACCTACAAAAACAATCGGCTTCGATGTATTCTGGATAAGCAGTGAAAACTGGTAACGGTATGGATTATCCCAATGTAAATCGGAAGGAATTCCCATAGACATACAAAAATCGAGATTATCAGATGCATCAACCAGTCTGACACAATCAACAATATCGGTTGTGGTAAACAAACGTTGTTCACCTGTGCGGGGATCAAGATAATTTCTGCAGTCGGAACCTGTCCCAAAAGCAACATTCATTGCTTCCAGCCTAAACGCCGCCCTGCTGCAACTCCTCTCACAAAGAACAATCGTTGAAGGTGCTTGCTTTAGAGCCCATTCAACCAGGGACGCCGGGAACTGAACCAGGGTTTGATCGCTTACAAGACAACCGGCTTCTTTCAGAAGGTGTAGGGCTTCAGGATGATAAACCCGCGTACCTGTCCTTCGCAAAATATCTAAAGTAGCGTAATGCACCGCTTCGCATTGTTCACTGTTAAAAAGTTGTATCCTGGGTAAGGCCTGCACAGAAAATGACATATAGCTAACCTCCATTCGATTATTTAATTGTATTATTTGACATATCAAGTCAATCGGTGCAATTAGGAGGCTTACCTAATTTTTCTTATTCGCCGACCTTGATACGTGGACCCGGCGAGGCAAATTGAAATATAGAATAAGAAAAAACACAAAAGGGAACGTTAACCGATCAATAGAAGAAATGTGTCTAGATCAAAACCAATCAGGGTTACTGGGTAAAAATGCAGCCTTTTCCATTTGCCAATTTTTTTAGAAGATACATTACATATCAGGTTCCGACGGACAGCAAAACCCGCCGAAACCTGATATTCTAAACACCGTTTATCTAAAATACTACTAACTACTCAAAGTAAACTGTGCGCAGATCAAGGGCTGTACCCAGACCGCTAGTCGGCTTAAGACCTTTTAAGTCAGCACTGGCTCCCCACAGGTTATTGTTAAAAAACGGAACGATGATCGGGCCGCGTTCCATAAATATTTCCTGAATCTCGTGGTAAAGGCTAATTCGCGCATCATGGTCGAGCTCTTTTCCTGCCTGGTTGGCCAGTTCATCAAGCTCCGGATCTGACCAGTGGGTCTCATTCCAGGGAGCATCAGATGTATATGCTAAGTCTAAATAGGGCTGGGGATAGGGACGGGAACCCCAGTCGGTAACTCCAAAATCTACTTCTAACCACATGTCGTCAGCGCCAAAGTATACCTCCGAGGGAACAAGTTGTATTTCTGCATCAATACCGGCTTCAGCCAATTGTTCCTGCCATATGGTAGCAATAGAAGGCACAGGAGATGATTCCTGCGTAGTAATAGTGATCTCCAGACCGTCTTCATATCCAGCTTCGGCCAACAATTCCTTGGCTTTCTCAACATCACGTTCAGGTTCGGGGACATCAAGGTAAAAATCACCATAAGCAGGGCCAATCGGTGTATCCCGGCCTGTAACTCCCAAACCGCCAATCGCTCCTTCCAAAATAGCACTGCGGTCAGTGGCCGCTTTAAAGGCCTGCCGCACACGAACATCATCAGCAGGCGGCCGATCCGATCGCATCCGAATTATCCATGCCGTATTCGATGGCGCCTGGTGTACTACAGTGTTCTCGTCTTCTTCTAACATTGGCACAAATTCGGCGGACAAATATATCAGGTAGTCTATCTGACCACCCCGTAGTGCTTCTACCTGGGCCGATGAATCACTAAAGAATATGAACTCCATTCCATCAAGATAGGG
>JBNJHL010000180.1:0-2920 GCA_051748445.1 Bacillota bacterium
ACTCTTGAATCGGTTTCTCCCCCGTAGGAGTCACCGATTCCGCCAAACTCAACTGTTTTAAAATTGAGTTTTAGATTTCTACCGACCATGTTTTTAAGCAACTTTTCTGTTGCTTTTCCTTTACTATTTTCATTTGTCATTTTTTACCACCATTAAATTCTTTCGTTGTGTATTAAGCATACTTTTTATTTCTTTTATTTCCATTTTACCGTTTCATATAGTCACATTAATACTATCTGAATAGGGTTTTTCTTTTTTCTATACTACAATAACTACATAAACTTACATGCACCGAACATGCTCTAAAACATTTTTCGCATCTCATTTGTTATAACCCACTGCTTCAACTATATCTTCTACCTGTGGAACAGCTGCTGCTTCTAAATATTTAGAATATGGTATGGGTATATTCTTCCCGGCAAGCCTTCTAATTGGTTCATCTAGATAGCCGAAAGCTTCACTTTCAATAACCTCAGCCGCAACTTCAGAAGCAAATCCGCCTCTTTTACAAGCTTCCTGAACAATCATCAGTCGGCCGGTCTTTATAACCGATTTTATAATGGTTTCGGTATCCAGTGGAACAAGGGTTTTCGGATCAATTATCTCGACACTAATATTTTCATTTGCCAGCTGCTCCGCTGCTTCGAGAACTCTGTGTACCATTATTGATGTTGCAAAAATTGTAATATCTGATCCAGACTTTTTTATCTCTGCTTCGCCGAAGGGAACAGTATAGTCTGTATCAGGAACTTCTCCTTTTTTTGAATACAATAGTTTGTGTTCAAAAAAAACAACAGGATTGTCGTCACGTATTGCTGTCTTCAATAGACCTTTAACATCATAAGGGCTGGAAGGCATAACTACTTTAAGGCCCGGGATATGGGCAAAAAGAGCTTCAAGGCTTTGGGAATGCTGGGCAGCTGCACCTGTTCCGGAACCACCCGGTGTTCTAACAACCAGGGGCACATTAGCTTTACCACCAAGCATGTAATGGATTTTCGCAGCTTGATTCATAATTTGATCGCTGGCCAGTGTAAGGAAATCACTAAACATAATCTCAACAATGGGTCGCATACCAACCATAGCCGCCCCGACACCAGCACCTACTATAGCTGCTTCGGATATCGGTGTATCCCTCACCCGATCAGAACCAAACTCATCAATCATGCCAAAGGTTATGCCGAAGGCACCCCCATAGACTCCTATATCTTCACCCATCAAAAAAACATTTTCATCACGCTGCAGTTCTTCTCTCATGGCATCACGAACTGCCTGGCCATAGGTTATTTGTTCCATGCTACATCACTCTCCATCTATGGTAGATATTGAATACTCCGATTAGCTCGCATAGAGGTCTTCTTCCAATGCATCTAAGCTAGGAGAAGGGCTTTGTTCAGCAAACTCCACAGCCCTCTCAATTGTCTCAAGGGATGATGTTTCTATATTTTTGATCTCTTCCTCAGACATAATCTTTTGCTCGATCAAGTAAACCTTAAAACGCTTGATTGGGCATTTCTTTTTCCACTCTTCTATCTCTTCCCTGGTCCGATACAGGTTAGCATCACTTTTTGAATGACCTTTCCATCTGTAAGTTAAACCTTCAATCAGTGTAGGACCCTGACCCTTTCGCGCTTTTATAACAGCATTATTCGTAACCTCAAACATCTCAAGAACATCGTTACCATCGACTGTAATACCTTCCATCTGATAAGCAGAAGCACGATCAGAAATGTTATTTGTAGGACATACGTCCTCAATGCACGTAGACATCCCATACATGTTATTAACACAAACATAAACAATAGGCAGTTGCCAAATAGAAGCCATATTTAGTGATTCATGAAATGTGCCTTCATTGGATGCCCCGTCACCAAAAAAGCAAAGTACAATTTTACCGGTGTTTTGCATTTTCTGTGCCAGTGCAGCTCCAGTAGCAATAGGAATTCCACCGCCCACTATGCCGTTTGCTCCAAGATTACCTTCTTCCAGGTTGGCAACATGAATGGAACCACCTTTACCTTTACAATAACCTGTTTCTTTACCCATTAATTCTGCCATCATGATGTTAATATCCGCACCCTTAGCTATGCAAGTACCGTGCCCACGGTGAGTAATGGCCATTAAGTCATCTGCTTGCAAGACGTTTACCGGCCCTGCCGCCATCGCTTCTTCACCAATTGAAAGATGGGCTGTTCCATGGATCAATCCTTTAGCAAAAAGCTCATCAACTTTTTCTTCGAAATAACGAGTTAGTAGCATTTGCTCTAACATGCTTATTTTTACTTTTTTAGAAAGCTTCATTTTGCACCTCCTTGTATTACTCTAGCCTGTTTTTTAATGTTTGCCTTTGGTATCTATTTAGTTGCTCCTTCAATTAATAGCACTTTTTCAGCCGTCATTTCATCAGTAACCAGGATATTTATAAATTGACCTCTTAAAGCCGCATGAAGAGACTTCTCCTTTCTGTCTCCAGCTACAACTGCAATGACTGTTTCAATATTTTTTAAATCATAAGGGCTTACCCCAATAACCCTCTTATTGATATCAATATCACAAACTTGACCATTATGGTCAAAGAAAAATGAACAAACCTCACCAATTGCGCCTTTTTCTTTAATTTCTTTAAAATCACTGATAGAGAAGAATCCGGTTTGAATCATTGTTGACGATTCATTAAGTGCTCCCAGTCCCACTAAACCAATGTTGGTTTTTTTTGCCTGCTCAATAATCTCTCCGCTTTCAGAATCACCCAAAATGGCATCTTTTAAATTTTCTCTCTCAGCAATAGCCGGCGCATGTAAAACCCGGCTTTGACAACCAAAGTTTCTGGAAAAATCAACTACAAGGCTGTTTGAATGAATTTCATAGCGTATATCTTGCCCCATCCCACCAACCAACGGAACTGCTATTAAACCAGGAG
>JBNJHL010000180.1:2930-4370 GCA_051748445.1 Bacillota bacterium
GAGTATGAGTTGGCTTAAGTCCATTAATAACTTCCCGCAAACTCGTTCCCCATGATATTCCAACAACATCAGCTCCTTTAACAATACGGTGTAATATATCTGCAGCAACTGCCCCCAGAGCTTTTTTCTGATCTGCAATATTCATAGAATTATTTGCAATAACAGCTACTTCGTTAAGAGAAAATTTGTTTCCCAGTTCACTTTCGAGACTATCTATGCGATCGTTAAATGATTGGACAGATATTTTAACTATACCCACTTGACGTGCCTGATCGAGCATCCTACTTATAGTTGGCCTTGATGTCCTCAATCTTTCTGCAATCATTTGCTGGCTTAAACCTTGTTCATAATACATAAGGGCAATTTTCGACAACAACCTTTGGTTATGTTTTCTTGCAACCATGCTTTATTCACAATCCTTTCTAACCAGCAATTTTTGAAGCAGCACTTCACAGCAATAGTTTATCTTTCAATCATCTCTAAAGATTTTGTTACTGCAGAAGTTGCATCAGGGGCATAACCGTCTGCACCAATCGATTCAGCATATTCTTCGGTTACCGGCGCACCGCCAACCAAAATCCTGATAGATTCTCTAACACCTGCATCATCCAATGCTTTTATTACTTCACCCATTTCAGGTAGTGTTGTTGTTAAAAGGGCAGAGAGAGCCAGGATATCAGGGCTGTAATCTCTTACTGCTTCAACGAATTTATCCGGTGACACATCAACGCCAAGATCATAAACCTGAAAACCACCACTGTTCATAAGTAAAGCTACCAGGTTTTTCCCGATATCATGCATGTCATGACGAACCGTGCCAATTACGATTACTCCTTTTGGTGCGCCAGTATCAGAAATATTATCAAAACCTAAATGATTAATCGCTTCTTTCATTGCTGTCGCTGCAACCAGTACATCAGGTATAAACACTTCATTAAGCTTGAACTTTTCACCAAGGCATAGCATGGCAGCAATTAAGCCATCATTTATGATCACCTGGCTTTCAATACCCTCAGCTTTTGCTTGATCAATAAGGGTTATCAATTCTTTAACATTACCTTCTACCATTTTTTCACCAATTTCGGACAGTAGTTTCAATTATAAACACCTCGCTGATAAGTACGTCTGTTATAAACATAGTATTTCACGGTACTTCATGCCAGCAGCCTGGCAACTTCATTTAAAACTTCCTCTTCGCCATCGCCCTTAATAAACGGGCGACCATCTAATACAGGGCAGCCTAACTCTTCAAAGAACGGAAACATTTGTATGACCAGGTCTGCCCTGGAATCTAAGTGCACAGAATGCCATAAATTGTGTACAGAAACTTTGACTTTGATGCCCTGAATATGACAATATTCATCAATTTTTTCTGATGCACGCTGCATACTGGAGCCGCATGAACCTCCGGCTACAATCACCCTTTTCATATTTACACCC
>JBNJHL010000181.1:0-4368 GCA_051748445.1 Bacillota bacterium
AAGTTAATATGGAATGATGTCGTTCCACCGGATAACAGCAAGTATCCTCCCAACGAAGCTACAAAAATACCGGAACGTGTTGAAGATTTTCAAAAGTTTTATGAAGGAATGCTTGGGGAACCACTGGACGAGAAAAAGATGTTACGCCAGTCCGAACGTGTTTTTAACCTGCAGCGCTTGATCAGTTACTATCTTGGTTATGGCACCAGGGTAGACGATATGCCTCCATTAAGAGCAATCGGTCCTGTTACAGAAGAAGAATACCTTTCCCGGGAAGAGCGCTATGACAAGCAGATGAAAGAAGAAATAGGCATCGATCCCGAAGGAAAATCAACAGGCGAAAAATTAGCCATTACACGGGAGTTTCGTTATAAACGGTACAAAGAACTACTTGATACAGTCTATAAAAAGCGTGGCTGGGATGAAAACGGGGTTCCTACAGTTGAGCATCTTAAAGAGCTTGGAATTGATATCCCCGAAGTCCTGGCCCTTCTAGATCGGCCTGATTATTAAAACAATGGAGTTAATTGATGATTACCGTTAATAATAAAGAAAAACTAGACTGGCATGAAGGGATGACAGTGCAGGATGTCCTGGACAGGATGGGTTACGTTTTAACAACTATCACAGTAAGTGTAAACGATCAACTTGTTCAAGAAGAAGATTATACAACCTATGAAATTCCTGATAATGCCAGTGTTAATGTATTTCACCTTGCTCATGGAGGTTGAATAGTTGAGTAGCTAACCAGGCATGTTCAGTTGTGCTTACCTGCTGAAGAAAACTGCACTCGCTGATTGTTTAGACTGGACTGCACCGGTTTAGCTTCACCGGTATGTCCATGCCTGCAATTTATTTTTACTTCAGTTTTTTTTCAGCAGGTTTTGTAGTTATACTTTTAATTTAAACGAATTTGACCTGTTGTTCAGATAGTGCTATAATTTAAATGCTATTACAATAAAATAGTAGCAGCGAAGCTGGAGAAAGAGGATAGCTTTTAGCCATTTCCATCCGGCTTTTTTAATGAATTGGAACAAGGAGTGGAAGATAAAACCTAAACCTGGTTTAAAACAGATTAACCGGTAGCTTATATGGCCAAATTATGAAGAAATAAAAAACCTGTTTGGCTTAACGGATTGCTGTAACGCAGGCTATTTTGCATAATACAATCTAAAACCAATCTAGGCTAATGCAATCTGTAAAGATACAGGTTTTTTAGTGAAATAATAGCATTTGGAGGAGATAGTTAATGACAATACCGGCTAGCGAGAGGATAAAAGTTTACGGCATAGGCAATCCTTTGATTGACATTCTTGCTCATGCAAGTGACCAGGATGTTGAAACACTGGAACTTGAAAAAGGGACTATGACCCTGATAGATATCGAACGTGGTAATCAGATCTTAAAACATATCGGTAACAGGGAAAGACAGTATTCATGCGGCGGATCCGCGCCAAATACGATGATTACTTTATCAGCGCTTGGTATAAATACTGCTTTGGCTGGAATGGTAGGAAGCGATGAACTTGGTGATATCTATATAAAACGTTTAAACAGCAAACAAGTGCTTTCAGATCTCTCAGTTGTACATGGTGGTGATACAGGCAGCTGCATTGTCCTGGTAACACCCGATCATGAAAGAACTATGAGCACCAGGCTCGGCGTCTGTCAGCAATTTGGACCTGAGCATGTCAAGCACGATCTTATAGCGAACGCAGATTATTTATATTTTACAGGTTATATGTGGGATAGAGATTCGCAAAAAGAAGCAATCAAAGCTGCTATCTCTACGGCAAAAAAGAATGGGACAATAATTGCCTTTGATGTAGCTGATCCTTTTTGTGTAGAAAGACATCTAAACGATTTCCATGATTTAATTGAAAATCATGTGGATGTACTGCTTGCAAATCGTGATGAAGCCCGTTTATTGCTTGATTTTGATGATCCGGAAAGGGCTTCAGCCGAGCTGGCAAAAAAGAATGTGATTGCTGCAATTAAAAACTGTGCTGATGGGTCCTGCGTTACAGAAAATAACAGTAACACCTGTCTGATCGATGCATTTACTGTTGAGGCAGTTGACAGTACCGGAGCGGGTGATAATTACGCCGCAGGTTTTATTTATGGACTGATAAATGGTTATACCGTTGGTGAATCAGGCAGGCTGGCTTCTTATATTGCCGCCCAGATTGTCCGGCAAACCGGAGCCCAGTTTGATGAAGAAACTGCAAAAACTCTTAACCAGGATATCATTGAAGGCAAGTGGCGTTAAGGTGGTAACAGGTTGATCCTGTTATAAATATGAGCTTTTAATAAAAATGGAGGCGATTAAGAATGGATTACAAGGTAGCAGACTTAAGTCTGGCTTCCTGGGGAAGAAAAGAAATTGATATTGCGGAGAAAGAAATGCCGGGTTTAATTGCAACCCGTGAAAAATACGCAGATCAAAAACCCCTGAAAGGATTAAAAATTACCGGCAGTCTGCATATGACTATTCAAACAGCGGTCTTAATTGAAACCCTTGTAGAACTCGGGGCAGATATACGCTGGGCCAGTTGTAATATTTTTTCAACCCAGGATCATGCTGCCGCTGCAGTTGTAGTCGGACCACCGAAAAATGGAGGAAGCGAAAATGATCCGAAAGGTGTACCGGTCTTTGCCTGGAAGGGTGAAAGCCTTGAAGAATACTGGTGGTGTACCCTCGAAGCTTTAACCTGGCCTGATGGAACAGGACCTAACCAGATTGTTGATGATGGCGGGGATGCAACCCTCCTGGTTCATCGCGGTTATGAAGCAGAAAACAAGCCGTCTATCTTAGATGAACCTACAGATAACAAGGAATTACAGGTTGTTAACAAAACCCTGAAAGCAAAATATGCTGAGAACCCGAAACACTGGCAGGCTGTAGCTAAAAGAATGAGGGGAGTAAGCGAAGAAACAACAACCGGTGTAAACCGGCTCTACCAGAGAGAAAAAAGAGGAGACCTACTTTTCCCTGCAATTAATGTCAATGACTCCGTTACCAAGTCTAAATTCGATAATATTTATGGCTGCAGAGAAAGCCTGGTTGATGGAATTAAAAGAGCAACCGATGTTATGGTGGCAGGCAAAACAGCATTTGTTGCCGGCTTTGGCGATGTTGGTAAAGGCTCAGCTGAAGCGCTTGATGCTCATAAAGCCCGGGTCCTGGTATCAGAAATTGACCCGATTTGTGCCCTGCAGGCCGCTATGGCGGGCTACGAAGTAGTTACCATTGAAGATGCCCTGCCTGAAGCAGATATTTATGTTACAACTACCGGCAACAAAAATGTAATCACGGTAGAACATATGCAAAAAATGAATGATATGGCCATCGTTTGCAATATCGGGCACTTCGATAATGAAATTGAAGTTGACAAGTTAGAGCAATATCCTGGAATTAAAAAAATAAACATTAAGCCCCAGGTTGACCAGTTTATATTCCCTGATGGACACAGCGTTATTCTGCTGGCCGAAGGACGCCTGGTAAACCTGGGCTGTGCCACCGGTCACCCCAGCTTTGTGATGTCAAACAGTTTCACCAACCAGGTCATGGCTCAAATTGATCTTGCGGAAAATGACCGTGGAAACAAGGTTTACCGTTTGCAGAAGGAATTGGATGAAGAAGTTGCCCGCCTGCACCTTGAAAAAATAGGCATAAAATTGACCAAAATGACCCAGGAACAGGCAGATTACGTTGGCTATGATATTGATGGCCCATATAAACCTGAACATTATCGTTACTAGGTTTAAAAGAATCTGATAAACTTAATAATAAAAACAGCGGTTGGAATTCAATATCCTGCCGCTGTTTTTTATTTAAAAGCCAGAACCTTCATATCACAAATAGTGTTATACCTGTTTTGTCACATCACTGTCTCAGGCGTTTTGCTCTTCTGTTTGCTTCATGGATTATTTTTTCCTGGTCCAGGGTTAAGAATTCACCTCTGTTGTAAACAACTCTACCATCAATAATAACAGTATCCACATCACTTGATATGGCTGAGTAAACAATATTGGCTACCGGATCGCTTTCCGGTTGCAGGTGTGCACGGTTGAAGTCCATAATAACCAGATCGGCTTTTTTGCCTGCTTTAATTACTCCGATGTCGTCTTTCTTTAATGCCCGGGCCCCGGAACTGGTAGCAAGAGACAGCGCCTGCATTGCAGTAATTGAAACAGGGCTTTCATTAAAACCTTTTTGTAATAATGCTGCCATTCGTATTTCTTCAAACATATCAAGGTTGTTATTGCTGGCAGGGCCGTCAGTGCCAAGACCAACCAGGGCATCATGCTCAAGCAGCCTGGTTAAAGGTGCCACCCCGTTTCCAAGCTTCATGTTACTGCCGGGAT
>JBNJHL010000182.1:0-551 GCA_051748445.1 Bacillota bacterium
CTTTAGCAGTGATTGTTTTTTGCAACTCTTTAAGGGGTTCCTCCTTACCCTGTGTAACCAACTGAGCTAGCCCTGGAGTAAGATCAAGCAATTCAAATAAAGCTTTAAGTGCTGGAAGATTCCAATCTTTAGGTTGCTCAATATGTTTAAATTGGATAAGTTCTTTAATGCTTGTTCCAGCCATTTGTGGTAATCCTGTAGCATCAAATTTTTTGCCTGGAATTGATAAGACAAGCTCACCAGCGTAAACTAAAGCGGCGATAACAACAACTACCCACTCTGGTTCAAGCCTCAGTGTCTTGGGGTCCATATATTCAACTCCAAATATATCCTGAAATAATTCTGAACGGTTTACCTCCAACTTTTACAGGTTTATTGAATAATTTTAAATCAGTAAGCACCACTTCTGGCTCTTTTTCATCTTTAGTTATCTGTTCAGGGTCAATTTTTAAAACACCATTTTTAGTCCCAAAATAAAACAGGTTATTTTCATCTATAAAAGCTGAATTTATCGTGTATTCACCTGCCAATTTAGGATACCATATAAACTC
>JBNJHL010000182.1:561-4365 GCA_051748445.1 Bacillota bacterium
CCTTTTTTCTTGGCAATCTTGAGAATATAATTAGCAGCTTTCGACTGGTAAGGATCAATTCGATCATCATCAAGCAAACCAAGCGCATCAAGCACAGCTATAGCTTGTTTCGTTCGACTTTGACCTGCTAAAACACGAAGAGTATCTTGAGCTGCTTGATCTATATTCTCTCGAGTTATAAGCACAGAAAAAACTGGGTATTCAGGGGCTTGATCTTTAAAATGAGCTTCAAGACAAATACCAGCAATTGTGTTTATTAGATCACGGAAATTAATACGTTCGTGTGTATCAATACCGGCCAATGAACGGACTGACTTGCCTTTAGCCCATTCTATTAGACCTTTTCTAGTGCCTTGATAGGTAACCTTGAAAGCCGTGGCCATATTTTTTTGTAGCCATAGTACTAGTTCTCGCAGATAGTTTGTAGCCTTCGATTCATAAGTTGTCTTGGCATGGCCTGAAGCTGTTGATGCAAGATCCAAAGCTGCGGCATAGCTTTTAAGTGATGTAACGAACACTTCATCATCGTTAACAAGGTAAATAAATACTTCATCAGGTTTTTTCTCATCCTTAAAGTGAGGAGGCTCAAAACCTTGAATAAAATATAAGTAAAAATCTCTTGGCGGCACTGCGGTAGAACGCTCATTTGGTGCACCGAAAAAAAGATATCCTTTGCGGGCAGCCTTGTGTTCTAACCACTCTAATTCATGTTGCCATATTTTATAGCCGGTAACATAAGTTTGATCTATACACTCCATAACCTGTTTTAGCGCTTCATAATAATAGCGATCTAGTTTTATTGCATCTAAACTTTCAGCCCGATCCTCAATATATGCATCATAATCATCAACTTTTTTGAGATCCAGGTAGAATTGACGGTTATCTGGATTGGAAGAAATAAACTGCCCACTGACCGTTTTGTGAATTTCCCTTAACACTGTCTCTACCTGCGAAAGCAAATCTTCAGCAGGTTCTCCGCCTAATTCTTCGATGCCTGGTTGAAAAAGACATAGACTATCACGTAATTCTTCTGCTGTTGCACCTATAGGTGCATTAATGTCACCAGTAGTGAGCCGATGAACTGATAGTGCATGAATAATTCTAACAGCCATAGGCTTATAAGCAGGGCGGGTGAAAGCTTGTTCTATACGAGCTTCAAGAACTTGACTGCAATCAATAACTGCTTTTATGTCAGCGTTTGCTCGAAACGAAGCATTGTCACGCAGTGTTGACCAATAACTATCGTATGCAATAAGGCCTGGCTGGACATCGGGAACATCTTGGTCGAGTAATTTTTTCATTGTAGTTGAAAGAGTTTTTAATATTTCTCGTTTTTCCACAGCAGTAACTCTCTCGAAGGTATCAATATAATCTGGATGAACCGGAAATAGACGTATAAACTCATCCATGCGTTCGTTCATACGACCATAATATTTAGTAAATGGTAGCAGATATTCCCGAATTTTTCCCTGCTGCTCTATTGTTTTTTTTAATAAACGCTCTGAGACCACAAACTTAACATCCTTACGAGCAATATGAACTTGTTCAAATCGATCTTTCACCCGGCGAATACTATCTGCAACAAACGAAAAGCGAGGGCTATCAAAGATTGCTTCTTGAACACCTGCTATAAATCGGAAACGAAGATTTTTACATATCTCACCTATCTCTCGCAAAAAATTAAGGTCAAGAACCAAAGCTTGATCATCGCGGGATCGTAAATAATCGAGCAACTCATCAACTACCAGGAGGAGACCATGATCTGGGTATTGTTGATGAAAAGCTGTCATCATTTCTTCGAAGGCCCGCCTGTTGTTTGGAACAGTATCTGCAGTTGGGAAGGTGAAATCAACACCCATGGAGGATAGGTGCTCTTCTAATTCGGCGACGATGATATCACGTAAAGCCATAGTGGTCGCACCTAATTCTGTACGAACAACCTTAAATCTTCCACTCATATTCGCAAATGCGTCAGCTACAGATCTGTCATTTACATGCTCTGACAAATCCTTGTACTCTGCAAGTGCAGAAATTACAGACATGAGATGCGACTTACCAGTCCCATAGTTACCAACTATTAGTAAACCTTTATTATCTGTAGGTTGATCAAACTGGAGCTGGGGAACAACAAGCTCCTTCAGTTTCTCAGCCATCTCTGTTGAGATAACATAAGTTTGAACAAGGGTTTTTGCAGCATCGGCTTTGTCAGCTTCGCGTAATTGAACCACCGTTTCAATTGGTTCAAAATTAATAAGATCTTTGTATTTCATGGCATTGCCTCCCCAGTATGGTTGAATATTTAAATCAAGTTGCGATTTCTATATTAACTATCAGAAAATCTTTTAACGGATATTTCTTATATTCTGGATGGTCTGGTGTTGCGTAAAATAAATATTTTTCATCGCTTAAACCGTTCCAAGCAGCTACAACGGTCTTTTTCCGGGATAATCCTTGCAGTAGTCGCAGTGGATCTTGTTTAAAATTAATATCAAATAAAAGCTCAATGTTATCAAGCAACACAATATCTGATTTGCTTGAGTTAATCAGTTCTGTTAATAAACGATTTAGTTGTAAAGCTCTTTGACGTTCTGTAAGATCAAGCATAAGTCTGGATAGCTCAAGATTAACATTAATAAGAGATGCGTCAACTCTTTTCTGCATCTCTTTAAGTACAACAGTTTTTCCTGACCCAGCAGGAGCAACTATAATAACCAGTCTATAGTACAAATCGGTTGCTTGACCAATGCTCTTTATAACCCTATCAGCAGTTGATTCCATAACTATCATGCTCCAGAATAAATAATCTTAATGGTGCTATAGGTAAATAAAACTCCTTCAATTTAGATCAAATTATTTACCCTACGAAAAGGTCAAGTCCATCTTATCATTAAAAAAATATCTGAATCATGCGGCACTGCTATTTTGCTCTTGATTTTCACCAGCAAAAATTATTTACTCAAGAATTAAAACTAAATTTTCGCAGTTCATTGACATGCTTTTTTGCAATTGGGCTGCCCTCGAGTTTTTTTATCAGTTGCTTAATTTTTTACTATTCTTTTTTAAAGCATATTTCACAGGTCTTTTTAGTTTAACTATTTCATTGTTTTCAATGGCCCTTTTAAGCCACTGACTCATTTGCGCTTTATTTACTTTAAAAACTTCACTTAATTCCTCTTGATTTTTAGGTTCTGATAAGACTTTCTTTATATATGGCACGATAATATTATATGCATCTAAACTTTCGGTCTGCTCATGCATTTCGGGGCTTGTTTTATAGTGGCCTTTGCCATTAATATTTTCTTCAACTTTAGCAGCTATTCTATCTTCTTGTGGCGCACTCAGAATATTACTACCATTTTGATATAAAGAATCCTGAATAAATTCTGCCTTTTTGTTATCTTCAAACCATTGTCTGATAGATATATTACTGTTTTCAATTATCTCCAGGCCTAGTGGATTTCCTCCAAGCTCTATGAGCTTTTTATTTCCCAAAGGCACTTCATCACCACTGCGTACAAAAAGCGGAACATACTTTTTCTTTAAATTTTCATCAGCCCCAGCCCATGTTCCACCATTCTTTTCTTTTGACGAAACTACGACAGCATATTCTGACAGGGCATAAATATACTTATTCCTATCCATAGCTGCATATGCATAAAATCTTGCTGATGGATTATTGATAGTGATCATCAAAAGCTTTCCATCTAGTATTGTATTTCTAATATCCTTATCCTTTATTTTTCTAGTTAAGCTATCGGGCACAAAAGATATGGCAGATCCACCTTCGGCAATAGCGTTATTTTC
>JBNJHL010000183.1:0-4309 GCA_051748445.1 Bacillota bacterium
CTGGGATACTGTTTTAAGCGGTTATGAGGAAGGTGATGAACTGATCATCACGGTAGTGGCGGAAGAGGACCAGGAATTAATTCAAGAAATTACTATTATTGTTGAAGAACTTGAGGTTTAATATATGGAAATGGTAAACGGGCATATATCTAAAGCATCCGCCTGTTTTATGTGACCAATAATTTAGCAGAAAGGAGATGAAGGTCCGGCAAGATATTATTAAATTGGCAGTTAAGTAAAGCAGGAAATAGAGAGATAAGAATAATTCGAAGGGAGAAAAAAAGATTATGTATTATTTTAAACAGGGGGCCAAATACCTGGCCCTGGCATTGCTTATGGTTTTAGTTTTTTCGATGGCTGCAGCAGGTAGTTCTTCTAACGCTGAATATATCCTTTATGAAAGGTCAGATGGCAACTACATTCTGGTAAATTACGAAGAGGCTTTAGAGTATTATACAAGTGGCTCACTTTCAGGGAGAAGGCTTTATCAAGAAGCAGTTGAAGATATCCAGGTTGCATTGTCCAACTTCCGCAATGTGTATGTTTCCACTACAATTAATGACTCAACCGTAGTAATTGATTATAGTCAAGCCGTAAACGACGGAAAGACATTTTCGCAGGCGGCTGACGATTATAGCAGTTATGAAGCTCCTGATGATTATGATTCCCTGGCAAAACTATATGATGAAGCTTTCCGCGAAATGGTGCTGGATGGGAATACGGTTGTCCTGCAGCGTCCTGCCCGGGATGAGGCTCCTGACGGCATAGAAATCTATGTTGTTTATTCTGAACTGGCTGCCAGCTACTTTGTTAATGTGAAAATTGATAAAGCTGATAGTGATGATATTACTAACTTAACAAATGTGGATGCAGTGGAAATTTTAGGTCGCTCAGCTACCAGCCGTGGTGTTGAGAGTGGAGTTAATATCTGGCGGATCAGGCTTAGCTATGATCCTTTAGACCGTCTGGATGTTGATGAGCTTACCACCAGGCATTTCAGGGTAATGTATAATGGCAGCTGGCTCTGGTAGCCTGCTGTGAAAAGGAGGTTACAAACCAATGCTTTTCAAGAAAAGCATGCAGGTCCTGGTTATTGCTTCAATATTAATTCTGATCTTTGCCGGGTCAGCATTTGGGGCTGACTTTGAAGTTAAATATGTTTATTATGAGAATGATAGCGGTGATATGGTCCGGGTGGACTATGCCGAAGCCCTGGAAGGTAAAAATATGTTTTTCAGTGACGATGGGGTACTCTATGATGCTACCATTGAAAATGTCAGGGCGGCCCTGGGTGATTTCAGAGAGGTCTGGGTAGGGATAAGTATTAACTATAGTGGAGAAATTGATGCATATGTAAAGCATAGTGAATCCTTAATGCAGGGTTTGACCCTGGCAGAAGCAATAGAGTTAGAAGGCGAAGATTATTACTTTACCGGCGAACAGCACGAGCCGGATTATGATTATGAACTGGTTGTCCAGGATGGAGAAGCCGTAGAAGAGATAGCTGAAGGATTGTTTGAAGAGATCATCGTAGTGTGGGATGACATCGGCGAAATATGGTTGGTTTTAGCAACCTTAAAAGACGAAGTCAATGCAACCTCGGTTAAAATCCTGGGTGAAGAGGCAAGTAAAGTTACAGGCTCTGATCCTGAAAAGTGGATGCTGCAGGTAGAAGAGGTTCCCTTCTTTGAAGGCGATGATCCGGTGGTAACAGAAAGTGATGTAGAAGTAACCGAATCGTAATCCATTTTAATATTAATTGTAAGCGCGGTCATTTAGCAGATCGCGCTCTTTTTTTTTAAAAATCGAAAAATTGTAGCCATGCTTCGCATCGTCATTGAAAGCTTATAAAGGCCTGCCAACCGATGTCATATAGATGACAAACTCTTTTTCCCCGTCAACCCCAATGATCTGCTCTACTTCTTCATCGAAAAAGGCGCCGATCTGGCAGCTGCCGAGCTCGCAGGAGACGGCGGCCAGGGCCGTGTTCTGGGCGATATGCCCGGCATCCAGGTAAATGTAGCGGTAGGCTCTCTGGTCATACTTCCACCTGGAACGGTCGATCATTGCCGTCCAGACCAGGTTGAAAGAGGCATCGCGCATCATTTTCTGGCCCAGGGCCGCCCGGGCCAGGTCAAGGCCAAAATTACCTTCTTTTAATAGAACCAGGTTGTGATAGGAAACCTGGTAATGGTAAACCCCGGCCGGGAAACCTTCAACACTGTTGATAACGCAGTAAGTCTCAATTGGAAAAAGTCCGCCTGCCGAGGGAGTAGTGCGAAATTGGTGGTATTCCGTTTGCAGGCTGATGCCCTGGGATGCCCAGAGGACCTGGGAAAGTTTATTATTCGAAATCTTGTCCGGATTATAATTGCGAACAGAGCGTCTTTGCTGCAAAAGGTGATAAAGCGGTTCACCTCCTGAACGGTCCGGTTTGTCCAGGTCGAAGCGTTTCAGGTTTGGCGGGTATTGCTTGTAAAGAGGGGGCTTTTTGTCCCAGTCAAGCGATTTGCCGCTCAGGGTATCACGGCTGTACCTGCTCAATTTTTGGTAGTCATCTCCATAGCCCATTATAGCCCTCCTAGTTTTCGTATTCTATCTGGTTACGTCCACCCTGTTTGGCCCGGTAAAGAGCAGTATCAGCTTTTTTGTAAGCAGTTTTAAAACTGTCATTTTCACCGGAACTCAGGGGGGCAACCCCGAAACTGGCGGTCATTTTTAAGCTTTCCATTTTTCCGGGGAAGGAACAGCTTTCAATGGCGCTGCGAATTTTTTCTGCAACTTTTAAGGTTCCTTCTACCGATGTGTTAGGCAGCATTATAGCGAACTCTTCACCTCCGAAGCGGGCGAGGATATCAGTAGATCTGATTTGGCTTTTGATTATCCCGGCAAGCCATTTTAAGACGGTATCCCCACTGGGGTGTCCGTATGTATCATTAACTATTTTAAAATAATCCAGGTCCATGAAAATCAGGCAGGATTGTCCCCCTGTTCTTTTGAGCCTGGATGTTTCCATCTCGACGTACTCAGTAAAACGCATCCGGTTATTTAGTCCGGTTAACATATCTGTTCTGGCCATTTTTTGGAGCTCGGCATTTTTCTTTTCCAGCGCTTCTTTTTGTGTCTGGATCAGCTTATTTTGGAGCAAGGAAATCATACTCGTTCGCCATATGATCAGTGAAAGGGCCAGCCCGATACCGGTGGCCGTGATGCCGTTTACTCTGATAGATAGTAAAATTTCGCTGTCGGTCTGCGTAATGGGAAGAAATGTATAAAAGACCAGGTACGCAAGGGGATAGATAACCAGCGAAATCTGAGGCTTGAGGATCACTCCGAGGGCAACGGCAACATTAGCTATAAGGTATGGAGTGATTGCAGGAGTGACCAGCTGGTCGACAATGCAGATAGCGGCACCGAAAATTAGGTAAACAAAAGCGGCTACAACTGGCAAATAGATGCCAGTTTTGCGGTGGTGAAGTTTGTTTTTGCGGATATAGTTAGTTAAAAAAATGGCTGCCAGGGCCATCACAGCCATAATACTGTGTGCTGTGATTATGGCAAGCCGCCACTGGTAAACTTGTTCTGTTAATTGTGCGCCGTCATTAACAAGAGCCAGCCAGAATAAAACAATATGCAGAAGATGAGCTGCAAAAAGAATATTAAAAAAAATAATAAAGCGCTGAATATTAACCCGGGTTAGATCGGGTTCAGGAACCCTGTCAATTAACAGGTAGTATTTTATCTTATGCATAATATTTTTAATGGTATTCATCTACACTTTCCTTACCCTTAAGGATGTTTGTTTAGTATTTCAAATTCAGATCAAACTTTCTTCACTAAAACTAATTATTCCTGCCTGAAAGGTGATTGGCAGTTAATTAATTTTAGCTGGTTATCAGGTTCGTTTGCCATAAATGCGTTATTCATATATCATGAATCTGGGAAGAGAATCATAAGCTGACAATGATAAGGAGTTGAGTCTGTTGGATAATGATTATGGTAAAGTAAATTCGCTCGAGATAACCCTGCTGTTAGAGGATTATGCTGGCTATGATGAAGGCTTGCTGGCTCAGCATGGCATCTCCTTCCTGCTGGAGGCAGAAACCGATGAAGGCAGCAAAACAATACTTTTTGACGCTGGCCAGTCAGCTGTTCCGGTTTTGCATAATATGGAAACGCTTGGTAAAGATCCTTCCGCAGTGGACCTGGTTGTTTTATCCCACTGTCACTATGATCATTCCGGTGGTTTAGTCGCTATGCTTGAAGCAATCGGCAAAAAGCGGGTGCCGGTTATTGCCCATCCAGCAAT
>JBNJHL010000184.1:0-4305 GCA_051748445.1 Bacillota bacterium
TTGTTATTCGGTAAATCTACTCCAGCTATCCTTGCCATAATTTACAAATGAATTTAAATTAACCTTGTCTTTGTTTAAACTTTGGATTTTTCTTGTTTATAACATACAGCCTTCCCTTACGCCGCACAATTTTGCAGCCTGAAGACCTTTTTTTAATAGATGCTCTCGTTTTCATGATCTTTATATTTCTGTATTACATATACTTCTTTACTTGTAACGAAAAACGATGCGCCCTTTTGTTAAATCATAGGGCGACATTTCCAGCTTCACACGGTCTCCGGGTAAAATTTTGATATAGTGCATCCTCATTTTCCCGGAAATATGTGCTGTAATCTCGTGTCCGTTTTCCAACTCTACACGAAACATTGCATTTCCTAATGATTCAACAACGGTGCCGTCTTGTTCTATTGACTGTTGTTTTACCATATTCTTAATTATGTATTAATTATTCTTGTTTTTAAGAACTTCTTCTATTTCGTCGTAACTTGTTAAAATGTCAGGCTTTCCGGCTCTTACTGCTAATTCCAGCTCAAAGTGAGCAGAGTAGGCATTATCAGCCGTTTTTATTGTCCAGCCATCATCTTCCTGCATCACGTGGCGTGTACCCAAATTAATCATAGGCTCTACGCAAATCACCAATCCGTCAGGAAGCTTTGGACCTGTGCCTTTTCTCCCGTAGTTTGGGATTTCCGGTTTTTCATGCATTGTTTTACCAATTCCATGACCCACCAATTCGCGTACAATCCCATATCCAAAAGGTTCTATAAAGCTTTGCACTGCATAACCTATATCGCCCACGCGATTACCGGATATGGCTTTTTCAACCCCCTTATAAAGGGATGCTTTTGTACGTTCCAGCAGCAAAGCAACCTCATTGCTGACTTCACCCACAGTGAAAGTATAGGCAGAATCGCCATAATAACCCTCTATAATTGTCCCGCAATCTATCGATACAATATCTCCTTCTTTCAGCTCTTGTTCTCCGGGGATACCATGAACTACTGTATCGTTGACCGATATACACAGAGAACCCGGAAATCCACCATAGCCTTTAAAACCAGGCACTGCACCATGATCGCGAATAAATTCCTCGGCAATCGAATCGAGCTTAATGGTTTTAACACCCGGTTCGATGTGGCGTGCAACTTCTGCCAGCGTTTTTCCAACAAGCAAAGAACTCTTTCTCAGTAACTCTATTTCTTCGTTACTCTTCTTTTTCAACATAGATTCAGGCCTCTTCCTTGTATCTTTAGCCCATTCCCATTGCACTGCGTCCCTTAATACGTCCAGACTTGGTCAGTCCATCGTAATGCCGCATCAATAAGTGGCTTTCGATTTGCTGCAATGTATCTAATATTACACCCACCAAAATCAACAACGAAGTTCCGCCATAAAACTGCGCAAACTGCTGATTAACACCTATGAGGCTGACAAAGGCCGGCATAACCGCCACTAAAGCCAGGAACATAGAACCGGGCAGCGCAATTCTTGACATTACACTATCTATAAAGTCCACAGTTCGTTTTCCGGGTTTAACTCCCGGGATAAAACCTCCGTTTTTCTTCATATCTTCAGCCATTTGCTGTGGGTTGATCGTAATGGCTGTGTAAAAGTATGTAAAGAGGATAATCATCAGGGCGAAAACCAGGTTATACCAAAAGCCGTTTATATCTGTAAAGGCCTGGGCAAATCCGGTAAGCGCTTCAGACTCGGCAAATCCTGCTAAAGTTAATGGCAGAAACATGATTGCCTGTGCAAAAATAATGGGCATAACACCGGCAGAGTTAACCTTGAGTGGAATATACTGTCTTACGCCACCATATTGTTTATTGCCCACAACGCGTTTGGCGTATTGCACGGGTATTTTTCGTGTTCCTTTCACCAGGAGAATTGTAAGTAATATTACTATAACCAGAATAGCAATCTCAAGCACAAAAATTACAAGACCACCGCCCTGCTCTTCCATACGTGAAACAAATTCCCCGAAAAGGGCAAACGGCAGGTTAGCGATGATACCAATCATAATGATAAGCGAGATACCATTTCCGATGCCTTTATCTGTAATCTTTTCGCCGAGCCACATCACAAACATGGTTCCTGAAACCAGGATAATGGTGGACGAAATCCAGAAAAAGGTAGTAGGACTGGTTACGCTGGGATCAAACGGAGTAATAGCTTCTGGTGGTAGCTGGCGAACGAGGTTTGCCAGGTAACCGGGAGCCTGAAAAGCTGTAATTACTACTGTAAGATAACGCGTAATCTGGTTAATTTTATTACGCCCGCTTTCGCCTTCCCGCTGCAGTTTTTGGAAATAAGGTATTGCCATTCCCAAAAGCTGTATTACAATAGAAGCGGAGATATAAGGCATAATTCCCAATGCAAAAATGGATGCATTCGAAAAAGCCCCTCCCGAAAACATATTCAGCAAGCCCAGAAGTCCGCCGCTGGTTTGATTCTCAAGCGCAGTCAACTGATGAGGATCTACACCGGGAATAACCACATAAGCGCCCAAACGATATATTAAAATGATACCGATGGTGTAGAGGATGCGTTTCCGGAGGTCCTCAATTTTTGAAATATTCCGTATGGTTTGTATTAATCTCTTCATTAAGCTTCGATTTTTGTGGCACTGCCTCCCTGCTCTTCAATCACCCTGGCAGCAGATTTGGAGAATGCATGTGCTTTTACGTCCAACTTTGCTTTGAGTTCTCCGTTGCCTAAGATTTTCACCCTGTCATTTTTGTTTGCCAGGCCATTATCAATAAGCACGTCGATATCTACAGATTGAATAGATTTATCATCTACAAGGCGCTGCAATACATTCAAATTCACGGGACGATAAACCACACGGTTTCTGTTTTTGAAACCATATTTGGGGAGCCTGCGATAAATAGGCATTTGCCCTCCTTCAAATCCCAATCGTCTTTTGTATCCGGATCTTGATTTAGCGCCTTTGTGTCCGCGCCCGGCAGTATCGCCGCTACAACCTTGTCCGCGGGCAATCCGCTTTCTTGGTTTTGTTGATCCTTCTACGGGTTTTAGTTTACTCAGATCCATATCTTTTCACGTATTAAACGGTTATTATACTTCTTCAATTTTTACCAAATGCTGCACTTTGCGTATCATTCCTTCAATTTGCGGTGTTGCCGTAAATTCTCTGGACTGATGCATTTTTCGTAGCCCCAAGGCGTCCAGCGTACGCTTTTGCCTGGCAGGCTGATCGATACGACTTCTTATTTGTGTGACTTTGATTTTCTTCATTTTGCTGCTTTTTTAGAATTACCCGTTAAAAACCGTATTCAAATCCACGCCGCGCAGTTCTGCTATTGTTCTGGCATCACGCATCTGCGCCAATGCATCAATCGTTGCTTTAACAACGGAGTGCGGGTTGGCTGATCCTTTTGATTTTGCCAGTACGTTTTTTACGCCTACACTCTCGAGTACAGCACGCATCGGGCCACCTGCAATAACACCTGTACCTGGGGCCGCCGGCTTTATAAACACCTCTGCACCGCTGTATTTACCAGTTTGAGCATGCGGTAAGGTGTCATTAATAACCGGAACTTCCAGGAGGTTTTTCTTAGCATCATCCACACCTTTTGCTATGGCAGATGTAACTTCTTTGGCTTTGCCCAGTCCATAACCTACAATACCATTCTCATTACCAACCACAACAATAGCTGAGAAGCTAAAAGTACGCCCCCCTTTATTGACCTTAGTCACGCGTTGAATGCTGACTAACCGGTCCTTAAATTCTATTTCACTGGATTTTATCCTTTTTACGTTTACTTTCGCCATATCTTATTAAAATTTAAGTCCTTGCTCTCTGGCGCCTTCTGCCAAAGATTTAACCCTACCATGATATTTATATCCGTTTCTGTCGAACACTACCTGCTCAAAACCTTGATCTTTTGCTTTATCGGCAATTCTTTTGCCAACGGCTTTGGCTATTTCGCTTTTCGTGCCTTTTGTTTCTGCAATTTCCTTATCAAGCGAAGATGCTGCCAGGAGCGTATGCCCTTTAGAGTCATCAATCAGTTGCACATAGATATTTTCGTTGCTTCTGAATACGCTCAGGCGAGGAAGTTCTGCGGTTCCAATAACGCTTTTCCTTACCCTTCTTTTGATTTTGAATCTGCTTGCAACCTTTTTGTTCTTTATTTTTTTCATTGTCTTTAATTAAAGAATTAATTCCCTGGCTTAACACCAGGTGGTTGATAAATTTATTAAGCGGAAGCTGCTGACTTACCAGCTTTTCTCCGTAAAATTTCTCCTTTAAACTTAACGCCTTTTCCTTTGTATGGC